>NZ_AXBJ01000029.1:0-36850 GCF_000473345.1 Rhodanobacter sp. OR87
CACGGCCTTGAGCAGCATCGTCGGCGCATGGGCCGGCGCGCCGCTGTCGTCATTGCGGTAATGCGCATCGAAGGCGGACAGATCCAGCTGATCGACCAGATGGTGCACGGCATGGGCAAATGATCCCGGCACCAGCTGCGCCTGCAGATCCACCGGCAACAGCCGCGGACTCATATCGATATGCCGGTAGCGTGCCATGCCGCCCCCTTGTTCACGTGGGGCTATTGAAGCAGGATGGGCGGAGGTTTTTCTACAACCTCGTTAGCCGGCAAGGGAAGTTCGCGGCCATGATTCGGCAGATCGTCTTGGCTATTCTGGCAATCGGTTGCGCTGCTTGTAGTCATCGCGATCTTCGTGGCTCAGTTTCGCGCTCGCCCGATGGCCTCACCTATCTGATCCTCGCCGACGACAATGGTGGTCAATGTGGCCCGCTGACAGTCGATGGCAAGATTTGGCCTCACCCCATCGGTGCGCGTGGTCAAATAGAGCCCGGATATCATGTCATCAAATGCGGTGGGGAAATTTCATTTTCCATTCCCGCGCAAAGCATCTTCAAGTTCGACTATTGGGGTCCGTAGCACGTCGGCGCGCTGTACGCCTACTCCCGCGGCCTGCCGGCGAAGCCGCGCGGGCAGGGTTAGCGGTTGCCGGCGGGAAGGTGGCGCGTGGCGCGCCGCGTGGATGCCGCGGGCGCTTTTCTGTATGTTGACCCCTTCCCATCGCCAAGGCGCGCCGCATGACCGCATCGCTGGAACACCCCGAGCACCTGAGGCGCAGCCTTTCCAACCGGCACCTGCAGCTGATCGCCATCGGCGGCGCGATCGGTACCGGCCTGTTCATGGGTTCGGGCAAGACGATCAGCCTGGCCGGGCCGTCGATCCTGCTGGTCTACCTGATCATCGGCGTGATGCTGTTCTTCGTGATGCGGGCGATGGGCGAGCTGCTGCTGTCCAACCTCGAGTACAAATCCTTCATCGATTTCTCCACCGACCTGCTCGGGCCGTGGGCCGGTTTCTTCTGCGGCTGGACCTACTGGTTCTGCTGGGTCATCACCGCGATTGCCGACGTGATCGCGATTGCCGCGTATGCGCAGTTCTGGTTTCCGGGGCTGGCGCCGTGGATTCCGGCGGTGCTGTGCGTGCTGCTGCTGCTCGGCCTGAACCTGGTCACGGTGAAGCTGTTCGGCGAGCTGGAGTTCTGGTTCGCGCTGATCAAGATCGTGGCGATCATCGCGCTGATCGCCACCGGCGTCGCACTGGTCGCCTGGGGCTTCACCTCGCCGAGCGGACACCAGGCTTCGGTGGCCAACCTGTGGAATGACGGCGGGTTCTTTCCGAAGGGCCTCAGCGGTTTCTTCGCCGGCTTCCAGATCGCGGTGTTCGCCTTCGTCGGCATCGAGCTGGTCGGCACCACCGCGGCCGAGACGGCCGACCCGAGGCGCAACCTGCCCAAGGCGATCAACTCGATCCCGGTGCGCATCATCATCTTCTACGTGCTGGCCCTGGTCGCGATCATGATGGTGACGCCGTGGCGCCTGGTGGAGGCGGGCAAGAGCCCGTTCGTGGAACTGTTCGTGCTGGCCGGCATCCCGGCCGCGGCCAGCCTGATCAACTTCGTGGTGCTAACCTCGGCCACGTCTTCGGCCAACAGCGGCATCTTCTCCACCAGCCGCATGCTGTACGGCCTGGCCGAGGAGCAGCACGCGCCGAAGATGTTCGCGCGGCTGTCGCGCGCGGCGGTGCCGTCGCTGGGCCTGTTGTTCTCCTGCTTCTGCCTGCTGCTGGGCGCGGCGATGATCTACCTGATCCCCGACCTGATCACCGCGTTCACCCTGATCACCACGCTGTCCGCGGTGCTGTTCATGTTCGTGTGGTCGCTGATCCTGTTTGCCTACATCGCTTACCGGCGCCAGCGGCCGCAGCTGCATGAAGCTTCCATCTACAAGATGCCCGGCGGCGTGTTCATGTGCTGGGCCTGCCTGGCGTTCTTCGTGTTCGTGCTGGTGCTGCTGAGCCTGCAGCCGGATACCCGCGAGGCGCTGATCGCCAGCCCGGTGTGGTTCGTGCTGCTGGGCATCGGCTACCTGTGGAAGGGGCGCCGGGCACGCCGTGGCGTGGCCCTGCCGGCCGAGTAGGGCGTCTTCGGCTCAATCGCGCTCGGGCGCGCCGAGCGGGAAGTAGGAGCGGTACGGCCGCGCCTCGTCCACCGCGCGCGCGAACGAGGGCCGCGCCAGCAGGCGTTGCCGATAGGCGATGACGTTGCTGCAAGTTGCCGGGATGCGGTGGGTCCAGTCGGCGTAGAACAGCGCGGGCGCGGCGGCGCAGTCGGCGAGGCTGAAGTCGCCACCGGTAGCCCAGGTGCGGCCGGCGAGCTTGCGGTCGAGCCAGGCGTAGGCGGTGTCGAGCATGGCGCGCGCTTCCCGGACGCCGTAGGGGTCGCGGTCGGCGGCGGGGCGCAGGCTGTCGAACACGATCTTCTGCTGCGGCGTCTGCAGGTAGTTGTCGAAGAAGCGATCCAGCAGGCGCGCCTCGAGCGCGGCGCCGGCGTCGGCGGGCATCAGCGGTGCGGTGCCGGGGTAATGCCGGTCGAGGTACTCGATGATGATGCTCGACTCGACCACCGTGCGTTCGCCGTCGCGCAGCAGGGGCATGCGGCGGATCGGCCACAGCGCGGTGAACTCGGCGCTGGTGGCCGCGTCGTCCGGCGTGAGCACCCGCCATTCGAACGGGGTGCCGTTCTCGTACAGCGCGATCAGCACCTTCTGGCAATAGGAGGAGAACGGGTGGGCGTAGAGCTGGAGCGGCATGGCGGATCGCCTTTTGCAGGAGGTTGTCCATGCGACGAATGGATGCTGACTGGATCGACATGGCCGGCCCCGCGCTTGACCGGGGTCAAGGCGGCTGGTGGCGCCGGTGCCGAATATCGGTGTGGACGACACCGTGACAGTGTCCATGAATCGAGGAAATCCAATGGAATTCCATATTGCCCTGACCGAAGCCGCCCCCGATCCTGCCGTCGTGCAGGACGCGTTGTTCAATGTCGACCCCACCGCGGTGGCCGACCTGGACATGAGCGGCCTGGTGATGCGCGTATCCGCCTCGGCGACGGCGGCGGACCTGATCGAGGTGCTGCGCCAGGTTGGCTGGACGGTAGCGCCGAAGCAGGTGGTACAGCTGCCGTCGATCTGCTGCGGCGGTTGCGGCGGCTGACGGGGCAACCGCCGGCGGTTGCCCCGCCGGCATCGGCACGAGCTGGTGTAGCGCCCCGTTGCTTGCCGACGATCATCTCCAGGAGCGTTCTGCCCATGTCGTTCGACATCGTGGTCATCGGCGCCGGCCCGGCCGGCTTGTGTTTCACCCGTTCGCTGGCCGGCAGCGGCCTGCGCATCGCGCTGGTGGAGCGGCAGGAAGAGTCCGCGCTGGCCGCGCCGGCCGACGACGGCCGCGAGATCGCGATCACCCACCACTCGCAGCGCCTGCTACGCGAGCTGGGCCTGTGGGCGCGCCTGCGCGAGGAGGAGATCGGCACGCTGCGCGACGCGATGGTGCTCGACGGCGACGACCGCGAGAGCCTGATGTTCCGCCACGGCGAGGCCGGCAAGGAACAACTCGGCTGGCTGCTGTCGAACCATGCGATCCGCCGCGCCGCGTACGAAGAGGCGATGATACTGCCCGAGGTCGAACGCATCACCGGCGCGCGGGTCGGCGCGGTACGCACCAGCGCCGCCGGCACCGAGGTCGACCTCGACAACGGCGACACCTTGCGCGCGCAGCTGGTGGTGGCAGCGGACAGCCGCTACTCCGACACCCGCCGCGCGATGGGCATCGGCGCGGAGATGCGCGACTTCGGCAAGACCATGCTGGTGCTGCGCATGCGCCACGAGGTGCCGCACGAACAGGTGGCGTGGGAGTGGTTCGGCCACGGCCAGACCCTGGCCCTGCTGCCGCTGCACGATGCGCATACGTCCTCGGTGGTGCTGACCCTGCCGCCGCCGGCGATGCGCGAGCTGCTGGCGCTGGACGACGCGGCGCTGGGGGCGGCGATGGCCGAGCGCTTCGGGCAGCGGCTGGGCACGATGAGCGTGGCCGGCCCGCGTTGTGCCTATCCGCTGGTGGGCGTGTACGCGAAGCGTTTCGTGGCCGAGCGCTTTGCATTGATCGGCGACGCCGCGGTGGGCATGCACCCGGTCACCGCGCACGGCTTCAATTTCGGCCTGCTCGGGCAGGACCTGCTGGCGCGCGAGCTGCGTGCTGCACACGCCGCCGGCCAGCCCATCGCCGCGCCGGCACTGCTGGCGCGCTACGAACGCCGGCTGCGGCTGGCCACGCGCCCGCTGTACCTGGCCACCAAGGCCCTGGCCGGCCTGTACACCGACGACCGCCGACCGGCGCGCGTGTTGCGCAAGCTGGCACTGGGCGCCGGCGCGCGGCTCTCGCCGTTCCGGCGGCTGGTGATGTCCGGCCTCACCGCCGAGCACGGCGGCGTGCCCGCGCCGTTGCGGCTGTTGCGCCGGCCACGGCCGGCCTGACGATCAGTCCCGGCGGTTTCCCTGGACGACCAGGGTGGCGCTCATGCCGGCGGCGAGCACCGCGCCACGCGGGATCGACGACGCGTCGATGCGCATGCGCACCGGCACGCGCTGGGCCAGGCGGATCCAGTTGAAGGTGGGTTCGACCTGGGCGAGCAGGTTGTCGCTGGCAGGGCTGGCGCCGTCGGCGATGCCCACCGCGACGCTGTCGACGTGGCCGCGCAGGCGCACGCCGCCGGCCATCAGGCGGATGTCGACCGGATCGCCGACGTGCACCTGCGGCAGCTTGGTTTCCTCGAAGTAGCCGTAGATCCAGATGTCGTCGCGCCGGACCAGGGCCATGCGCGGCTTGCCTGCCTCGGCGAAGTCGCCGGCGCGCACGTCGAGGTTGGTGATGCTGCCGTCGCTGGGCGCGCGCACTTCGGTGCGGGCCAGGTCGAGCTGCGCGCGCTCCAGCGCGATGCGCGCCTGGCGCACCGCGACAACCGCGCGCCGCTGGCTGGCACTGGCGGCGCTGCGCCCCGCCTGCGCCTGACGCCAGCTGGCCCGGGCGGCCTCGGCGGCGGCAGAGGCATCGTCGCGCGCCTCGCGCGAGATCACGTCGCCCAGCCGGTCGCGGCGTTGCGCCTGCAGGCGGCGCATCGCGGCCTCGGCCTCGCTGGCCTGCGCGCCGGCGGCAGCGGCCGAGGTGTTCGCGCCGGCGGCCGCCGCGGCGGCTTCGGCGGCGGCGAGGTCGGCTTCGGCCTGGTCGGCGATCAGCTGGTAGCGGTCGCGGTCCACCACGAACAGCAGGTCGCCCTTCTTCACCAGCTGATTGTCCTTCACCGCGACGCGGGTGATCAGGCCGGAGACATCCGGCGCGATGCGCACCACTTCGGCGCGGATGCGCGCGTCGCGGGTCCACGGCGACGACATGTAGTGTTGCCAGGCGATGTACGCGGCCGCCGTCGCCAGCAGCACCATCGCGGCGGTAAAGCCGGCACGGATCAGGGTTGCACTTCTCATGACAGGGATACCTCAGGAAAACAGGGCGAGCGTCGCCACGCTGCAGACGCCGGTGAACAGCGCGATGCGCAGCAGCGACGGATGCGTCGCATGGCGGTAGAGGCCGATGCGGCCGAGCAGCTGGTCGAGCAGCCACAGCGCGGGCAGCAACAGCACGGCCAACATCAGCACGCCGGGAAAGTAGACGCCGCCGATGGAGACCTCATACGGCATGGGTGGCCTCCGGCAGGCGCAGCAGACGGTGCTGGCGGGCGACGCCGGCGGCGAGCACGGAATCGTCGTCCTCCAGCGCGCCCAGCAGCAGGTGCAGGTGCTCGCGCAGCGTCGGGCGGGTGATGTCGATCTGCGCCAGGAGATGGCGGACGCGGGCGAGCGCGGCCGCGCGGTCGGCCGGGTCCAGCCGTTCGTAGACGCGGGCCAGCGCGTCCAGCGCGGCGTCGAGGTCGGCGTGCAGCGCGCTCGGCAGCGCCTGTTCGGCCAGGTCGTGGCGCAGCCCGATCAGGGCGTGGCCGGTTTCATGCACCATCAGGGCCCAGTCCAGCAGCTCGCGCGAATGCCGGCTGCCCGGCCGGGTCTGCGCCACGATCTGCTGGAACAGGTCGCGGGCGAGGCTTTCGAAACGCGGCAGCAGGCCTGGCAGCGGCGCGCCGGCGGCGAGCCGGACCAGCCCGCGCAGGCGGCGCAGCAGGCGGCAGCGGCGCCCCTTGCTGCCATGGCCCGAGGGAATCAGCCTGAAGATCGCCACCGCGAGCCAGGCGCCCACCGCGAACGACAGCCCACTGTTGAGGTACATCGGCGCGTCGACGTGCGGTGCCTCGCCGACCGCCAGCGCGACCAGGATGCCCACGCTCATGGCGATGCCGATGATGGCCAGCGTCGGCCGGGTGACCAGGTACAGCGACAGCATCAGCAGCGGCAGGGTACCGAGCACCAGCAGCGGATAGGTAGGCAGCAGTGGCAGCACGCTGTAGGTGGGCAGCGCCACGATCGGCGCCAGCAGGTGGCCGATCGCGATGCGCTTGGAGACGAACACCGGATCCGGCGCCGCCGACGCCATCGAGATCAGCGCGACCAGACCGAACAGGGCCATGGCGCCGCCGGTCCAGCCGCTGCTGAGCCACAGCAGCGACAGCACCAGGGTCACCGCGGCCGAGCGCAGCATTGCCAGCATCACCGCATGGTTGTCGTTGGTGCGGGCAAAGTGGACGCGGCCGCGCGCTTGCGGCACGGGCTTGCCGGCGCGGCGTCCCAGGTCCAGATGGGCCTTGGTGCGCACGTAGTCGCGCAGTTCGTCGAGAAAGCGGCGGAGCAGCGCGTGGCCGGTGTCGAAGTCGTCGCGGCAGGACGGCTCCAGCGCGGCGCGCTCGTGCGTCGCCTGCGCGGCGATCCGTCGATGGCAGGCGGCAAGCTGGTCGGCCAGCCGGTCCAGGTCATCGCGCGTGGCGCGTTCGTCCAGCGCATCGCCCAGCGGGCGCAGCAGGCGCATCAGCGCCTGCGCGGCGGTGGTCGAGCCCTTGCGCCGGAGGCGGTCGACCAGGTGGTGCAGCGACTGGAAGCGCGAAGCCGAGACCATGAAGCGCTGGTTGAGCAGCTTCAGCAGGCCGTTGCGGGTGCGCAGGGAAGGGTCGTCGAAGAACGCGGCGGTGCGCAGATCCTCGAAGCCGAGTGCGCCGCGCACCACGCGCATCTGCGTGCGCTCCATCGCCTCGTGGTCGACCAGCGCGCCGCGGCTGCTGTCGCGGATGAAGTCCAGGAAGCCGTCGAAGTTGCGGTCGGCGCTACCGCGCAGGTCGCCGCGCAGGCGGATCGGGAACACCGCGTCGAACACCACGCTGGCCACCAGCAGGCCCAGCAGCACCTCGGAGGTGCGCGCGAACGCGCTGTCGAACACGTGGACCGGATGGCTCATGGCCGGCAGCACGATCATCGCCGCGGTATAGCCGGCCAGCACGAAGGCATAGGCGCGGAAGTGGCGGAACAGCACCGCGCCGCCGGCGCACAGCCCGGCCCACAGCGAGATGAACAGCACCAGCGGCAACGGCTGCTGCGGGAACAGCGCCACCGCCAGGATCGCGCCGGTGCAGCCGAGCAGGGTGCCCAGGCCGCGATACAGGCTCTTGGCCAGCACCATGCCCGACTGCCGGTTCATCACCACGACCACGGTGACCATCGCCACCGATGGCGAGCCCAGCTGCAGCCGCATCGCCAGCCAGCCGGTGAGGTAGATCGCCAGCAGGGTCTTGAGGATGAACAGCCACGCGGCCTTTTCGCCGGCCATGGCGTGGGCGATCTGCTGGCGCCAGGGCAGCGGCGGCGTTGCCGGCGGTTCGGCGGTCGCGGTGCTGCTCATCCCTGCGACTCCACTCCGCGCAGCACTTTCTTCAGCAGGTGTTCCAGCTGGCCGCGCTGGGCGTCGGTGATGCCGGCGAAGAAGCCCTGCAGCTGCAGGGTGACCGCCGGCACCACCTGCCGGATCAGGGCTTCGCCCTCGTCGGTGAGCTGCACCACCAGCATGCGGCGGTCCTCATCGCTGGGCGAGCGGGTGAGCAGGCCCTTGGCCAGCAGCTGGTCGATCAGGCGGGTGGTGTTCGACGACTTCTCGCTGGTCGCCTCGCCGAGCTGCGACGGGCTCAGGCCGCCCTCGCTGCCGTCGAGCATCATCAGCACGTTGTATTCCGGGTGGGTCAGGCCATGCGTGCGCAGCAGCAGGTTGGCGTGGTCGCTGAACAGCTTGTGCAGCAGCTTCACCATGCGCACCAGCATGGCCTGGTCGCGCGGAAAGCCGCGGTGCCTGCGCGTGCTGACCGCGAGCTTCTGTTCGATGGCCAGGAAGCCGCTCATGCCTTCGTTGTGATTGTTTTCCATAACTGGATATTACAGTAATGTACAAAAAGAACCAAGGGAGCGGCGACCCGCGCGGGGCGGACCGCCGATGGGATAAGATCCGCCGGTGAGTGTCGCGTTGTCCCCCGCCGTGAAGATTGGCCTCTCGATCGCCGTGGCGACCGGGCTGTACGGGGTGTCGTTCGGTGCGCTGGGCGTCGCTTCCGGGCTCGGCGTGTGGCAGACGGTGGCGCTGAGCGCGCTGATGTTCACCGGCGGCTCGCAGTTCGCCTTCATCGGCGTGGTGGCTGGCGGCGGCGCCGGTTCGGCCGCGTTCGGCGCGGCCACCCTGCTCGGCGTGCGCAATGCGGTCTACGGCATGCAGATGAACCGGATGCTCCGGCCGCGCGGCTGGCGCCGGTTGCTCGCCGCCCAGGTCACCATCGACGAATCCGCCGCCACCGCCGCGGGCCAGCTCGATCCCGACGAGCAGCGCCGCGGCTTCTGGGCCGCCGGGCTGGGCGTGTTCGCGCTGTGGAACCTGTTCACCCTGGCCGGCGCGCTGCTCGGCGATGCGCTGGGCGATCCACGGCGCTGGGGCCTGGACGGCGCGGCGGTGGCCGCGTTCCTCGGCCTGCTGTGGCCGCGCCTGCGCGCACGCCAGCCGGTGGCGCTGGCCGTGGTTTGCGCGCTGGTTACCGTGCTGGCCTTGCCGCGGGTGCCGCCCGGCGTGCCGATCCTGCTCGCCGCGCTGGTCGCGGCGCTGTGGGGCTGGTTCAGCCGCGGACCCGCGGACGAGGGATTGGAGCCGGACGTCGATCCGGCCGGCTACGAAGACGCCGGCGCACCGTCGCGGGAGCACCGCTGATGGCGCTGTGGGGGTGGCTGCTGCTGGCCAGCGCGGCGGCGTATGCGATCAAGCTGGCCGGCTACCTGGTGCCGGCGCGTTGGCTGGAGAACGAACACATGAGCCGTGTCGCGGGCACGCTGACGATCGGCCTGTTGGCTTCGCTGACCGCGATGAACACGTTCAGCGCCGGCGCGGCGCTGGCGCTCGACGCGCGGCTCGGCGCGCTGCTTGCCGCGGGTGTCGCATTGTGGCTGCGCGCGCCGTTCCTGCTGGTGGTGGTCGTGGGCGCGCTGGCGGCGGCGCTGCTGCGGCTGGCCGGCATCGGCTGACGTCGTGCCGGTAGCCCTTCAGGCCGGGTTGAAGCGCCCCCACAACAGCTTGGCCAGGATGCCGGCCAGGATCACGCCGCCGATCACCAGCATGGTCTCGCCCGCGCGCTGCTGGTCGTCGAGCAGGTAGCTGTTGCACAGGCGCACCGGCGAGACCAGATACAGCCAGCCCAGCCGGAAGAACGTGGCGATCAGTTCGAGCAGGAACACGCCGCGCACCACGAAGCCCATGCGCGGCCAGCCCAGTCCCAGCGGCAGGCCGATCAGCAGCGGCACGCTGGCGAACTTCGCCACCGCCATCCACGGTTCGCCGATGGCCGCATCGAGCGAGCGCGGCAGCATCCAGAACATGCCGGCCAGGCTGGCCAGCACCACGCTGCTGATGCCGTGCTGGTTCCAGCGCGCGATGCCCTCGCCAAGCCGTTGCGGCAACGCGGCGGGCAGCAGCCAGCCGATCCCGATCAGCAGCGGTATCTGCACCAGCATCTGCGCCGTCATGCTGCCTTCCAGCCCGTGCCGCGCCGATGGCAGCAGCAGGATCGCGAACAGCACCGCGGCGAAGGCCGGGGCCAGGCGTTGCCGGCCGGCGATTCTCACGGCAGCTTGCCCCGCATGGTCTGCGCGACGGCCTGCGGGTTGCCCGCATCGAGGATCAGCACCAGCCGCCCCTGCGGGTCGACCACCTGGATCGCGGCGTTGTGGACGTAGCCGCCCATCCGGTCCGGCACCACGGTGACGCCGAACGTGCGCAGCAACTGTTGCAGGCCGTCAGTGCTGGTCGGCCGGGCGACGATCCAGCCGTGGTCGCGGCCGCGAAAGCGCTGTCGGTAGGCCGCCAGCTCGGCAGGCGTGTCATGCACCGGGTCGAAACTGATGCTGAGCAGAACCAGCCGGCCGTCGGCCAGCGGGGCGGCAAGCCGATCCTGCAGTTGCGCAAACTCGCCGCCCAGCGCCAGGCACCAGGTCATGCAGCGGGTG
Source organism: Rhodanobacter sp. OR87 (assembly GCF_000473345.1). Taxonomy (NCBI): domain Bacteria; kingdom Pseudomonadati; phylum Pseudomonadota; class Gammaproteobacteria; order Lysobacterales; family Rhodanobacteraceae; genus Rhodanobacter; species Rhodanobacter sp. OR87. The sequence goes on from NZ_AXBJ01000029.1 coordinate 10,514, forward strand.
TAGATGAAGTCGACCAGCACCCAGCGGCCGCGCAGCTCGGCCAGGTTGAGGCGGGCGCCGGTTTGGGTCTCCAGCAGCACGGCCGGTACCGGTGGCGGGTCGCGTCGCACTGCGAGGCGGCGGGCGGTTTCGCTGGTGAACGCGTGGAAGCCGTCGGTGGCGACCGTCAACACGGCGCCACCGAGCGCCAGCAGCAGGACGCTAGCCAGCAGGGTGCGCAGGATCGGCATCGACCGGCGCCTTGAGCAGGCCGCCGATGAGGCGCGTGGCGAACAGCAGCATGCCGAGGATCAGCACCATCGCGGCGACCGAACCGACCCTGTCGTACGGCAGCCATTCCGGCAGGTGCGCGGCGAAGCGCCGGGCCACGCTCATGTGGCCGGCGTACAGGAACACCATGCAGAAGCAGATGCCGCCCACCACGTACAGGAACAGGCCGGTGCGATCCGCGCCACCGTCGACCGGCGCGCGACGGCGGCTGCCGACCACGTGGTAGAGCAGGGTGAGGATCATCGGCAACACGCCGAGCAGCAGGTAGAAGTGGAAATGCCCCGGCACCCACTGCGTGTTGTGCATCACCCGGTTGACGCTGATGGTGCCGTCGATGATCGCCGGCACGATGCCCGCGGCCCAGCCGAACAGCGCCAGCACGGCCAGCATCGAGGGCATCTGCCAGCGCAGGCCGGAGCGGTGGATGTTGGTCAGCACGCCATAGGCGGTCACCAGGAACACCGGGAAGCCGGCTGCATAGGAGATGATCTGGCCCATCACCAGCATCCAGCGCGGCTCAGCGTAATCCATCAGCAGGTGGTGCGGGAACACGATGATCACGAATACCGTGCTCGCCGCCCATGACCACAGGAACGGCCGCGAGATCCCGTAGGGCTTGCCGGTGTAGCGCGGCAGCAGTTCGTAGACAGCGATCACGCCCATGTAGATCGTGGCGTTGATGACCATGTGGCCGAACCAGTAGATCAGGTTCTTCACCACCAGCGCGTTGAGCGCGACATCCGGGTCGTAGGCGTTGATCAGGCACATCACCAGCACTACCGCGCCGGCGAGGATGCCCAGCGAGTTGGCGATGATCACCATGGTGCCGGCAACGACGGCCTTGGGATGGGTCGGGTCGATGGTGCCGCCGAACAGCCACTGCAACCCCAGCCCGCGGGCGAGATTGCCGTAGCGCCGGATGATCGCCGCCGCGGCGTCCAGGTAGAAGATCAGCATGCCCACGCCGATCAGCAGGTAGCCGACCATGAACACGGCGGCTGCGCCGTTGCTCCACAGCCCCATCGAGTGCACCGGCAGCGGGTACAGGAAGGTCCACGCGCTGGCGAAGTTGCCGACGAACACCGCCCCGATGATGCACAGCGCGCCCAGCATGAACAGCACGTAGTTGCTCAGGAACGCCCACGCGTGCAGCGACACGTACTTGCGCAGGAAGAACCACATCACCGCGGTGCTGGCCAGGCTCATGGTGCCGACCATGCCGGCGCCGTGCATCGTCATGATCTTGTAGAACATCGCGGCCTGGACCGGCGTCCACTCGGCCTGGGTCATGCGCATGGTCAGGCCCAGCAGCATCATCAGCACGAACAGCAGCAGGGCGGTGATCATGTACAGGTTGAACGCCAGGTGCTCGCGGCGCGACAGTTTCTCGTCCTGCGGGTAGAGTTCGAGCGAGCTCATGACTTGTCCTCCCGCGCGGCCACGTCGAATTCGGCGGTCATCCCGTTGTGTGCGACGCCGCAGTATTCAAGGCACATGATCTTGTAGGTGCCCGGCGTGTGGAACGTGTACAGGATCTTGTTGGTGAAGCCGGGCATTGCCTGGGTCTGGATGACGATGCGGCCATCCGGGGCATAGATCGCGAAGCCGTGGTTCACGTCGCTGGCGGTTACCCGGAATTCCACCGGTTCGCCTGCCCTCAGGTGGGTCTGGCTGACATCCCACGTCCACTGGTGGCCGACCACCTCGACCACCTGCGCCGCCTGCAACGGCCCATGCTGCAACGGGATGGGAAAGGGCCGCAGGCTGGCCCAAGCGATCCCGATGCCCAACAGCAGCAGCGCCACGAACAAGGCGCGGCGCAAGGTCATGGAGGTTCGGTGTGCCCGCTCCGCTTCGGCGGTATCGGCCGGCTTGCCGGCCTGCGTGATGGCGTAGATGAAGCCCAGTGCCACCAGCCCCATCCCCGCCAGCGTGATCGCCCAAATCACGTTCTGCAAGACCATGGTCGTTCTCTCCCCGGGAAGCGCCACGTGCCCGTCATCTACTCCCACCTTGGTGAAGGTGTCAAGGTCGAGTGAAGCATGGAAATGGCGGGAAGCCGCGATTCCGGCCCGAAGTCCGCTTCGGAACAGCCGTCCAGACGGCCGTGGCGTCAGCCCGTTACGGCGAATCGCCGCCAAGCCGCGAGGCGATGCGCACCTCGCCGGTCAGCACCTTGTGGATCGGGCACTTGTTGGCGATCTGCAGCAGGCGCTCGCGCTGCTCGCCGTCCAGTTCGCCCTGCAGGGTGATCACGCGGGTGATGTCGTTGCCCGATTCGGGCGTGCCTTCCGGGTTGAACTTGAGCTCGACGTCGACGTGGCGCAGCGGCCAGCCCTTGCGCGCCGCGTACATCTGCAGCGTGATTGCGGTGCAGGCGCCCAGCGCGGACAGCAGCAGCCGGTGCGGCGCCGGGCCGGTGTTGGCGCCGCCTTCCTCAAGCGGCTCGTCGGCGTGCCAGCTGTTGCCCTGGTCGTCGGTGAAATCGACTGCATACGGCGCGCCGCCGGTGCTGGCGCGGACGGTGGGGATGCTCATGGCGGGTTCTCCTTCGGCAGGTTTCAGATCACGTCCCACAGGTAGCCGTCGTGCGCGAGCACCGCGCCGGCCAGCTGCTCGATCGCTTCGTCCTCGTTGCGCTCCAGGCCGCGCACGTTGCGCGCCATGCGCCGGCGCGCCTGCTTGGCGAAGATTTCGGCGATGCTGGCCGCCTCGCCGGCGGCCGGGTGCGACTGCTTTTCCAGGCTGTCGGCGCGCGACAGCACGCACAGGCCCACGAACAGGTCGATCGCGATGTCGGCCAGGCGCTTCTGCGCGTGCTGCTGGTCGGCCACCTTCTTGCCGTAGCGGCGCAGCAGCGCGTCGGACGACTTGGACAGCTCCACCGTGTACTTCTCGTAGGTGGCGGCGACCTTGCGCAGCCGCGGCGACAGCTCGTGCGCGATGCGGTCGATGCCGTAGCCGGTGGCCTCGCGCATGCGCCGGCCGGTGTAGCTGCCGAGCACGCCGAAGCCCTTGATCGGCTCGTTGAAGATGTCGCCCACCGCCGCCTTCAGCTCGCTGAGGCCGGCGCCCACGCCCTTCAGGCCGGACAGCGCGACGTACAGGCGCAGGATTTCGTTGGTGCCCTCGAAGATCGACAGGATGCGCGTGTCGCGGGTGATCTGCTCGTACGGGAACTCGCGCATGAAGCCGTTGCCGGCGGCGATCTGCAGCGCCTCGTAGGAAGCGCGCTGCACCGCCTCGCTGGCGAACACCTTGCTCATCGCCGCCTCGACCGAGTAGTCGCTGCCGCCGCCGTCGATCAGGTGCGCCACCATCCACACCGCGCTCTCGGCGGCAAAGCAGTCCACCGTCATCTGCGCGATCTTCTCGCGCACCAGGCCGAACTCGGCGATCGGCTGGCCGAACTGCTTGCGCTCCTTCGCCTGCGCGCAGGCCAGCCGGATCAGCGTGCGCATGCCGCCGACCGCGCCACCACCCAGGCCGGTGCGGCCCGAGTTCAGGATGCTCATCGCTACCTTGAAGCCCTTGCCGACTGGGCCGAGCACGTTCTCCGCCGGCACTCGCACGTCGGCGAACGCGACGGTGGTGGTGCTCGAGGCGCGGATGCCCATCTTGTCCTCGTGCGGGCCGTGGCTCACGCCGGGCCACGCCGCTTCGACGAGGAACGCGGTGATCTTGCCCTCGGGCGTGTCGGTGCGCGCGAACACGGTGTAGAAATCGGCGATGCCGCCGTTGGTGATCCAGATCTTCTCGCCGCTGAGCGTCCAGCTGCCGTCGCCGTTGCGCGTCGCCTTGGTGCGGATCGAGGCGGCGTCGGAGCCGGCGCCGGATTCGGTGAGGCAGAACGCGGCGATCATCTCGCCGGTGGCGAGCTTCGGCAGGTAGCGCTGCTTCTGCGCGTCGCTGCCGAACAGCAGCAGGCCCTTCATGCCGATCGAGCTGTGCGCGCCGATGGTCAGCGAGACCGAGCTGTCGTGGCTGCTGGTCTGGCCGAGCACGCGCGCATAGGCGCCGTTGGACAGCTCCATGCCGCCGAACTGCTCGGGGATGATCAGCCCGAACAGGCCCATCTCGCGCAGCGCCTGGATGAACTCCGCCGGCTGCTCGGCGTCGCGGTCGTACTGCTTCAGCTCGGCGCCCTTGTCGGCGAGGAACTGGTCGATCGCGTCGGTCATCGCACCCAGCATCTCGCGGTCGCGCGCGCGGATCTGCGGGTAGGGGAACAGGTTCTCCTCCACGATGTTGCCCAGAAACAGCTGCTTGGCGACGCTGTCGTCGCTGCGCAGCGTGGAAGAAGCGGGGGCGGTGGGCGACGACGGACTCATGACTGATCTCCATGGCGGGCAATACGGCATTCTGGCACTTCCGCCGCGTCGGGCCATGCCGCCAATCGCCGCACCGGCGGCGCCTCGGGTGGCCGCCGGCAGCGGCCCGCCGCAACGGCTTGAAACGCTGCTTCGACGCACCCAAATCCTTGCCGAGACAAGCGCATACCGCCAAACCTTCGGAGATTTCCCATGGCAACCGGTTGGGCCGGCGACGGCGCCGTGCAGGACCAGATCGACGCCACGGTCAACGACGGCGTGCAGCGCGCGCGCCAGCAATTGCGCCAGGGTCCGGGTCTGGAGCGCTGCGAGGAGTGCGACGCGCCGATCCCCGCGGCACGGCGCCAGGCCGTGCCCGGCGTGCGTCTGTGCGTGACCTGCCAGCAGGCGCAGGACGCGGAGCAGCGCAGCGCCAGCCTGTACAACCGCCGCGGCAGCAAGGACAGCCAGCTGCGCTGAACGGACCGGCGGGGCGGGTACTTGTGCGTCCCGCCGACAAGCGGCAAGCTCGGATCCTGTTACCGGCAGTCCGCAAGCTGCGGGGGCCACCGGCTACTGGTGCGAAGCATGGAGGCGGCAGTCATTTCCATTTCATCGAATCCGTTCGAACTCGCCGCCGGCATCAGCTATTTCTTCGCGTTGCTGCCGGATGAACAGGCACGCAGCGCGATCGCCGGCGTGGGCGAGCGTTTCCGCAAGTCGCACCGGGTCAGCGGCTCGCCGGTCGGTGTCGACAGCCTGCACCTGACGTTGTGCCCGATGGGCAAGCCCGAACGGCTGCGCCAGCCGCTGGAAGACGCACTGCTGGCCGCGGCCGGCGAAGTGCGCGCGCAGAGTTTCGTGGCCACGCTGGATTCGGCGATGCGCTTCAGCGCCCGTGACGGGCAGTTCCCGTTCGTGCTGTGCGCGGATGGCCTCACCACCGCGGCGGCGCTGGAGCTGCGCAAGGCGGTGGCCGCGGCGCAGCTTCGCGCGGGCCTGCAAGTCAGCGGCGTGTCCAGCTTCCTGCCGCACGTGGCCATGCTGCACGGGCATGCCGTCGATGCCATCGAGGAGTCGGTCGCGGCGATCCAGTGGCGCGTGTCCGAGTTCGTGCTGATCCGCAGTTTCTTCGGCCAGTGCAGGTACGAGGTGGTCGGCCGCTGGCCGCTGGCGCTGGCCGCCGTGCCCGAGCCGGTCGACCTGCTGGCGGAAATGGCCAACCTGCCGGAGCTGCCGGCATGGTCCGACGAGGAATGAGCGGCGCCGGGCGGCGCCGTCAGATCTGGGGCCCGGCGTTCGTGGCGCGCCGTTCGCGGCGCCGCTGGCGTGCCAGGCTGTGTTCGCGGTGGGCGATATACAGGCTGGCGCCGATGATGATGGCCGCGCCCGCTGCCGTGTAGCGATCCACCCGTTCGTCGAAGATCCACCAGGCCAGCACCGCCACGATCAGCAACTGCAGGTAGCTGAACGGCGCCAGCAGCGAGGCATCGGCCAGCCGCAGCGCGCGCGTCCAGCACCAGTGGCCGCTGGTGCCGAGCGCGCCGGACAGCACCAGCCACGGCCAGATCCCGGCATGCGGCCATTGCCACGTGGCCAGCGCGGCGGGCAGCGACAGCGGCACCCACAGCAGCGTGGTCAGCAGCACGATGCGGTCGGCCGGCTCGCTGCCGGTCAGCGACTTGATGCTGATCGTCACCGCGCCGGTCAGCGCCGCCGCCAGCAGGGCGACCAGGCTGCCGGCGGTGAATGCCGCGCTGCCGGGCCGTACGATCACCAGCACGCCGATGAAGCCGGCCACCACCGCGCTCCAGCGGCGCCGGCGCACGATTTCGCCGAGAAAGATCACCGCGCCGATGGTGACGAACAGCGGCGAGGAGTACGACAGCGCCACCGCCTCGGCCAGCGGCAGGTTCACGATCGCCCAGAAGCCGGCCAGCATGCCGCCCATGCCGAGCACGCAACGCATCACGTAGAAACCGAGTCGCGGCGTGCGCAGCAGCTGCCAGCCGTGCGGGTGCAGCAGCGGCAGCGCGAACAGCGCGCCGAACGTGCTGCGGAAGAAGGTGATCTGGAACGGGTGCAACTGGGCGGAGGCGAAACGGATCGTCACCGCCATCAGCGCGAAGAAACTGGCGCTGGCCAGCATCAGCAACACCGCGCGCAGCGGCAGCGGCGTGGAAACGGGCGGCGAAGCGGGGATCGGGTCCAGGGCCGTGCCGTGCGCAGCTTGGGTGGCGCGCATGGTACCCCACTTGCCCAGCGGCTTTCGCGCCAGCGTGGCGCCGCTTCAGTGTGCGGGCGGCACCGGTACGTCCGTGGCGCCGCTCGACCATGCTTGCAGCCGCTCGCGCACCGCCGGTTCCAGACCCTGCAGGCCCCAGCGATGGCCTTCCGCCAGCGCAGCGTCGGTCGACTGGCCGCCGAGCAGCACGGCGCGCAGGGCGATCATCGCGCCCACCCGGTTGCCGCTGGCGCAATGCACCAGGGTCGGCTGGTCGCCGGCGTCGCGCAGCAGGCGGTCGAACTGCACGACCCGGGCGCGGCTCAGGTCGGCGGCGCCGCGGATCGGCAGGTTGTGGTAGCCGATGCCGGCCGCGCGCATTGCGGCGGCTTCGTCGAAGTCGGGCGTCTCGCTGTCCAGGCTGAGGTCGATCACCTGGCGGATGCCGGCGCGCTTCAGCGTGGGGATGTCGCTGGCCTGCAGCCGCCCGGAGGCCACGCGGTGCGGCGCCGGGAACGCGACATGGGGAAGCCCGGCCATGGCGGCTTCCTCCGGCGCGGCGGCGACGCAAACGGATGCGGACATGGCGAGCGCCAGCAACAGCAGCAGGGAACGGTACATGACGGATACCTCGGCGAGGGGATGTTCAGGATAATCGAGTCGGCGACTCTCGCGACTGCAGCCGGATGCGCGCCGCATGCCCCGTATAATCGGCGGCCCATTGATTGAACAACCAGGATCGACCGATGTCCGACATCCCCGCCTGCCCGCTGTGCGCGATGGAGAACACCTATCCGGACGGCGACAACTACGTGTGCGCCGACTGCGGTCACGAGTGGCCGATCGCGGCGAGTGTGCATGCGGGCGATGCCGCGCTGGTGGTGCGCGACGTCAACGGCAACGTGCTCAACAGCGGCGACACGGTGAGCGTGATCAAGGACCTGAAGGTGAAGGGGTCGTCGATCCCGCTGAAGCAGGGCACGCTGATCCGCAACATCCGTCTGGTCGACGGCGACGATGAGCACATCGAAGGCAGCTCGGACAAGATCAAGGGCCTGGTGCTGAAGGTGTGTTTCCTGAGGAAGGCCTGAGGCGGACCTATTGGCGCGCTTCGAGCCGCAGTCCGCGCGGCGTCAGCCGGCGCTCGACCAGTTCGAACAGGCCCTGCACCAGCAGCGCCAGCACGGCGGCCGGCACGGCGCCCTGCAGGATCAGGCCCACGTCGTCCAGCCGGATGCCGGTGAGGATCGGCTGGCCGTAGCCGCCGGCGCCGATCAGCGCCGCCAGCGTGGCGGTGCCCACGTTGATCACCGCCGCGGTCTTGATGCCGGCCAGGATCGAGCGCAGCGCCAACGGCAGTTCCACCCGGCGCAGCCGCACGCCGGGCGGCAGGCCCAGCGCGGCGGCGGATTCGCGCAATTCCGGCGCAATGCCGACCAGGCCGGCATGCGTGTTGCGCACGATCGGCAGCAGGCTGTACAGGAACAGCGCGGCGATCGCCGGCCAGGTGCCGATGCCGAGCAGCGGGATCATGAACACGAACATCGCCAGCGACGGCACCGTCTGCAGCACGCCGGTCAGGCCGATCAACCACTGGCCGAGACGCCGCCGCCGGGCCGCCAGGATGCCCAGCGGGATCGCCAGCAGTATCGCCAGCCCCAGCGAGATCGCCACCAGCTTGACGTGTTCGACGCTGCGCTGGAGCAGGTGCGGCCATAGCCCGCCGTCGTGGCCGTCCGCGTGGATGCCGAGGAAATCGGCGGCCACCACGTTTTCCTTCACGCCGCGCAGCTTCACCCGCGCGTTCATCGCGCGCATCGCGTCTTCGTCGATGCTGCCGACGAGCTTGTGCAGCACGCCGACGAAGGCCGGCGCGCTCTGCTCCAGCGCCAGGCGGTACAGGTAGACCGCGTCGTAGCGTGGAAAGTAATCGCGATCGTCGCGCAGCGTGCGCAGGTGGTAGTAGGGGATTTCCGCGTCGGTGCTGTAAAGGTCGATCGCGTCGACCGCGCCGCTGGCCAACGCGCGGTACGACAGCGCGTGGTCGAGGCCGCTCACGTTCGCCTGCGGCAGGCCGTAGCGTTGGCGCAGGCCGGGCCAGCCGTCGCCGCGATCCATGAACTCGTTGGAGAAGCCGAAGCGCAGGCCGGGGTGCTGCAGCAGGTCGGAAATGTCGGCGATGCCCAGCCGCGCGGCGACATCGCTGCGCATGCCGATTGCATAGCTGTCGCTGAAGCCGAGCGAGTCGGTGATGCCGATGCCCAGGGGTTTCAGTTGCGCGCGCAAGCTGGCGATATCCGCGTTCGCCGGCAGGCCTTTCAGCAGTTCCTGGGTAAGCGTGCCGGTGTACTCGGGGTAGGCGTCGATTTCGCCGTCGAGCAGGGCGCGCCACAGGATGCGGGTGCCGCCCAGTTCGCGCCGATGCACCGCCTCGACGCCGGCCTCGCGCGCGCCGGCCAGCGCCAGTTCGCCGAGGATCACCGACTCGGTGAACTGCTTGGAGCCGATCCGCACCGGTGCAGCCTGCGTCGGCGAGGGCAGCAGGCAGGCGCCCAGCAGCAGGCAAACGCCCAGCAGCATCGATGCAGGCGGCAGGCGGCGCATCACGGAGCCTCCGGCAGGCGCCGCTGCGCCGCGACGAAGCGGTTGACGAAGGCATCGGCGGGGTGCTCGCGCAGGTCGCGGAACGTCCCGTCCTGCAGCACGGCGCCCTGGCGCAGCAGCACCAGCCGTTCGGCGAACCACGCCGCTTCGGCGAGATCGTGGGTGACCACGATCACCGTCTTGCCGAGCTGGTCGAAGATCTGCTTCAGCTCGTCCTGCAGCTCGTGGCGCACCACCGGATCGAGCGCGCCCAGCGGCTCGTCCAGCAGCAGCGCGTCGGGATCGGCCATCAACGCGCGCATCAGCGCCACGCGCTGGCGCTGGCCGCCGGACAGTTCGGCCGGATAGCGCTCCAGCACGCCCGATGGCAGGTGAGTCAGCGCGGCGAGCTGCTCCGCGCGCTGGCGGATCCGCTCGCGATTCCAGCCGAGGTGGCGCGGCAGCAGGGCCAGGTTGCCCAGCGCGGTCAGGTGCGGGAAAAGGCCGCCGTCCTGGATCACGTAGCCGACCCGCCGGCGCAGCGGCAGTACGTCGGCGCGCTGCAGGGGGCGACCGTCGATCTCGACGTGGCCGTGGTCCGGCCACTCCAGGCCGAGCAGCAGGCGCAGTACGGTGGATTTGCCCGAGCCGCTGCTGCCGATCAGCGCGGTGGTGGTGCCGGCGGCGAACGCCAGGCTGACCGGTTCGAGCGCCTGCAGCCTGCCGTAGCGCTTGCCCGCCTGCACCAGCGCGAAGGCGGTGCCGCCGGCGGACTCAGCCGTGGACATGGCGCGTCATGGCAGCTCAACCTTCGCTTCGGTGGCGGGGAAACGGCGCGGGCGCGCGGGTGACGCCGCCGCGGCCGTGGTGCGCGCATGAGCCTAGCAGCAGGGCGGAACCGGCGGCTACCGGCGAGCGCCGCGGATTGCTATGGCGTGCCGCTTATCCGCGCCTGGTCGCCGCCCTGCCGCTTGGCGTCGTACATCGCGTCGTCGGCGCGCCGCAGCAGCTGCCTGGCGTCCTCGCCGTGGGTCGGATAGTGCGCGATGCCGATGCTCGCCGATACCTGCAGCCGGCCGCCGGCCAGCTCGAACGGCTGCCGCAGGGCGGCGCCGATCTTGGCGGCGACCGCGACCGCATGATCGGCGTGGCCGGCGTCGTTGAGCAGCACCACGAATTCGTCGCCGCCGATGCGGCCGACCGTGTCCGATTCGCGCACGCAGTGGCGGATGCGTGCCGCCACCTCGCGCAGCAGCAGGTCGCCGACGTCGTGGCCATGGTGGTCGTTGACCGGCTTGAACCGGTCCAGGTCGAGGTACAGCACGGCCAGCTGCTGCCGGTCGCGGCGGGCCCTGGCCAGCGCGGTGCGCAGCCGGTCGTGGAACAGGCCGCGGTTCGGCAGGCTGGTGAGCTGGTCGTGTTGGGCCAGGTATTGCAGCCGGGTCGCGCTCTTCTTGCGTTCGATCGCCGCGGCGATCTGGGTGGAGACGAACTGCAGCAGCGCCTTGTCCTGCTCGTTGTAGCGCAGCTCGCCGGAATAGCTCTGCACCACCAGCGCGCCGATCACGCCCTGCGGCCCGCCGAGCGGCACGCCGAGCCACTCCAGCGAATCGCGGCCGACGATCGGGCGCACCCGCGGCGGCAGTTCTATCCGGGTCTCCGGCGTCAGCAGCAGCGCCTGTCCGCTGCGGATCACCTCGCTGCTGAGCGTGCCGGAATCCAGGCTCTGCGTCGGCGGTGGCGGGTCGTGTTCGTCGACGAAGTAGGGGAAGCTCAGCTCGTCCTTGTCCGCGTCGTACAGGGCCACGAAGAAATTGTTGGCCGGCAGCAGTTCGCCGACGATGCGGTGGATGTGCCGGAACAGCGCCAGCAGGTCCTCCGCCGAGTGCGCCGCCTCGGAAATGGCATGCAGGGCCGCCTGCATCCGCTCGGCGTGCTTGAGCTCGGTGACGTCGCGCGCCACCGCGATCCGCACGCGATCTGCCTCCGACCAGCGCGCCGACCACATGATGTGGATGACCCGGCCGTCCTTGCGCACGTAGCGGTTCTGGAAATGCGGCTTGGGCTGGCCAGCCATGATCTCGTCCGCCGCCTGCAGGGTGCGCTCGCGGTCATCGGGATGGACCAGCCCGATCATCGGCCGCCCGATGACCTCTTCCGGCGCGTAGCCGAAGATGTGCTCGAAGGCGGCGCTGACGAAGAGGTAGCGGCCCTGGACGTCCACCACGCAGATCGCGTCGAGCAGGAGATCCATCACGCTGCTGAAGGTGAGGCCGGCGCCCGGCTCCGGCGGGGAAGGCGGTTGGTTCATGCGTATCTGTTCGAGCGTGATGCCGGGGGCGGTGATGCCGGTTCGAAGCTTATCCGGAATCCGCGCGGGAAATGTCTACGTGCCCCGGCACCACGCGCGGCAGTCGTTCGCGCCTTGGCCGGCCCTGGCGGCCGGCCAAGGCGCGGGCGCTCAGGCGATGGTCAGCGTGACGTCGATGTTGTTGCGGGTGGCGTTGGAGTATGGACACACGATATGCGCCTTCTGCACCAGCGCTTCGGCCTCGGCCCGAGGCAGGCCGGGGATCGAGATGGTCAGTTCGACCTCGATGCCGAAGCCGGTGGGGATCGGGCCGATGCCGACTTGGCCGGTCACCCGGGTATCGGCCGGCAGTTGCAGCTTCTGCTGGGCCGCCACGAACTTCATCGCGCCGAGGAAGCAGGCCGAGTAGCCGGCGGCGAACAGCTGTTCCGGGTTGGTGCCGTCGCCGCCGGCGCCGCCGAGTTCCTTCGGCGTGGTCAGCCGGACGTCGAGCACGTTGTCGGACGAGGTCGCGCGGCCGTCGCGGCCGCCGGTGGCCGTGGCCTTGGAGCGATACAGGACTTTTTCAATGGACATGGTGTGTCTCCTTACTTGGGGGTTGCGGGGTATTCCGATATGCATAGCTGGCTATGAAATAGCGCGCTATGTTTCTGCACAAATGAGCTGCGCGAGTCAGGCGGCATCGGACAGCTTGCCGCGAAGTGCCTGCAATTCCCGCTTCAGGTGCAGCAACTGGTCCGGCGTGCAGCGGGTGGCGCAGAACACCGACTCCTGCACCTTGCCGGCCTTCGCCTGCAGCGCCTTGCCGCGCGCGGTCAGCGAGACCACTACATGGCGCTCGTCGTCGCGCGAGCGCAGCCGCGTCACCCATCCCGCCGTCTCCAGCCGCTTCAGCAGCGGGGTGAGCGTGGCCGAGTCGAGGAACAGCCGCTCGCCGATTTCCGACACGCTGAGGCTTTCGTGCTCCCACAGCACCATCATTGCCAGGTATTGCGGGTAGGTGAGATCCAGCGGCTTGAGCAGCTTGCGGTAGACCTTGTTCATCGCCAGGCCGGCCGAGTACAGGGCGAAGCACAGCTGCGCGTCCAGCCGGGGCGTGGAGTCCGCGGCAGGCGTCGGCGATGTGCGGGGGGAGCTCATGGTTGAGCAATTTACATAGTGCGCAATTCAATTGCAAGCTATTTTCATCGAAAGGCTTCCGACACGGGCCGCTGGCGCCGCATCGCTCATGGTGGCGCGGCACGGCTCACGCGAGGGCAAATGATGTCCAGGCCGATCCCGTGTTTTGGCCCTGGCGCCGGTCATGGCGTTGCCGGCGCACCGGCGACAGGATGGCGATAGCCGCCGAAGCCGCCGAGGCCCCGGCGTGAACCTGCGGGTGATCACCCTTGCGACGCTGGGCGCCGCCTTCACGATGCTGGCCGGCGGCAACCAACGTGCCGGCGAAAGACACCTCCGGCACCTCGCCGCGCGAAGCGTTCGGCGCGGTCGACGCGTTGTTCGCGGCGAGGGCCGGGCATGACGTGGGCGCCTCGCGCCGGCTGATCCTGCCCGGCGCCCGTTTCGTGATGGTGCGGCCCGACGGCCGGGTGAGGATCGAGCCGGACCGCGGCTACCTGGAGGCGCTGGGCAAGCGCAAGGAAGCGTTCCGCGAGCGCATCCGGGCTGCGCAGGTGACAGTGCAGGGCAACCTCGCCCGGGTCTGGCGCCTGCGATTTCCACTGCGACGGCAAGCTGTCCCCTTGCGGCATCGACGGCTTCAGCCTGGTGCGCGGCAGCCACGGCTGGCGCATCGTCGGGGTCAGCTGGATCGTGCAGAAGCTGGGCTGCGGGCCAGGCCTGCGGGGCAAGGTGAAGTGGCCGGCCGTCTGCGCGGGAGCTTCGCCACGCGCCGGTGCACTCTTTGACAAGGCCTGCTTGTCGGGTTACCTGTGCGGCTTCTGCAAGCGGGGCGCTGCGTGATGGTGTGCTCCGCCAATGCCTGACAGGGTGGGACATGCGCCGAGTGACACTGATTGTCTGCGGGGGAACGATTGCCGGCCACGCCGACGTGGTCGGCCGTTTTCGTCCGACGGGCCATGCCGCCGAACTGCTGGCGGGGGTGCGGCTGCCAGCGGGGATCGAAGTCACCGCGACCGACGCGCTTACCGTGCCGAGCCGCGCGATGTCGCTGGCCAACGTGCTGCAGCTGGTCGAGCGCGTCGAGGCGCTCGCCGCCGGTGCGCAGCCGCCGGACGGCGTGGTGATCAGCCAGAGCACCGACACGCTGGAGGAAACCGCCTAGCTGTTCGCGCTGATGTGCGGCGCGCGCTTGCCGGTGGGCAACCTGTCGCCGCTCAAGGCGCGCCTGCGCCTGATCGTGGGCCTGGGGCTCGGGCTGGCGCCAGCGGCGATCTTTCCGCTCGACTGAGGCGCGGGCTGCGTTCGCCGGTTTTTCGTGATGCGTCCGGCGATCAATCCAGCGGCGCGGTCATGATCAGCTGGTCGACCGCGTAGCCGCGCTGGCGCGAGTGTTCCTTGAGGGTCTGGAACAGCGCGCGATCCATCGCGGGACGGCGCGAGAGTATCCACAGGTGCTTGCGCCCGGGGCTGCCGATCACGGCCCACCGGTAGTTGGCGTCCACCTCGATCACCCAGTAGTCGGCCCATGCCATCGGCAGCCAGGTCAGCCAGGCGGGCGCGAAGCGCACTTCCAGCGCCGCCGGCTGGTCGTCCTTCATCCGCGCCACGCCATCGACGGACATCCGGCCCTTGCTGGTGCGGCAGGTGTTGTGGACGTGGACGGTGCCGTCGGGGGTCGGCGTGTAGGTGGCGACGACGGCGTCCAGACACTTGCGCTCGAAGTACATCGGCAGGCGCGCGATCTCGTGCCACTGGCCGGCGTAGCGGTGCAGGTCCAGCGCCGGCACCGGCCGGTTCGGCAGGCTGGCGGCGGCAGCGGGCCAGGCAATGGCCAGGGCCGCGGTGGTCAGCAGCCGGTGCAACAGGTGCATGGTCGGGCTCCGTGGCTCGTGCGTGGCGTGGACAGGACGAAGGATCGCGGAACCCTCGCGCGTGGTCTAGCGGTAACGCGCTTCCTGCAGGTCGATCTCGCGCACCAGCCGGCGCGAGACCTCGTCGGAGATCTGGTAGTGGCGGGCCAGTTCGAAGATCGCCTCGCGCTGGCCCTGCAGCGCGGCCAGGCGCAGCTCGCGTTCAGCGGCGTCGGCCTTGCGCAGCTGCCGCGCCTCGTCCTCTCCGGAGGCGTCCTCGTCCAGCCAGTGCTGGTACAGCGCGATCACCCGGGTGGCTGCGCTGGTGTAGGTGTCGACTTCGCTGGCCGGAGCCCTTTCCAGCAGTTCGTGCTGGGTCTTCTCGACGGCGGCGATCGCCGCGGTGGCGGCGGCGCGGCGGGCCAGGTTTTCTTCGCGCTGCACCGCCGGTTCCGGCGGCAATTCCAGCCCCTTCAGCAGCGGCGGCAGGCCGATGCTGGCAGCCAGCAACGACAGCAGGATCACCGCGGTGGCGAGGAAGATCGCCAGTTCGCGCGCGGGGAAGGGCGTGCCGTCGGGCAGCAGCAGCGGCAGCGTCATCACGCCGGCCAGGGTGATCGCGCCGCGCACGCCGGCCAGCGAGGTGGCCAGCAGCAAGCGCCAGTGCAACCGGCTCACGGGGTGGCCGCGATGGCGCGCCTTGAGCACGTTCAGGCGCAGCGAGATCCAGGCCCAGGCCAGGCGCAGCAGCGCCAGCCCGACGTTGATCGCCAGCGCGTACACCAGCAGCCACCACGGGTTGCGATGGCCGCTCTGCGCCACCGACGCCACTGCGCCCTGCAGGCTGGCGGGCAACTGCTCGCCCAGCAGCACGAACATGATGCCGTTCAGGGCGAACTGCACCGTGTTCCATACCGCCGTGCGCTGCACCCGCGTGGTCGCCAGCAGGCGGCCGCTGAGTTCGACGTAGCTCATGGTGATGCCCGCCGCGACCGCGGCGAGGATGCCGGAAGCATGCACCTGCTCGGCGAGCAGGTAGGCACCGAACGGGATCAGCAGGCTGATCAGGATCGGCGAGCCGGCCTCCTGGCCGAAGTGCCGCGACAGCCAGCGCTGCGCGAAGCTCACCGCCACGGTGAACGCCACGCCGACGCCGAGCCCGACCAGCGCCACCCACAGGAAGGTCAGCGACGCGGACAGCAGCGAAAACCCGCCGGTCACCGCCGCCGCCACGGCGAAGCGGAAGCAGACCAGGCCGGTGGCGTCGTTGAGCAGCGATTCGCCTTCGAGGATGTGCATCAGCCGCCTCGGGATCGGCACGCGCGCGGTGATCGACGACACTGCCACCGGATCGGTCGGCGACACGATCGCCGCCAGCGCGAACGCCACCGCCAGCGGCATCGCCGGGATCAGCCAGTGGATCAGGAAGCCGGCGCCGAGCACGGTGGCCACCACCAGGCCCAGCGCCAGCGCCAGGATCGCGCCGCGGTCGCGCAGCAGGCCGTCCTTGGGGATGCGCCAGCCGTCGAGGAACAGCAGCGGCGGCAGGAACAGCAGGAAGAAGATGTCCGGGTCGAGCGCCACGCCGTGCTTGAACACGCCGGCGATCACCGCGCCCAGCCCGATCTGCACCAGCGGCAGCGGCAGCGAGAACGGCAGCATGCGGACCAGGTAGCCGCTGCCGACCACGGCCAGCAGCATGGCCAACGCTACTTCGATCGAGTTCATGAGGTGTTCCGGGCACGCTGGTGACCTTAGCAACACGGTGGCCGCTGCGTCGAGCGGCGCGGCGACGACATGCCAACGGCGACATGGCATACCATCGACGCTCCGCGCGGCCGATCCGTTCCCCAGGAGATCGCATGCAGCCGATCATCACCGTTCGCCAGCTCGGCAAGACCTACGCCTCCGGATTCCAGGCGCTGAAGCGGATCGACCTGGAGATCCGCCGCGGCGAGATCTTCGCCCTGCTCGGTCCCAATGGCGCCGGCAAGACCACCCTGATCAGCATCATCTGCGGCATCGTCAACCCCAGCGAGGGCAGCGTGCTGGCCGACGGCCACGACGTCGTGCGGGACTACCGCGCGGCACGCACGAAGATCGGCCTGGTGCCGCAGGAGCTGACCACCGACGCGTTCGAGACGGTGTGGAACACGGTCAGCTTCAGCCGCGGCCTGTTCGGCAAGGCGGCGAACCCGGCGCACATCGAGAAAGTGCTGAAGGACCTCTCGCTGTGGGAGAAGCGCAACGACAGGCTGATCACTTTGTCCGGCGGCATGAAGCGGCGCGTGATGATCGCCAAGGCGCTGTCGCACGAGCCGCAGATCCTGTTCCTGGACGAGCCTACCGCGGGCGTCGACGTGGAACTGCGCCGCGACATGTGGGCGATGGTGCGCGCGCTGCGCGCCAGCGGCGTCACCATCATCCTGACCACCCATTACATCGAGGAGGCCGAGGAGATGGCCGACCGGATCGGGGTGATCCACAAGGGCGAGCTGATCCTGGTCGAGGACAAGGCCGAGCTGATGGCCAAGCTCGGCCGCAAGCAGCTGACCCTGCACCTGCAGAGTCCGCTGGAAAGCATTCCCGCCGCGCTGGCCGGCTACCCGCTGAAACTGTCGGCCGGTGGACGGCAGCTTGTCTACACCTTCGACGCGCAGGGCGAGCACACCGGCATCGACGTGTTGCTGCGCCGGCTCGGCGAGGCGGGCATCGACTTCAAGGACCTGCAGACCCGGCAGAGTTCGCTGGAGGACATCTTCGTCAGCCTGCTGAGGGAACGCGCATGAACATCTACGCGATCCGCGCGATCTACCGCTTCGAGATGGCGCGCGCCTGGCGCACCCTGCTGCAGAGCATCGTCTCGCCGGTGATCTCCACCTCGCTGTACTTCGTGGTGTTCGGTGCGGCGATCGGCTCGCACATGAAAGGGATCGACGGAGTCAGCTACGGCGCGTTCATCGTGCCGGGGCTGATCATGCTGTCGCTGCTGACGCAGAGCATCTCCAACGCGTCGTTCGGCATCTACTTCCCGAAGTTCGTCGGCACGATCTACGAGATCCTGTCGGCGCCGGTGTCGCCATTCGAGATCGTCGCCGGCTACGTCGGTGCGGCGGCGAGCAAGTCGGTCATCCTGGGCCTGATCATCCTGGTCACCGCGCGGCTGTTCGTGCCGTTCCAGATCGGGCATCCGCTGTGGATGCTGACGTTCCTGCTGCTCACCGCGGCGACCTTCAGCCTGTTCGGCTTCATCATCGGCATCTGGGCGGACAACTTCGAGAAGCTGCAGCTGGTGCCGCTGCTGGTGGTGACGCCGCTGACCTTCCTCGGCGGCAGCTTCTATTCGATCCACATGCTGCCGCCGTTCTGGCAGAAGGTCACCCTGTTCAATCCGGTGGTGTACCTGATCAGCGGTTTCCGCTGGAGTTTCTACGGCGTCGCCGACGTCGGCGTGGGCGTCAGCGTGGGCATGACCCTGGTGTTTCTCGCGATCTGCCTGGCCGCAGTGTGGTGGATCTTCCGCAGCGGCTACCGGCTGAAGGCTTGAGCGGATTGTCAGGTCAGCACGGTATGCGCGTGGAACGGCAGCGGCGTGGCGCCGGTGCGCGCCACGGCGGGCTCGGCCACGCCGAGCTGGTCCTTGCTGGCGTCGATCACCACCAGGATGCGGCCGGCGGCGATCTCGTCCTTGAACCGGCGGCTGACCACGTCGGGCACCTCGAAGCCGACCATCTCGCCGATGCAGGTGCCGAACGCGGCGCCGGCGACGGTCATCGCCGCGGCACCGGCCAGCGTCACGCCCAGCGGTGGCACGGCGGCCGCGGCCAGCCCGAGCAGCAGGCCGGTACCGCCGCCGCAGACGCCGCCGCGCACGGCGGCGGGGTAGAAATCGTTGCGGCCCTGCATCAGGTGGTCGGGGATCTTCTCCAGCTCGATGTCCTCGCGGGCGACCAGCGAGATGTCGCCGTCGTCGACGCCGGCGGCGCGGGCCGCCGCCATCGCGGCGCGTGCCGCGGTCAGGTCGGGCGTGCTGAATACGCATCGGGTTTTCATGGGGCGTACCTCCACCTCCGGCATGGCGCCCGCCGCGCGGATGGCGCCGATCGGCCCGGGGTATCCGCATGGGCGAGGCGGGTTTGCGCGGTTCATCGTTTAGCGTTTGTGGCGTTGTCGCGGCGTGACCTGGTTGTTATCGCCGGCCGCGGCGGCAGCGCCGGTCCGGCCAGCTGCTAGGGTAAGTCGTGCCGGCGCGAACAGCCGTGATGAACGAATCGCGCACAGGCCAGTCAAAAACGGACACTCGACGCAAGGGAGTCATCGTGGGCAAGCAGACATCGACAGGCGGCTGGATCGTGGCGGTGGTCGTGGTGGCGGCCGTCGTGGGGGCGGGGGCCTATCTCGCGCGCAAGGCCATGCACGCCGGTGCACCACCGCCGGCGGTACCGGCAAGCTCGGCATCGGCTGCCGCGCCGCCGGTCGAGCCGGCGATCCGGCATCCGATCGAACAGGCGCAGATCGCGCCCGCAACGGCATCGACCAGCGCCTTGCCGGCGCTGGACGACAGCGACGCTGGCGTGGCCGCCGCGCTCGCTGCGCTGGGTGGTGGCGACGTGTCCGCGTTGCTGGTGCCACAGCAGATCATTGCCCGTCTCGTGGCGACCGTCGATGCGCTGCCGCGCCACGACGGGCTGGCCGCGTTCACGCTGCCGGCGCGGGTGCCGAAGGGCGCTTTCGCGGTCGACGAGGCCGGCGGCGCCACGCTGCTTGGTGAACGGAACTACGCACGCTATACGCCGTATATGCAGGTCGTCGACGCCGTCGATCCGCAGGCGCTGGTGGCCTGGTACGTGCACGCCTATCCACTGTTCCAGCAGGCCTATCGGCAGCTGGGTTATCCGACGGGCTATTTCAACGATCGCCTGGTGGTGGCGATCGACGACCTGCTGGCCGCGCCGGAGCCGGCCACGCCGCTGGCCGTGGTGCGTTCGAAGGCGTTCTACGTCTACGTCGATCCCGCACTGGAAGCGCGCTCGACCGGGCAGAAGCTGCTGTTGCGTGTGGGGCCGGCCAACGAGGCGAAGATCAAGGCCAAGCTGCGTGCGATCCGCACGGCGCTGACCGGCCAGACGCTGCCGGTCGCGCCGACCGCGGCGAACACCGCCGGCGGCTGATGGCTCCGCGGGAACCGGCGCGGATCTGCGCCGGTTGGGGGTAACCGGTCTTCGGCTCAAGTTTCCGTGCGCCCGGCCGATCTGCCATGTACGGGACCGCGGGGCCAGCGGGCGGTGTGCGGGGGCGCACTGCGGGAACGATGGGGTTCGGGGCGGCGCCGCCAGGCAATCGCCCCGTCCGACGGCTTTCCGGTCGGTTCGCGAGGTTCGATGTGCCCAGGCGCCTTATCCACCCGTCGGAACTGCAGGTGGGCCAGCCGTTGCCCTGCAATGCCTACGACGGCAAGGGCACGTTGCTGCTGTGCGAGGGGCACGTGATCACCAGCGACGGGCAGATCGAGAAGCTGATGCGGCAGGCGCTGATGGCGGACGCGCGCCCCGGCGTTTCCGCGAAGGAGCCAGCCAGGGCCTCACCGCTGGCGCTGGTGCTCGCGGTCCGACGGCATCTGCAGGCACTGCTCGACGCGCCGTCGCCGGCGGATTTTCCGGCGCAGGTGTCGCGCATGGCCGGCATGCTGCGGCGCGCCTGCAGGCTGAACGCGGACGTGGCGCTGGCCTCGATCCTGATGCGCCGCGAGGGCCTCTACAGCATCCGCCACGCCGTCAACGTGGCGGTTGCCTGCCAGATCGCGGGAGCGGCGATGCAGCTGGCTCCGGCGGAGCTGGCGGCGACGACGGCGGCGGCGTTGACGATGAATATCGGCATGTTCCAGCTGCAGCAGCAGTTGCAGGCCCAGGGCGGGCCGCTCACCGACGCACAGCGGGCCGCGGTCCGTGGCCATTGCGAACGCAGCGTCGCGCTGCTGCGCGGGCACGGGGTGACCGATGCCCTGTGGCTGGACATCGTGCAGGATCACCACGAGCGCCCCGACGGCAGTGGCTATCCCGCCGGCAAGGCGGGCGACGCGATCGGCCTGCCGGCCCAGCTGCTGTCCCTGGCGGACGTGTACTGCGCACGGGTGGCCTGTCGCGATTCGCGCCCGGCGATGCCGCCGAATGTGGCGCTGCGCTGGCTGTTCCTGAACGAAGGCGCGACCATAGACGAGCATCTGGCGGCGCGGTTCATCAAGGCGCTGGGCGTGTATCCCCCCGGCACCGGTGTGCGCCTGTACAACGGCAGCATCGCCGTGGTCACCCAGCGCGGCGCGACCGGGCACATGCCGAAGGTGGCCTCGATCACCACCCGGGACGGTCTGCGCGTCGGCGTGCCGATACGCCGGCGCGGCGACGAGCCGGCCCATGCGGTCAGCGCGGTGGTCGACCTCGATGAGCTGCAGCTGGCGGTGGGCATGGAGGCATTGTGGGGCGCGGACGGCGTCGAGTGAAACCGCCGGCGATGCATTGACGCCGCGGTGAGCCTGCTGTGGCATCCTCGTCGGCCACGCGGGCAGGATGTCGATTCCGCCCGGCCACGCCTTTCACGCCCGGCACGCGCCATGACCACGCGAACGCATTCCCCCGGCCCGTTGCAGGCCGATCTGCTCGGCGGCGACGCAGGCGGATCCGTGCCGATGCATCGCCTGTTCCTCGCGTTGCTGCCGGATGCGGCGACGCGTGCGCGGCTGGCACAGGCAGCGGCCGTGCTCAAGGCCGGCCGGCCGGACCTGCGTGCGCGCTGGGTGAACCCTGCGCGCTACCACGCCACGCTGCATTTTCTGGGCGACCATGCGCTGTTGCGGCAGGATGTGGTCGACGCGGCGCTGGCTGCCGCAGGCGGCGTGCACATGGCGCCGTTCGCCTGGGTGCTGCGCGAGGCGGCCAGCTTCCAGGGCCGGCAGCCGCCGTGCGTCCTGCGCAGCGCGCACGTGCCGGAGCCGCTGCAACGCCTGTGGCATGACCTGCGCCGTGCGCTCGTGCTGGCCGGGCAGGGGCGCCATGTCGCACGCCACTTCACCCCGCATGTCACCATTGCCTACAGCCAGGGCGCGCGGCTGGCCAGCACGCCGATCACGCCCGTGACATGGCCGGTCGAACGGTTCGCGCTGGTTCACGGCGTGGTTGGTCAGCCGGACTACCAGGTGCTGGCAGAATGGCCGCTGCAGGACGACAGCGCTGGAGTTCAGGCGTAGGGTGTTCCGTCCTTGTGCGAGAAACGGTCCGCGCCGCGTTCCAGATGCAGGTCGATGTCGGGATAGGTGCAGGTGTCCTCGTTCGAGCGCGAGCCGACCTCCAGGTAGACGGCCATCCCCGCGCTGCGATTGGTCAGGTGATGGCCGTCGGCGACGTTGCGCGGAAACGCCGCACAGTCGCCGGCGCGCAGCAACTGTTCGCCGGCGTCGCTGACCAGCACCAGCTCGCCCGCCAGCACGTAGACGAATTCGTCCTCGTGCGAATGCCAGTGGCGCTGGCTGGACCAGGCACCGGCCGGCAAGTGGGTGAGGTTGACGCCGAAGTCGGTCAGGCCGCCGGCGTCGCCCAGCGCCTGCTTGCGGCGTTCGCCGGCGAACGCTGCATAAGGCGGCGGATAGCCGGAGCCCTTGCGTTCCGGGACGGTAGCTATATCGATTTTTGGCATGACGGTTTCCTTGGAAGGGCTGTCGGAAGTTGCGATTGACGAGTTTGCGCGCCGTCCGCGCTAGGATGGCTGCGTCGATGACGAATCGGCGGGAGGCGGGTCCGATGAAGCGCGGGTCGAGGGTGGCATGGATCATGTTCTGCTGCATGCTGCCGGCGCTCACGGTGCTGGCGGCGGCGATCGGCCAACCCGTGGCCCGGCCGATGGTGGCGCAGATCGCCCTGGACGGTCCGATCGGTCCGGCTGCCGCCGAATACTTCGACGACGCCTCGAAACGCGCCGTCGCCGATGGCGCGGCGGCGATCGTGCTGCGCCTGGATACGCCCGGCGGGCTGGCCGATTCGATGCGGCAGATCATCGCCGGCATGCTGGCCAGCAAGGTGCCGGTGCTGGTGTACGTCGCTCCCGCCGGTGCCCGGGCCGCTTCGGCCGGCACTTACATCCTGTATGCGGGGCAGATCGCCGCGATGGCGCCGGCTACCCACCTGGGCGCGGCGACGCCGGTGGCGCTGGGCGGCGGCAGGCCCATGCCGCTGCCGAAGGCCGGCCGGCAGCCGGCGTCGGCCACCACGACGGCGGATGACCAGACGGCTGCCGACGATGCGGAATCGCACAAGGCCATGAACGATGCGATCGCCTACATCCGCTCGCTGGCGCAGTTGCGCGGGCGCAACGCGGCCTGGGCCGAGCAGGCCGTGCGCGGCGCGGCTACGCTGACCGCCAGCGAGGCCGCCCAGCAGCAGGTGATCGATTTCGTGGCGGCGGACGTGGCCGAGCTGCTGGCCAGGGCGGACGGACGCAAGGTACGTGTGGGTGAGCGCGACGTCACGCTGCAGCTCAAGGGTGCGTTCGTGCGCGAGTACGCGCCCGGTGCGCGCACGCGCTTCCTGGCGATCATCACCAACCCCACCATCGCCTACCTGCTGCTGCTGGCCGGCATCTTCGGGCTGGCGCTGGAAGCGATGCATCCAGGCGCGATGCTGCCCGGCATCGCCGGCGGCATCTGCCTGCTGGTCGGCCTGTACGCGCTGCAGCTGCTGCCGGTGAACTACGCCGGGCTGGCGCTGATGGCGCTGGGCGTCGGCCTGCTGGTGGCCGAGGCGGCCAACCCCAGCGTGGGTGCGTTCGGCGTCGGCGGGCTGGTGTCGTTCGTGACGGGCTCGGTGATGCTGATGAACACCGGGGTGCCGGGCTATGGCGTCAATCTCGGCGTGATTGCCGGCATCGCGGTGTGCGCGGCGGGGCTGCTGGCCCTGATCGTGTGGCTGGTGTTCCGTTCGCGCCGCGCCCATCCGGTTACCGGCGATGCGGCGATGCTGATGGATACCGGCGAACTGCTGGAGCCGGTGAGCGCCGGCGGCGAGGCCTGGATGCTGGTGCGCGGCGAGCGCTGGCGCGTGCGTTGCGATACCGCCTTGCCGGCCGGCGCGCGGGTGCGCGTGGTGTCGCGGCAAGGCTTGCTGTTGCAGGTCGAGCCGGCATGAGCCGGTGCGGCCATTTCATGAAAGGCTGGAGATGATCATGTTCGGATTCGTCGGTGTTCTGGTAATCCTCGGCGCGTTGCTGCTGTTCTCCGCGGTGAAGATCCTGCCGGAGTACCAGCGCGGCGTGGTGCTGACGCTGGGCCGCTACACCGGCACCAAGGGGCCCGGGCTGGTGCTGCTGGTGCCGTTCGTGCAGCGGATGATCCGCGTCGACCTGCGCGTGACCGTAATGGACGTGCCGCCGCAGGACGTGATCTCGCGCGACAACGTCTCGGTGCGCGTGAACGCGGTGGTCTACTTCCGCGTGGTGGAGCCCGACAAATCCGTGCTGCAGGTGGAGAACTTCCTGCAGGCCACCAGCCAGCTGGCGCAGACCCGGCTGCGCTCGGTGCTGGGCCAGCACGAGCTGGACGAGATCCTGTCGCAGCGCGATTCGATCAACCACACCTTGCAGACCATCCTCGACGAGGCCACCGACCCGTGGGGGATCAAGGTTGCCAACGTGGAGATCAAGGACGTCGACCTCAACGAAACCATGGTGCGCGCGATCGCCCGCCAGGCCGAGGCCGAGCGCGAACGCCGCGCCAAGGTGATTCACGCCGAGGGCGAGATGCAGGCCGCCGAGAAGCTGCGCGATGCCGCCGCGATGCTGTCGCAGCAACCGCAGGCGCTGCAGCTGCGCTACCTGCAGACGCTGGCCGACATGTCCAACAACGGCAAGTCATCGACCATCGTGTTCCCGCTGCCGCTGGACCTGATCAAGCCGCTGATGGAGGCGTTTCCGGCGAAGGCCGATCCGGCACCGAACCACTGAACTGGCGCCGCCGTCCGGGGCGGGTGAATAATGCCGCTTCCCGTCAAGACGAGCGACCCACCATGGATGCAGCACCTTCACCCGGCAGCCTGGTCTGCGTGGGCCTGGGCATGACCCTGGGCTCGCACCTCGGCCCGCTGGCGCGCAGCTACATCGAGCAGGCCGACGTGGTGTTCGCCGGGCTCTCCGACGGCATCGTCGAGATGTGGTTGCACAAGATGCATGCGGACGTGCGCAGCCTGCAGCCGTACTACCGCGAGGGCAAGTCGCGCATGCAGACCTACCGCGAGATGGTCGAGGCGATCCTCACCGAGGTGCGTGCGGGCAAGCGGGTGTGCGGCGTGTTCTACGGCCATCCCGGCGTGTTCGCCTGGGCACCGCACAAGTCGATCGAGGTCGCCCGCAGCGAAGGCTACGAGGCGCACATGGAACCGGGCATCTCGGCCGAGGACTGCCTCTACGCCGACCTCGGCATCGACCCGGGCCGCTACGGCTGCCAGCACTTCGAGGCCAGCCAGCTGCTGTTCTACAAACGCAGGATCGACCCGGCCGCCTACCTGGTGCTGTGGCAGGTGGGCCTGGTCGGCGACCAGTCGCTGGCGCGCTTCTCTACCGGCCCGGCCTACCGCGAACTGCTGGTCGAGGTGCTCTCGCGCGACTACCCGCTGAACCACGAGATCACCATCTACCGCGGCGCCACCTTGCCGATCCAGCAGCCGCGGATCCGCCGGATCCGGCTGGCCGAGCTGCCGCAGGCGGAAGTCGGCATGGAAGACACTGTGGTGCTGCCGCCGGTCGGCCCGCTGCAGCCCGACCTGGAAATGCGCGCGCGGCTGGACGCGCTGGACAAGGTGGAAATCAAGCAGGATGCCGGCGTTTTGTGAACGAGTCGGCAAGTTGCCGTTGGCGTCGTCCCTAGGATGAATCGGCGCGGTTTGAAGCCTCGCTGCGGGGTAAACCCTTCCACCCCGCAATCAGGCCAGTCGCGCCATTCCAATCCATTGACTATTCCGGGAGATACGCCATGTCGAACATCATCGATTTTCTTGAGAACGTCGGGCAGAACGCCAGCTTGCGCTATGCTTCCGCCGGGGACATGCAACGCATGCTGGTCCATAGCCAGCTCGATCAGGATATCAAGGAGGCTGTGCTGGCCAAGGACCAAGAACGGCTGACTGCGCTGGTGGGGGCACAGAATGTATGCTGCTTGTTGGTTCCTGCACAGGTAAGGTGTTTGCTTGTTCCCGGGATCAACGACGAAGACGAGTACTACCACGAACAGCGTGCTTGAACCGGAATGGCCTCGCTGGCGCATGGCGCCAGCGAGGCAGTGTTCCCCGAGACGCTGACCAAGCCAACAACAGTCGGGGGGAATGCATATGTCGGATGTTGTCGAGTTTCTTGAAAGGACCTGATTAGCGACGACGCTCAGCCGACTGTCGCGTGATGTGAGACGTGCGCGGCGGAGGCTCAGTGCCATGTTACGAGGCGGAGAACCGGCATGGCCATGAACCAAGTGCAGTTCCAGTCGGGGTTGTCGATGGCGCAGTTCATCCGGCGCTACGGCACGGAGGCGAGGTGCTACCGGGCGCTATACCGGGCGCGCTGGCCGCAGGGGTTCCGCTGCCCGAGGTGCAACAGCCGGCCACGCTCGCGGTTTCGCCGCGCGGGCCGGGTGTACTA
>NZ_AXBJ01000030.1:0-33460 GCF_000473345.1 Rhodanobacter sp. OR87
AATCTTTTTCAAATGGATCAAACAGCACCTGCATATCAAGGCATTCTTCGGCACCTCACTCAATGCCGTGAAGACCCAGGTGTGGATCGCCGTTGCGGTCTATGTGCTCATCGCCATCGTGCGCAAGCGCCTGCACCTGAAGGCTTCGCTCTACGAAATTCTACAGATCCTGAGCGTGACGCTATTTGAACAAACCCCATTGGAATGCGCCCTGCAGCAGCAAGAACCACAGAGTTCTACCGGCGACCCTGCTAACCAATTGATTCTCTTCCCCGATTAACCGGACAGTACTGATCTTGACGTCAAAAGCTTTACCCCCTCCCGACCTCCCCCTGCTCTGCAGGGGGAGGAGACAAAACCTGGAGCATTTGGAATGTTCAGCTACTACCTCGAATTGGCCTTGCGCAGCCTGAGGCGCAGTCCCGGCCTGACCGCGCTGATGGTGCTGGCGATCGGCTTCGGCGTGGCCGCGTCGATGACCAGCTGGTCGGTGTTCCGCGCGGTGTCGGGCGACCCGATCCCGTGGAAGTCGTCGCGGCTGTTCGTGCCGCAGATCGACAACTGGGGGCCGAACGGGCGCAGCTCCGACGGCGAGCCGCCGAACGCGATGGACTACGCCGACGCGATGGCGCTGATGCGCGACCATCGCGCCAAGCGGCAGTCGGCGATGTACCAGATCTCGCCGTCGGTGGTGCCGGCGCAGGCCGGCAAGCATCCGCTCAACGTCAGCGGCCACGCGGTCTACGGCGAGTTCTTCCCGATGCTGGACGTACCGTTCAAGTACGGCAGCGGCTGGAGCGCGAGCGACGACCAGGGCCGTGCGCCAGTGGTGGTGATCAGCAGCAAGCTCAACCAGAAGCTGTTCGGCGGCGCCGGCAGCGTGGGCAAGACGGTCAACATCGAGGGCAAGGATTACCGCGTGGTCGGCGTGCTCGACGAGTGGAACCCGCAGCCGCGCTTCTACGACGTGGTCAATACCGGCGGCTTCTCCGTCAACGGCGACGACGTGTTCCTGCCGTTCCTCACCGCCATCCAGGCGGGCCTGTCGAACGACGGCAACACCAACTGCAACGCGGTGCCGAAGGAGTCGGGCTTCGTCGGCCTGCAGCATTCGGAGTGCGTGTGGATCGCCTTCATGGCCGAGCTGGACGCCGGAGCGGAGGCCGCCTACCGCGATTACCTCGAGGGCTACGCGCGCGACCAGCAGCGGGCCGGGCGCTTCGCCTGGGCGCCGAACGGCCGCCTGCGCGACCTGCGCTCGTGGCTGGACAACCAGCATGTGGTACCCAGCGACACCAAGGTCTCGCTGCTGGTGGCGCTGGGCCTGCTGCTGGTATGCCTGGTGAACACGGTGGGCCTGCTGCTGGCGAAGTTCCTGCGCCGCAGCAGCGAGATCGGCGTGCGTCGCGCGTTGGGCGCGCCGCGTGCGGCGATCTACGCGCAGTTCATCACCGAGGCCGGCATCGTCGGCCTGGCCGGCGGCGTGCTGGGCCTGCTGCTCACCGGGGTCGGCGTGGCCAGCGTGGGCTGGGTGCTGCCCAGGGACATCGCCGCGCTGGCGCGGGTGGACGTGTCGCTGCTGCTGCTCACCCTGCTGGTGGCGGTGGTCGCCACCATGCTGGCCGGCCTGTATCCCACTTTCCGTGCCTCGCGCGTACAGCCCGCGTGGCAGCTCAAAAGCAACTAGTGCGCTGTCCCTGCGCAGGAAAGCGGCCATCCATGGCCGCACTTCTCAGGAAAAGCCGGTCCCTTGGATAGCGAAAGGAAACCTCATGAAACTGCATCCCATCCTCGCCGCGCTGCGCAAGCACAAGGCCGGCACCGTGCTGATCGCGCTGCAGATCGCGCTGACCCTGGCGATCGTCTGCAACGCCGTGTTCATCATCGGCCAGCGCATCGAGCGGGTGAACCGGCCCACCGGGCTGGACGAGAGCAACCTGTTCCTGGTCAGCCAGCAATGGGTGGGCGCGCCCAGCGCCGACACGACCGAAGGCGTGGAGAAACTCGACGCGATGCAGCGTGAGGATCTTGCCGCGCTGCGCCAGCTGCCGGACGTGACTTCGGTGGCGCCGATCAACTCGATACCGCTGCTCAACTCCTCCTGGACCGGCTCGGTGTCGCTCAAGCCGGGCGCCCAGCTGGGCGGCAAGGGCAATACCCGCACGGCGTACTACTTCACCGATGAGCAGGCGCTGTCCACGCTGGGGCTGCGCCTGGTGGCCGGCCGCGCCTTCACGGCCGGCGACGTGCAGCATCAGGGCTTCCGCGACCAGCGCGAGCGCCCGGTCGCCATCATCACCAAACAGCTGGCGGACAAGTTGTTCCCGCAGGGCAGCGCGGTCGGCAAGGTGATGTACACCGACGGCAGCAGCGCACCCACCACCGTGGTCGGCGTGGTGGAGCGCCTGCAGATCCCCGCCAGCGGCAGCTGGGGCAACGAGTTCGTGTGGCATTCGACGCTGATCCCGACCCGGCTGGACGCGAACTTCGCGCGCTACGCGGTGCGCACCAAGCCGGGCCGGCTGGATGCGGCGATGCGCGTGGTGGCGCCGACGCTGTACAAGGTGAACCCGCTGCGCGTGCTTGACGACGACAGCGTCAAACCGTTCGACGAGATCCGCGCCAAGGCCTACCAGGCCGACCGCGGCATGGCGGTCCTGATGGGCGTGGTGGCGCTGATCCTGCTCTGCGTCACCGCCGCCGGCATCGTCGGCCTGACCAGCTTCTGGGTCGGCCAGCGCCACCGGCAGATCGGCGTGCGCCGCGCGCTGGGCGCGCGCAAGATCGACATCCTGCGTTATTTCCAGATCGAGAACCTGCTGATCGCCGGTGCCGGCGTGGTGGTCGGCGTGCTGCTGGCGGTAGGCCTGAACCTGTGGCTGATGAGCCACTACGAGATGAGCCGTATCCCGCTGCTTTACGTGCTGACCGGCGTGCTGGCGATGCTGGCGATCGGGCAGGGGGCGGTGTTCGTGCCGGCCCGGCGTGCGTCCAACGTGCCGCCGGTGGAAGCGACGCGGGCGGCGTGACGGGCAAATACCCGCTGGAGCGCACTCTGTACGCGATCGCTCTCGGCATGAAAAGCATTGCGTATGGCGTGCGTTCCCGCGGTCGCGGAAGTGATGGATCCTCACGGAGTGGTACCGATGTTCACCTACTACCTCGACCTGGCCTTGCGCAGCCTGAAACGCAACAGGGCACTCACCGCGCTGATGGTGCTGGCGATCGCGCTGGGCATCGGCGCCAGCATGACCACGCTGACCGTGCTGCACGTGCTGTCTGGCGACCCGCTGCCGGGGCGCAGCGACACGCTGTACTACCCGCAGATCGATGCGCGCGACAACAGCGGCATCATGCCGGGCAAGGAACCGCCGGAGCAGGTTACCGAGATCGACGGCCTCGGCCTGCTGCACGCCGGGCGGGCAGATCGCCAGGCACTGATGACGGGCGGCTCGGTGCCGATCCAGCCGGATTCCGCCGCGATCGATCCGTTCTACGTGGAGGCGCGCTACACCACGGCGGATTTCTTCGCGATGTTCGGCGCGCCGCTTCGTTACGGCCACGGCTGGGACGCGGCCGACGACGTGGCGAAGGCACGCGACGTGGTGATCGGCAGCGAGCTCAACGAGCGCCTGTTCGGTGGCGCCAACAGTGTGGGGCGCACCCTGCATATCGCCGGCAGCCTGTTCCGCATCGTTGGTGTGCTCGGCGACTGGGCACCCAGTCCGCATTTCTACGATCTCAACACCGGTTCCTACGGCTATGCCGAACAGGTGTTCATCCCACTGCAGACGGCGCTGGACCTGCGCGTGGCCCACAACGGCTCCACCGACTGCTGGGGCAACGGCACCGGCGGCGTGGGCAGCATCTACCCGTCGGCGAGTTGCGTGTGGATGCAGTTCTGGGTGCAGCTGGACACGCCGGCCAAGGCGGCCGACTACAAGGAGTTCCTGATCCATTACTCGGAGCAGCAGGAGGCGCTGGGCCGTTTTGTGAAGGCACCGAACGTTCGCCTGCGCAACGTGATGCAGTGGCTGGCTTACCAGCAGGTGGTGCCCGACGACGTACGCCTGCAGACCGGGCTGGCCTTCGGCTTCCTGCTGGTGTGCCTGGTCAACACGGTGGGCCTGATGCTGGCGAAGTTCCTGCGCCGCACCAGTGAGCTCAGCGTGCGGCGCGCGCTGGGTGCCTCGCGCCGCGCGCTGTTCGCGCAGTTGCTGATCGAGTCGGGCGTGGTGGGCCTGGTGGGCGGCGTGGGCGGCCTGCTGCTGGCCTTGCTCGGCCTGTGGGTGGTGCGGCACCGGCCTTCCGACTATGCCGCGCTGGCGCATCTCGACCCCGCCATGCTGCTGACCACCTTCCTGCTGGCACTGGGCGCGAGCCTGCTGGCCGGGCTGCTGCCTGCCTGGCGCGCCTGCCAGGTGGCGCCCGCGCTCCAGCTCAAGAGCAATTGAGGGCACGACGATGGAACTGCGACCGATACTTTCCACGCTGCGACGGCACAAGACCACCGCGGCCTTGCTGATCCTGGAGATCGCGCTGACCTGCGCGATCGTCTGCAACGCGGTGTTCATGATCGGTCACCGGCTGCAGCACATGCGCATGTCCACCGGCATCGACGAGCACGCGCTGGTGCAGGTCCAGCTGGCCGAGATCGCACCGACGCCCGACATCTACGCGCGCGCGCGGGAGGACCTCGCCGTGCTGAAGCAGGTGCCCGGCGTGCAGGCGGTGGCGCTGACCAACCAGTTGCCGCTGCAAGGTTCCTCATCGAACGCCAGCATCAAGCTCGACCCTGCGCAACGCGCGCCCACGCTCAGCGTCGGCACCTACTTCGGCGAAGACATTCCGCAGACCATGGGCACGCGGCTGGTGGCGGGTCGCAACTTGCGGCCGGACGAGACCACCAACGCGGACTTGGTGGTCAAGGCGCTGGCCAGCGGCAACACGAAGGGCTTGCCCGCGGTCACGGTGATCACGCAGGAGCTGGCGCAGCGGCTGTGGCCGGGGCAGAACCCGCTTGGCAAGTCGATCTATGTCACCGACCAGGTGAGCGTGCGGGTGGTCGGCGTACTGGCCGACCTGGTGCGCGCCAACGCCTACAACGATGCCACCGCGCATTACTCGGTCGTCCTGCCGCTATTCATGGGCGCTGGCAAGGACCAGAGCTACGTCATCCGTACCCGTCCGCAGGACCGCGCAACCGTGCTTAAGGTCGCCGTGGCCGCGCTGAAGAAGGCCGATCCGGAGCGGGTGGTGACCACGCAGCGCAGCTACGACGAACTGCGCCAGAAATTCTTCGCCAACGACCGTGCGATGGCCGGCGTCCTGGTCGGCGTGATCCTGGCCCTGCTCACGGTGACCGCGCTGGGTATCGTCGGCCTGGCCAGCTTCTGGGTGGCGCAGCGGCGCCGCACCATCGGCGTGCGCCGCGCGCTGGGCGCCACCCGCGCCGACATCCTGCGTTACTTCCAGACCGAGAACTTCCTGCTCGCCAGCATCGGCATCGCGCTGGGCATGCTGCTGGCCTACGGCATCAACCTGTTCCTGATGCTGCACTACGAATTGCCGCGGCTGCCGGCCATCTATTTCCCGATCGGCGCGGTGACGCTGTGGCTGATCGGGCAGGTGGCGGTGCTGGGCCCGGCGCTGCGTGCGGCGGCGGTGCCGCCGGTGGTGGCGACGCGGAGCGTGTGATGGATCAGGCCTCCCGCAACCGCAGGAGCCTGCTTGCGGGCGATGCTTCTGGTTCGATCCACGCTGCGCATCAGAGCAGGAGCATCGCCCGCGAGCGGGCTCCTGCAAAGGGCGCGGCGATGTTGCCATCTGCAGGAGAGACTTGATGCTCGGTTACTACCTCGACCTCGCGCTGCGCAGCCTGAAGCGCAACAAGGTGCTCACCGCACTGATGGTGCTGGCCATCGCGGTGGGCATCGGCGCCAGCATGACCACGCTGACGGTGATGCATCTGCTCTCGGGCGATCCGCTGCCGGGGCGCAGCGGCACGTTGTTCTATCCGCAGGTGGATCCGGACCCCGACCCGTCGCCCAACCACCAGCCCTACGACATGATGGATTACCGTTCCGCGCAGGAACTGTGGAGTGCCCATCGTGCCGATCGCGAGGCGATGGTGACCAGCAGTCAGCTGCGGCTGACCGTGCCCCAAGTGAACCTGCCGCCGCTGATGGCGCAGATGCTGTCCACGACCAGCGATTTCTTCCCGATGTTCAATGTGCCGTTCCGTTATGGCAGCGGCTGGACCGCACAGGATGATCACAGCCGCGCACGGGTCGCGGTGATCTCCTCGGATCTCAACGACAAGTTGTTCAACGGCGCCGACAGCGTGGGGCGCACGCTGCGGCTGAAGGACTCGGACGTGCGCATCGTCGGCGTGCTGGCGCCGTGGCGGCCCTCGCCGCAGTTCTACGCCGTGGCGGGCGGGCGCTTCTCCAACGGCGACACCGCTGGCTTCTACAACCGGCCCGAGGATGTCTTCGTTCCCTTCCAGAGTTCGCTGGAGATCAACGCCGGTGGCTTCCAGCCGTTCACCTGCTGGAGCATGCCGGGCGATCCGGCGCACCTGCAGACCTCGCCTTGCGTGTGGGTGGCGTTGTGGGCGCAGTTGGACAGTGCTGCCAAGGTCGCCGACTACCGCCGGTTCGTGGCTGGCTACGCGGCGCAGCAGAAGGCGATGGGACGCTTCGCGCATGCAGACAACACGCAGTTACGCAGCCTGATGGGGTGGCTCGACTTCAACCAGGTGGTGCCCAGCGATGTACGCCTGCAGACCTGGCTTGCGCTCGCCTTCCTGCTGATCTGCCTGTTCAACACGGTGGGCCTGCTGCTGGCGAAGTTCCTGCGTCGGGCGGGCGAGATCGGTGTGCGCCGCGCGTTGGGTGCAAGCCGGGCGGCGGTGTTTGCACAATGCCTGGTCGAGGCCGGCCTGATCGGCCTGCTCGGCGGCGTCGGCGGCCTGCTGCTGACCCTGTTCGGCCTGTGGCTGGTGCGCCGCCAGCCGGTGGAGTACGCCGACCTGGTGCATCTGGATACAACGATGTTCCTTACTACCTTCGCACTGGCCATCGCCGCCAGCCTGTTGGCCGGCGTGTTGCCAGCGCTGCGCGCCAGCCGCATGCCGCCCAGCCTGCAACTGAAGACGCTTTAGTGCGCTATCCCTGCGCGTGAAAGC
Source organism: Rhodanobacter sp. OR87 (assembly GCF_000473345.1). Lineage (NCBI taxonomy): Bacteria > Pseudomonadati > Pseudomonadota > Gammaproteobacteria > Lysobacterales > Rhodanobacteraceae > Rhodanobacter > Rhodanobacter sp. OR87. Next base: position 7,190 of record NZ_AXBJ01000030.1, read on the forward strand.
GGCCATCCATGGCCGCACTCATCACAAGAGCACTCGATCCCGGACACTTAATCATGCAGATTCAGCCCGTCCTTGCCGCACTGCGCAAGCATCGCCTCGCCACCATGTTGATCGCGCTGGAGATCGCGCTGGCCTGCGCGGTGCTGTGCAACGCCTGCTTCCTGATCGTCAGCCGCGTGCAGCAAACGCAGGTGAACAGCGGCGTCGACGAGAATGCCCTGGCCGCCCTGAAGTTGACCGGCTATGACCCGGCGCGGGGTGTCGACCTCAACGCGCGCGTGCTCAGCGGCCTAGCCAAGCTTCCCGGCGTGCAGTCGGTGAGCGCAATCAACCAGGTGCCGTTCGGCGACCACGCCGGCACCGCTGGCATCACCACCGATCCGGAGGGCAAGCGCTTCGGCGGCGTGGTGGATTTCTATGTCGGCGGCAGAGGCAGCTTCGAGGCGCTCGGCGTGAGGGTGGTTGCCGGCCGGCTGCCGCAGGCCGACGACTACAAGCCCGTCGATTTCTTCGTGCCGGACGACTCCGTCGTATGGGTGACCCGCGCGCTGGCCGAGCACCTGTGGCCGGGCGCCGACCCGCTCGGCAAGGAGTTCTGGACCGGCAAATTCCACTTTCGGGTGGCCGGCGTGTTGGCGCACTTGGTGCGCCCCTACGGCGGTGAGGGCGGCCCGGGCACGATCGAATGGTCGGTGTACGTGCCCGCGCAGCCGGCCGCCAACCTTGCAGCCGTCTACCTGCTGCGCGCCGACCCAGCCCAGTTGCCGCGGGTGCTGCGCGACGCCCGTGCCGCGATCGCCACCGTCGCGTCCGATGCGGTGCTGGACAGCAAGGCAAGCCAGACCATTGGCAGCCTGCGTGAGAATTACTTCCGGCAGGACCGCGTGATGGCCGGCATCCTGGTCGGCGTGATCGCTGCGCTGCTGCTGGTCACCGCACTGGGCATCGTCGGCCTGGCCAGCTTCTGGGTGCAGCAGCGGCGCCGCCAGATCGGCGTGCGCCGCGCGCTGGGCGCCACCCGCGGCGACATCCTGCGCTACTTCCAGACCGAGAACTTCCTGATCGTCAGCGGCGGCATTGTGCTGGGCATGGCGCTGGCGTTCGTGCTGAACGTGGTGCTGATGCAGCACTACGAATTGCCGCGGCTGCCGATGTACTACCTGCCGATCGGCGCGCTGGCGCTGTGGGCGCTGGGCCAGCTCGCCGTGCTCGGCCCGGCGCTACGCGCGGCGGCGGTGCCGCCGGTGGTGGCGACGCGGTCGGTGTGAGGCCGTGCTGTCTGGCACAGGAGAAAGTCCGGTGCGACGTCCACAATCGCCATGACCAACCTGGAGAAGAGACCATGAAGATCTTGTCGCTGCTGATCTGCACGAGCCTGCTCGGCCCGGCCGCCATCGCTTCGCCGGCCCCGGCAGCTCCGGCGGCGCAAGTGGCGACGGCCGACGTGGCCGCGCGGGTGAAGGCGCTGAACGCGCTGCTGGCCGAGCAGTGGCAGCACACCCTGCGCAATGCGCCAGAGTTCGCCACCATCCTCGGCGACCTGCGCTACAACGACCGCTGGAGCGATGCCTCGCTCGAACACGCGAGGGCCGAATACAAGGTCAACCAGGACTTCCTGCGGCGTTTCGAGGCGATCGACACCCGCGGCTTCCCCGACAGCGACAAGCTCAACCAGCAACTGATGGTGCGCCAGCTGAAGGATGGCCTGCGCGCCTACGATCTGAAACTCAACGAGATGCCGCTGGAGCAGATGAGCGGCGCGCACCTGCAGCTGGCCGGCTTCGTCAGCTCGATCCCGTTCAACAGCACCAGGGAATACGAGGACTACCTGGCGCGCCTGCATGCGATCCCGAAGCTGCTCGACCAGGTCACCGCGGTCGCGCGGCAGGGCCTGCGCGACGGCATGATGCCGCCGCGCTACCTGCTGGAGAAAGTGGTCACGCAGATCGACAGCATCGCCAAACCGGCCGGCGTGGACAGCGCGTTCGGCCAGCCGCTCAAGCATTTTCCGGCCAGCGTGGCGCCGGCCGACCGGCAGCGCCTGCGCGAGGCGATCGTGGCCGCGATCGACCACGAGGTACGCCCGGCCTACCGCAAGCTCGGTCAGTTCGTGGCGAAGGACTACGCGCCGCACGGGCGCAGCCAGCCCGGCGTGTGGCAGCTGCCGAACGGCGAGGCGATCTACCGCTACCAGGTGGAGCAGATGACCACCACGCGGGAAAGCCCGCAGCACATCCACGAGCTGGGCCTGGCCGAGGTCAAGCGCATCGAGGCGGAAATGACCGCGATCGCGAAGGCCCAGGGCTACCCGGACCTGGCCAGTTTCCGCGCGGCGCTGAGGAAGGATCCGAACGTGCATCCGACTTCGCGCGAGGACATCCTGAACCGTTATCGCGGTTTCATCGCGCAGATGCAGCCGCAGCTGCCGAAGCTGTTCGGCCTGCTGCCGAAGACCCGGGTCGAGGTGCTCCCGGTGGAGGCCTATCGGGAAAAGGAGGCGCCCGGCGCCGAATACCACCAGGGCACGCCGGACGGTTCGCGGCCGGGGCAGGTCTACGTCAACACCGGCGACTATGCGAACCGCACCACCTTGTCGATCGAGTCGACCGCCTATCACGAGGCGATCCCCGGCCATCACATGCAGATCTCGATCGCGCAGACGCTGCCGGCGCTGCCGCCGTTCCGCCAGCAGGCCGGCTACACCGCCTATATCGAGGGCTGGGCGCTGTACGCCGAACGCCTGGGCAAGGACATCGGCTTCTACAAGGATCCGCTGTCCGACTACGGCCGCCTTGCCGACGAGCTGCTGCGCGCCGATCGCCTCGTGCTCGACACCGGCGTGCACTACAAGCACTGGACGCGCCAGCAGATGGTGGATTTCTTCCGCGCCCATTCCAGCGAGGACGAGCCCAGCATCCAGGCCGAGACCGACCGCTACGTCACCTGGCCGGGCCAGGCGCTGGCCTACAAGATGGGCCAGTTGAAGATCCTCGCGCTGCGCGAGCGGGCGAGGCAGGAACTGGGCGACCGCTTCGACATCCGCGCGTTCCATGACGAGATCCTCGGCGGCGGCGCGCTGCCGCTGGACGTGCTGGAGGCACGCACGGATGCCTGGATCGCGGCGGTGAAGGCCGGCAAGGCGCCGGCACGCCCGGCGCCGGTGGCGGCAGGATAAGCGCTCGCCATGGCCCGTTAGTCATGGCAACCTTCCGGCAGGGAGCGGCATCCATGACCGCATGTGCAGAAAGAAGATGACCCGTACTGTCCTGATCATCGACGACAACCCGGCCGTGGGCGAGGCGCTGTCGCTGGCGCTGTCGCTGCACGAGATCCGTGCGCTGGTCGCGCTGACCCCCGACGCAGGGCTGGCGCTGCTGCAGCGCGAGGCGGTGGACGTGGTGATCCAGGACATGAACTTCACTGCCGACACCACCTCGGGCGAGGAGGGCGTGGCGCTGTTCCGGGCGATCCGCGAGCGCCATCCGGACCTGCCGGTGATCCTGCTGACCGCATGGACGCACCTGGAAACCGCGGTGGAGCTGGTCAAGGCCGGCGCCGCCGACTACCTGGCCAAGCCGTGGGACGACAACAAGCTGCTGGCCACGGTGGAGAACCTGCTGGAGCTGTCCGAATCCACCCGCGAGGTGAGCCGCAGCCGGCGCGAGCGGCGCCAGCGGCGCGAGCAGCTGCAGCGCAAGTACGAACTGGACGGCCTGGTGTTCGCCTCCGAGGCGATGGCGCGCACGCTGGACCTGGCCTGCCAGATCGCCCGCTCCGACGTGCCCGTGCTGATCACCGGCCCGAACGGCACCGGCAAGGAGCGCATCGCGGCGATCGTGCACGCGAACTCGGCGGTGAAGCGCGGCCCGTTCGTGGCGGTGAACTGCGGCGCGCTGCCGGGCGAGTTGATCGAGGCCGAGCTGTTCGGCGCCGAGGCCGGCGCGTACACCGGCGCGAACAAGGCGCGCGAGGGCCGCTTCGAGCTGGCCGACGGCGGCACGCTGTTCCTGGACGAGATCGGCAACCTGCCGCTGCCCGGCCAGATGAAGCTGTTGCGCGTGCTCGAGACCGGCCAGTTCGAGCGGCTCGGCTCCGGTCGCACGCGCCATGCCAAGGTGCGCGTGCTGTCGGCAACGAATGCCGACCTCAAGGCGATGATCCAGGTCGGCACGTTCCGCGAGGATTTGTACTACCGGCTCAACGTGATCGAGGTGAACCTGCCGCCGCTGGCCGAGCGCAACGACGACATCCTGCCGCTGGCCGAGTTCTTCCTGGACGGCCGCGCCGAACTCGGCGACGCCGCGCGCGAGGCGCTGCTGGCCTACCCGTGGCCGGGCAACGTGCGCGAGCTGAAGAATGCGATCGAACGCGCCGCGCTGCTGGCCGGCGGCCAGCCGATCACCCCCGAGCTGCTGAACCTGCCGCAGCACGCGGCGGCCGCGCCGGCGGCGCGCAACCTGGACGAGCCCAGCCGCGAGGCGGTGGAGAGCGCGTTGCACAAGGCTGACGGCGTGGTCAGCCGCGCCGCGCAAAGCCTGGGCCTGTCGCGCCAGGCGCTGTACCGGCGGATGGAGCGCTACGGCCTGGTCACCACGGCGTGAGCGAACTGTGACGGCGATGCTTGTCCCCGACCCCGAAGGCGTAGAAAGATGAGTGCATGCATCCAGCAGGGGAGGTGCCATGCGATATCGCCGGATCATGCTTGTTGCCGCCTGGCTGACAGCCGGGCCGGCGCTGGCGCAGGCACCGTCGGACGCCCGCGAGGCGTGGGCATGGCGGCCTCCCGCCGCCGCTGCGGTCGAGTACCGGCTCGGTTCGCCGACCGTGTTGGCGAACGCGGGGAGCAGCCCGTTCCGCTTCAGCGATGGCCGCGAGCGCGACTTGGTGAACAAGCCGCCGCCGCGTCCGATGGACCGGGCTGCCGTGCTCGGCACCGAGCGCGGCTGGGTCGGCGGGCGCCCGCCGCTCGATTGCGCGATGACCCCGCTGGACGCCAGGTGCCACTGAGCCGGCTTTTTCCCGCCGGGGAGAACAGCCGATGTGGCGTCGCCTGAATTCGCTGCAGGGGCGCCTGACCTTTTTGCTGGCGGTGGCCGGCCTGGCCGGCGCGCTGGTCTATGCCGGCGTCACCCAGTGGCCGCTGCCGCAGTTGCTGCTGTGGCTGCGCAAGGACCTGGCGCTGTCGATCCGCGCGCCGATGCAGCTGGGCATCTACGGCGGCCTGCTGGCCAGCGTGGTGGTCCTGCTGCCGCTGTCGTTCTGGCTGGCCGGCCGGGTGATGGCGCCGGTGAGCCGGCTGCTGCGCGCGCTGGAAGGCGCGGTGGCCAGCTACCGCGACGGCGATTTCAGCTTCTCGATCGCCGTGAACCGGCGCGACGAGCTGGGCGAGCTGATCCGCATGCACAACGCGCTGGGGCATACCTTGCGCGAGCAACGCCAGCATCTGGTGCAGCGCGAGCTGCTGCTGGACACGGTGGTGCAGAACACTCCGGTGGCGCTGGTGCTGACCGATGCGATCGGCAAGGTGGCTTATGCCAACATCGCTTCACGGCACCTGTTCAACGAGGGCCGCAGCCTGGTCGGGCTGGATTTTGCCGAGCTGCTGGCCGAGGCGCCCGAGGCGCTGCGCAAGGCGGTGGAGAGCGGCGAGGATGCCCTGCTCAGCGTGGAGATGGACGGCAGCGAGGAAACCTTCCATCTGTCGCAGCGCGCGTTCCGCCTGCAGGGCCGGCCACACCGGCTGCACCTGTTCCGGCGCATGACGCGCGAGCTGTCGCGGCAGGAGGTGGCGACCTGGAAGCGGGTGATCCGGGTGATCAGCCACGAGCTCAACAACTCGCTGGCGCCGATCACCTCGCTGGCGCACTCCGGCGCGGAACTGGCCCGCCGCGGCCAGCTCGATCGGCTGCCCGGCGTGTTCGCCACCATCGGCGAGCGCGCGCTGCACCTGCACCGCTTCATCGCCGGCTATGCCAGTTTCGCCAAGCTGCCCACGCCGCAACCGGTGGACGTCGCATGGCAGCCGTTCCTGGACGGGCTGGCGCTGCATTGCCAGTACCGCCTGGCGACGCCGATGCCGGATCGACCGGGGCATTTCGATGCGGTGCAGATCGAGCAGGTGCTGATCAACCTGATCAAGAACGCGCACGAGTCGGGCGGCCCGGACGACGAGGTTACGCTGTCGATCCTGGAAGTCGGCAGCGAACTGCGCATCGAGGTGGCCGACCGCGGCCCCGGCATGAGCGAGACGGTGCTGGCCCAGGCACTGCTGCCGTTCTATTCGACCAAGCGCTCCGGCACCGGGCTGGGGCTGGCATTGGCGCGCGAGATCACCGAGGCGCACGGCGGCCGCGTGCTGCTGGCCAACCGCGAAGGCGGCGGCCTGCGGGTGAGCCTGCGCCTGCCGCAGACGGCGGCGCGCTAGGGAAGGTCTGAACAAGCCGTCATCCTAGCGAAAGCTGGGAACCAGCGCCTCAGCAACTCCGTGAAGACACTGGATTCCAGCTTTCGCTGGAATGACGAGCAAAGGCTTGTTCAAGCATTTCCTGGCGCTCGAAGCGGCACGGCCTCGCCTATACTCAAGTCTTCTTCAGGACAAGGGGTGGGCAATGGGACAGCTTCTCGCGTTGGTCATCGTGGCCGTCGTCGTCATCGGCGTGGCCAAGCTGGTGCGCATCGTGCCGCAAGGCTACGAATGGACGGTGGAAACGTTCGGCAAGTACACCCGCACGCTGAGTCCGGGGCTGCATTTCCTGATCCCGATCTACCAAGCGGTCGGGCGCAAGATCAACATGATGGAACAGGTGCTGGACGTGCCCAGCCAGGATGTGATCACCAAGGACAACGCGGTGGTGCGCGTGGACGGCGTGGTGTTCTACCAGGTGCTGGACGCGTCCAAGGCGGCGTATGAGGTGTCCAACCTGGAGCAGGCCTCGCTGGCGCTGGTGATGACCAACATCCGCACGGTGCTCGGCTCGATGGATCTGGACGAAAGCCTGAGCCAGCGCGACGCGATCAACGCCAAGCTGCTCAAGGTGGTCGACGAGGCGACCCATCCATGGGGCGTCAAGGTCAACCGCATCGAGATCAAGGACATCGCGCCGCCGCGCGACCTGATCGACGCGATGGCGCGGCAGATGAAGGCCGAGCGCGAGAAGCGCGCGAACATCCTCGACGCCGAAGGCTTCCGCCAGGCGGCGATCCTCAAGGCCGAGGGCGAGAAGCAGTCGGTGATCCTGGCCGCCGAAGGCGAGAAGGAGGCCGCGTTCCGCACGGCCGAGGCGCGCGAGCGTTCGGCCGAGGCCGAGGCGAAGGCGACCACGATGGTGTCCGACGCGATCGCCAACGGCAACGTCAACGCCTTGAACTACTTCGTTGCCAACAACTACGTCGAGGCGCTGAAGGCGATGGCCGCCTCGCCGAACCAGAAGATGCTGCTGCTGCCGATCGAGGCCACCGGCATCCTCGGCTCGCTGGCCGGCATCGCCGAGCTGGCCAGGGAATCGCTCGGCCAGCAGCAGAAGCCGGCGGCGATCCAGCCGCCGCTGCGCTGAGGACACGGCGATGTGGGAGCTTTCGACGCATTACCTGTGGTGGATCCTGGCGTTGCTGCTGATCGCCGGCGAGTTGCTGCTGCCCGGCTATTTCCTGCTGTGGATCGGCCTGGCGGCCGCCGCGATGGGTGTGGTGCTGTGGGTCGATCCGACGCTGGGCCTGCTGGCGCAGGCGATTCTGTTCGGCCTGCTCGCGTTTGCCGCGTGCGTCGGTTACGCGCGCTGGCTGCGGCCGCGGCTGGAACGCCGCGCGCCCGGTGGCGAACGGCTGAACCGTCGCGCCGAGCAGTTGATCGGGCAGCGCTACGAGCTGGTCGAGCCGATCGTCAACGGCCGCGGCAAGGCCCGCGTGGGTGACGGCCAGTGGCTGGTCAGCGGGCCGGACCTGCCGCTGGGCACCACGGTGGAGGTCGTCGCGGTGGAAGGCACCACGCTGCAGGTGCGCGCCGCGGCATGAGCGCGGGCGACGCCATCAGTCCGCAGCAGTTCGCCACCACCGCGCCGGCCACGCGCATCGCGTTCGTGCTGGAACTGGCGCGGCGGTTGCACCAGTACGGCACCTCGGCGCCGCGGCTGGAAATGGCCATTGCCGGCGCGGCGCAGCGGCTGGGGCTGTCCGCCGACGTCTGGTCCAGCCCCACCGCGATCATCATCTCGTTCGCCGACCTGGCCCAGGGCGAGGAAGGCGTGGCGCAGACCACCCAGGTGATGCGGCTGGCGCCGGGCGAGGTGAACCTGGAGCGGCTGTGTCAGGCCGACGACATCGCCGACCGCGCGATCGCCGGCGAGCTGGGCCTGCGCGAGGGTTTCCGCCGGCTGCGCAAACTGGGCCGGCCCGACACGCGGCGCGAGAAGATCGGCTCGATCGCCAGCTACGGCCTGTCCGCGGCCAGCATCGCGGCGCTGTTCCTGCACAGTTCCTGGGTGGACCTGGTGGTGGCCGGCGTGATCGGTGCGGTCATCGGCTGCATCACCCTGCTCGCGGCCAGCCGGCCGCGGCTGGCGGTGGCCAGCGACGCGATCTGCGCGCTGGTGGCGACCACGGTGGCGATCGTGGTGAGCGCGTTCGTGGTGCCGCTGGCGATCAAGTCGGTGGTGCTGGCCAGCCTGATCATCCTGGTGCCGGGCATGTCGCTGACCAATGCCGTGCGCGAGATTTCCAGCGGGCACCTGGTGTCCGGCATGGCGCGCATGGGCGGCGCCATGTCGACCCTGCTCAAGCTCACCTTCGGCACCATCGCGGCGACCCAGTTGTGCGCCGCGGTGGGCATCACGGCGCGCGATTTCGCGCTGCCGGCGTTGCCGACCTGGACCGATTACCCGGCCCTGCTGGTCGCGGCGATCGCGTTCGCCATCCTGTTCCGCGCGGCCCGACGCGACTGGCCGGTGGTGATCGTGGCAGTGGTGGTGGGCTACCTGGCCACGCGCTGGGGTGGGGCGATCTCCGGCTCGCTGCCGGGCGCGCCGGTGGGCGTGTTCCTGGGCGGCTTGCTGCTGGGCGCGCTGGCGAACGTCTACGCGCGCTTCGCGCATCGCCCGGGCGCGGTCATCCGCGAGCCGGGCATCCTGCTGCTGGTGCCGGGCAGCGTGGGCTTTCGCAGCGTGTCGTTCCTGCTCGAGCGCGATGCCACGCTGAGCCTGGACACCGGTGTGCTGCTGGTGACCCTGCTGGTCTCGCTGGTGGCGGGGCTGATGTTCGGCGACCTGCTGGTTTCGCCGCGCCGGTCGCTGTAGGAGCGCACCCTGTCCACGAGGGCCTTCCTTCGGTCGTGCGCGATGCCTTTTGCCACGTCAACGAAAAGCATCGCGCACAGGCTGCGCTCCTGCAAAAACGGCCGGCCATGCCGCGGGAGCCCGCACAAAAAACGCCGGCGCAAGGCCGGCGTTTTCTTGTGCGGACGACGGGCAATCAGATCGCCAGATCCTTTTCCTTCTTGCCGGCCTTCAGCGCATCGTTGAACCAGTGCGGGCGCTTGCCGCGGCCGGACCAGGTCTGCGCGGGGTTGGCCGGGTTGCGATATTTCGGCGGAACCGTTCCGGTGCTGCGCTTGGCCTTGCCGCGCGTGCTGCCGAAGATGTCTTCGAAGGCGTAACCCTCGGCCTTGATCAGTGCATGCACTTTCTCGCGCAGCTTGACGACCTTTTCCTTGCGCAGTTCATTCTGGCGCAACTGGGCCTTGCTGATCAGGTCGTTGAGCTGGCTGTGATTGAGGTTCTTGATATCGACGGCCATGACGGACTCCCGGTAAGTGTCGGCAATAAAAAACAGGGTGCTGGTCGGGCTATTATCGATAGCGGTGCCCGGCAGGTGGAATCGGCTGCAGTGGCGATTCTCGCTTATTTGCGGAATATTTGTAAAGCGAACGGCGTCACGTGAAATGCGTATTCACATTATCGCCAGTTAATGGCGTGGCGGGTTTTGAATTAGCCGGTTCGCCTGATTCAGGCATCGGCCTGGCAAAGCAACGGCCGCACTGGGGCGGCCGTTGCAGTTAATGCCGGGAGGCGGTTTCAGCCGAGCAGGGCAAGCAACTCGTCCTCGGTCAGGGAGCGGCTTTCGCTGTTGCCGCGGGCGCGGTATTCCAGTGTGCCCGCGGCGAGCCCGCGCTCGCTGACCACCACGCGGTGCGGGATGCCGATCAGCTCCATGTCGGCGAACATGCTGCCGGCGCGCACGCCGCGGTCGTCCAGCAAGGCTTCGATGCCGCGCTGGCGCAGCGCCTGGTACAGCGCTTCGGCGGCCGCGCTGACGGCGGGCGCGTTTTTCGGATTGATCACGCATACCGCCACGCGCCACGGCGCCATGGCTTCCGGCCAGAGGATGCCGGCCTCGTCGTGACGCTGCTCGATCGCGGCGGCGACGATGCGACTGACGCCGATGCCGTAGCAGCCCATGGTCATCACCTGCGGCTTGCCGGTTTCGTCCACCACGGTGGCGCCGAGCGCCTCGGCGTACTTCGTACCCAGCTGGAACACGTGGCCGACCTCGATGCCACGGGCGATGTGCAGCACGCCGCTGCCGTCGGGCGACAGGTCGCCTTCGACCACGTTGCGCAGGTCGGCGACGCGGGTGATGCGCGCGTCGCGCTCCCAGTTCGCGCCGGTGCAGTGCGTACGGTCGACGTTGCCGCCGCAGACGAAGTCGGCGAGCACGGCCGCGTCACGATCGACGATCACCGGGATCGATGCCGGCAGGCCGACCGGGCCGATGAAGCCGGGCCGCGTGCCGGTGGCGGCGAGGATTTCATCCTCGCTGGCGAGCACCGACTCGCCCGGCAGCTCGGCCAGCTTGCCGGCCTTGACCTCGTTGATCTCGTGGTCGCCGCGCAGGCACAACGCGACCAGGCCGTCGCGGCCACGTACCAGCAGGGTTTTCACGCATTGCCGCGGGCTGACCTGGAGGAAGCCGGCGATGTCCTCGATGGTCTTCTGGGTGGGCGTGTCGACCCGCTGCAGGGCGGCGGCCGGGACGGGGCGTTCCACGGTCGGCACCAGTGCCTCGGCCTTTTCCAGATTCGCGGCGTAATCGGAGCCGTCGGAAAACGCGATCGCATCCTCGCCGGAATCGGCCAGCACCTGGAATTCGTGGCTGGCATTGCCGCCGATCGCACCGGTATCGGCCTGCACCGCGCGGAAGGTCAATCCCAGACGGGTGAAAATGCGCACATAAGCCTGGTACATCGCCGCGTAGGTTTCGGCCAGCGAATCCTGAGTCAGGTGGAACGAATAAGCGTCCTTCATCAGGAATTCGCGCGCGCGCATCACGCCGAAACGGGGGCGGATCTCATCGCGGAACTTGGTCTGGATCTGGTAGAAGTTGACCGGCAGTTGCTTGTAGCTTTTCAGCTCGTTGCGGGCAAAGTCGGTAACCACTTCCTCGTGGGTCGGGCCGTAGCAGAATTCCTGGCCCTTGCGGTCCTTGATTTTCAGCAACTGGCCGCCGAATTTCTCCCAGCGGCCGGTTTCTTCCCACAATTCCCTCGGCTGCACCGACGGCATCAGCATTTCGATCGCGCCGGCGCGGTCCATTTCCTCGCGCACGATGGTTTCCACCTTGCGCAGCACGCGCAGGCCCAGCGGGCTCCAGGTGTACAGGCCGGAGGCCAGCTTGCGGATCATGCCGGCGCGCAACATCAGCCGGTGACTGGCGATTTCGGCGTCGGCAGGGACTTCCTTGACGGTGGCCAGGTGGAATTGGCTGAGGCGCATGCGGCTGGTTCCGGCGTGATGAAGACGTCCATTGTAGCGGCCTGCCGGTGCTGTCGCAGGCCGAGCCGGCACCGCCTGGCGCAGGCTCGGCGGTGTCGCCGCGGCTTACCGGGCCTGCTGGCAGAACTGGTCGTAGTTCGCCTGCGCCGAGGCGATCTGCTGCTTGCGCTGGGCGTCGTCGAGCGCGACGGTCTTGCCGTTTTGCTGCATCACCACCGGACCGCCGCCCTGCAACGCGGCGAGATTGGTTTTCAGCGCCGCGCACATCTTGTCGCGGTTTTCCGGCGTGTTGGTCACCGGCCTGGCCGGTTCGGCCGGGGTCTCGCTGCCGGGCGCCGTTCTGGCAGTGGCCGGCGCGGCCAGTGGGTCCACCGTGCCGGTGGTGGTCACCTTCTGATACTTCGTGCCCTGTGCCGGTGGCGCTTCGGCGTAGTGCACGGTGCCGCTGGCATCCGTCCACTTGTAGACCTGGGCGGCGGCCAGCGGGGCAAGCAGCAGCAGCGCCACGGCAATCAGCGAACGATGCATGGTGTTCTCCATTTCGCGGGGATATGACGGTTCACCTTGTTATCACTCCGGCGTGCCGGACTCAAGCAGCCGATGGTTTACACTGCGCGCATCCCGTCACGGTCTTGATTCATGAGCGAGCCACCGCCCGTACGCCCGCCTCGTCACCGGGGTATTTACCTGCTGCCGAACCTGTTCACCACGGGGGCGATGTTTGCGGGTTTCTACGCGATCATCGCCAGCATCGGCGGCCGTTACACCGAGGCGGCGGTCGCGGTATTCATTGCCGCGCTGCTGGACGGCATGGACGGCCGCGTGGCGCGCATGACCGGCACCCAGACCGAATTCGGCGTGCAGTACGACTCGCTGTCGGACCTGGTCAGCTTCGGCCTGGCGCCGGCGCTGGTGATGTATACGTGGTCGCTGTCCACGCTGCGCGATTTCGGCCCGCTGTGGGGCAAGCTGGGCTGGGCCGCCGCGTTCATCTACGCCGCCTGCGCCGCGTTGCGGCTGGCGCGCTTCAATACCCAGGTCGGCGTGGCCGACAAGCGTTACTTCCAGGGGTTGGCCAGCCCGGCGGCGGCGGCGGTGTGCATGTCGTTCGTGTGGAGCGTGGACAAGTTCGGCCTGGCCGGCAGCGATTTCTGCTTCATCACGCCGGTGATCGCGATCGTGGTCGGCCTGCTGATGGTCAGCCGCTTCCGCTATTTCAGCTTCAAGTCGCTGCCGATGGGCGATCGCCAGCGGGTGCCGTTCGTGTGGATGGTGGTCGCGGTGCTGCTGCTGGCCTTGCTGATCCTGGACACGCCGCGCGTACTGTTCGCCGGCTTCACGCTCTATCTGTTGTCCGGCCCGGTATGGACCATCTGGAGCCTGGCCACGCATCGGCGCCGGGTGCGGCGCAGCGCGGCATGAACGCGGCGGCATGCCAGCACGCCGATGCCGGTCATCGCGCCCGCGTGCTGCGCGCGCTGGGCGTGACGCCGTGGCAGCGTCGGACGACGCCGGCGGCGATCGCTGCGGCCGCGCCGGAATCCGTCGCTTCCGCGGCCCTGGACGCGGTGGCGGGCACGCGCTGTGTGGTGGTGTTGCCGCAGGGCTGCAGCGCGCGCGAACTCGACTTGCTCGGTCGCGCGTTGAGTGCATGCGGCGCCGCGCTGGCGCGTGCCGCGCGGGTCACGGTGAGCGGCGGCCAGCTGGCTGCCGGCGTGCCCGAGGCCCGCGCCTACCTGGTGCTGGGTGAAGCCCAGGCGCATGCGCTGGGCCGTGCATTGCCGGCGGCGGTGATGCACCAGGCGCAGATCGTGCTGGCCGACGAGCCGGCGCTGCTGCTTGCCAGTGCCGGCGCCAAACGGCGGCTGTGGAACGCGCTGCGCAGCGTGCGCCGTGCACTGGCCGCTGCGAGCGGCTGAGCGTCATGGTCGCGGTGATCAAGCCGGTGATCCAGGTGCGCGGCATGCGGACCGAGGACCTGGACACGGTCAGTGCACTGGAAAATGCCTCCTACGAGTTTCCGTGGTCGGCGGGCATCTTCAGCGACTGCCTGAAGGCCGGTCATCCGTGCTGGGTGTTGTGCGTGGACGAGGCGATCGCCGGCTACGGCATCCTGTCGACGGGCGCCGGCGAGGCGCACGTGCTGAACCTGTGCATCGGACCGGACTGGCGTGGCCGTGGCCTGGGCCGCCACCTGCTGGGCCGGCTGCTGGACATCGCGCGCTGGAACGGCGCCGGGCGGGTATTCCTCGAGGTGCGCCCGTCGAACCCGCTGGCGAAGGCGCTGTACGAGTCGGTGGGCTTCCGCGAGATCGGCCGCCGGCCGCGCTACTACCCCGCGCGCCACGGGCGCGAAGATGCGATCGTGATGGTGCTGGAGCCGCAGCTCCCCTAGCGTGGGCGTCCGGCGGGGCGCTGCAACCCGGCTTGCCATGCGGGCGGGATGGCGGCGGGTGTTAGCATGCAGCCCGCGTTCCGCACCGGGTGCCGTCCATGCAAGAGCAGTTTTCGACCGACTGGTTCCACCACAACATCCCGCATTGGGAGCAGTGGCTCGCTTCCTTGCGCGGCAAATCCGGCCTGCGCGCCCTGGAGATCGGCAGCTTCGAGGGGCGTTCGACCCTCTGGCTGTGCGAGAACATTCTGACCGCCACGGACAGTTCGATCGACTGCCTGGATTTCTTCCAGGTCGATCCGGTCTATGGCGACTACCACGCCCGCTTTCGTGCCAACACGGCGGCCTGGCGCGAACGGATCCGGGAGTTCCCGGGATCGAGCTTCGACTCATTGCGGCGCGTCGAAGGCCCCTACGACATCGCCTACATCGACGGGTGGCATTCCGCCTTTGGTGCACTGGCTGACGGCGTCATGGCGTGGCCCCTGCTCAAGGTCGGTGGCGTGATGATCTTCGACGACTACCTATGGGTGCCGCCGAAGCTGGGGCCGCCACCGCGTCCAGGCTGGTTGGCGCGCAAGTGGCTGCGCTGGTCGGGTCGCCAGTGGCGGACCGAGGGACTGAAGAAGCAGATCGAAAGCGTGAAGACCGAAACGCCCAAGCTCGGTGTGGACGGGCTGCTGTCCACGCTGGACGGCTATTACGAATTGCTGGGCATCAGCAACCAGCTGGCGGTGCGCAAGACGCGCGACTTCTCGCCCGGGCAGGTCGGCCACGACACCTGAGGTCCGGGCGGGCGGCGGGAAGCAATCCGTTGCAGCCGCCCGCGCGTCACCGGGCGGCAGCAACGAGCCCGCCGCCTGCTCAACCCAGCTTCTGCGCCTGCTCGCGTAGCGCGCCCAGTGTGCTGTTCCAGTCAGCGACGCGCTGGCGCTCCTGCGCGACCACCTCGGCCGGTGCGTTGGCGACGAAGCTGGCATTGCCGAGCTTGCCTTCGCACTTCCTGATCTCGACTTCGATGCGGGCGATTTCCTTGGCCAGCCGCGTCTTTTCGGCGCCGAGGTCGATCAGTCCGGCGAGCGGGATCAGCACGCGCAGCGTGCCGACCACGGCGGCGGCCGCGGCGGGTTCCGCAGCCCCGGCTTCGATCCACCACGGCGCTTCGGTGCGGGCAAGGAAGGCGATCTGGGCAGCGAACTTCGCCACGCGGGCACGGTCGCCGGCGTCGCCGCCGGCAAGCAGCAGCGGGATCGTCTTGCCGGGCGAGATGTTCATTTCGGAACGGATCTTGCGGACGCCCGAAAGCACGTTCTTGAACCACTCGATTTCGGCTGTGGCCGCGTCGTCGGCAACGATGTCTTCGGCACGCGGCCACGGTCGCTGCATCAGGCTGCCTTCGCCGAGGCCGAGCATCGGCGCCACCGACGCCCACACTTCCTCGGTGATGAACGGGATCACCGGATGCAGCGCGCGCAGCACGCTTTCCAGCACCACCAGCAAGGTGTGCCGGGTCGAAGCGGCCGCGGCGGCGTCGTCGCCGTTCAAGGCCGGCTTCGACAGCTCCAGGAACCAGTCGCAGTACTCGTTCCAGACGAATTCGTACAGTGCCTGCGCCAGCAGGTCGAAGCGGTAGCTGACGAAGTGCTGCTCGATCTCGCCCAGCGTCTGCTTGAGGCGGGTGAGGATCCACCGTTCGGCTTCGGTCACCGGCGCACCGGCCGGCGCGGCGACCGCGCCTTCCGGCAGGTTCATCAGCACGAACCGCGCCGCGTTCCACAACTTGTTGCAGAACGCCTTGTAGCCCTCGGCGCGCTTGATGTCGAAGTTGATGGTGCGGCTGTAGCTGGCCAGCGCGGCGAAGGTGAAGCGCAGCGCGTCCGTGCCGATCGCGGGGATGCCGTCGGGGTAGTCCTTGCGGATGCGCTTTTCCACTTTGGCGCGCACCTGCGGGATCAGCAGCGACCGGGTGGATTTCTCCACCAGCGGTTCCAGCGCGATGCCGTCGATCAGGTCCAGCGGGTCCAGCGTGTTGCCCTTGGACTTGGACATCTTCTGGCCTTCCGCGTCGCGCACGATGGCGTTGATGTAGACCTCGCGGAACGGGATGCGGCCGGTGAAATACTTGGTCGCCATCACCATCCGCGCGACCCAGAAGAAGATGATGTCGAAGCCGGTGACCAGCACGGCACTGGGCAGGAAGATCTGGTCCTGCTCCCAGTTCGCGACGATCTCGCCGCGCTCGTTCTTGACCGGGCCGTTCGCCGGCCAGCCCAGCGTGGAGAACGGCCACAGCGCGGAGCTGAACCAGGTGTCCAGCACGTCGTCGTCCTGGCGCAGCGCACCGACCGGCGCGGTGCCGGCGCTGGCGCGCGCATCCGCCTCGTCCTCGCCGACGAAGATGTTGCCCGCCTCGTCGTACCACGCCGGGATGCGGTGGCCCCACCACAGCTGGCGGCTGATGCACCAGTCCTGGATGTTGTCCAGCCATTGCGTGTAGGTGGTCGCCCAGTTCTCCGGCACGAACTTGATGTCGCCGTTGCGCACGGCGTCCAGCGCAGGCTGGGTGATCGCCTTGCGGCCGCCGGGACGTCCATCCTTCTGCACGTCCGAAGTCAGATCGACGAACCACTGGTCGGTCAACATCGGCTCGATCACCGCGTCGGAGCGCTGGCTCACCGGCACCTGCAGCTTGTGTGGCTTCGCTTCCACCAGCAGGCCGAGCGCTTCGAGATCGGCCAGCACGGCCTTGCGCGCGTCGTAGCGGTCGAGGCCGCGGTATTTCGGCGGCGCGTTGTCGTTGACCTTCGCATCCAGCGTGAAGATGGTGATCGGCGGCAGCTGGTGGCGCTGGCCGATCGCGTAGTCGTTGAAGTCGTGCGCCGGGGTGATCTTCACGCAGCCGGTACCGAAGTCCTTGTCGACGTAATCGTCGGCGATCACCGGAATCTCGCGATCGGTCAGCGGCAGCTTCAGCGTCTTGCCGACCAGGTGCGCGTAGCGCTCATCCTCCGGGTGCACGGCCACGGCGACGTCGCCCAGCATGGTCTCGGGACGGGTGGTGGCGACCACCACGCTCTCGGCGCCATCGGTGGTCATGTAGCGGATCGACCACAGGTGGCCGTCGCGCTCGACGTTGTTCACTTCCAGATCCGACACGGCGGTGCCCAGCACCGGATCCCAGTTCACCAGCCGGTTGCCGCGATAGATCAGTCCCGCGCGATACCAGTCGATGAACACCTTGCGCACCGCGGCCGACAGGCCCTCGTCCATGGTGAAGCGTTCGCGCGACCAGTCCGCGGCGGCGCCGATGCGGCGCATCTGGTTGGTGATGGTGGAGCCGGACGCTTCCTTCCACTGCCACACCCGTTCGACGAACGCCTCGCGGCCAAGGTCGTGCCGGGTCTTGTCCTCGGCCGCGAGCTGGTTCTCCACGATCTTCTGCGTGGCGATGCCGGCGTGGTCGGTGCCGACCTGCCACAGCGTGTTGAAGCCGCGCATGCGGTGGTAGCGCACCAGCATGTCCATCACCGTCTGCTGGAACGCATGCCCCATGTGCAGCGTGCCGGTGACATTCGGCGGCGGCAGCAGGATGCAGTAGGGCTCGCCCTGGCCCGACGGCCTGAACGCGCCACTGGCTTCCCAGCGTGCGTACCACGTCGACTCGATCCGGGTGGGTTCGAAACTCTTGTCCATCAGGGGACTCGCAATGGCGCGCCGTGGCCGGCGCGTGAGGGTAGAAGCAAAGAGGGCAATTGTACGGGGCGGGCGGCTGGCTGCCAAAAGCCCGCCCAGCCGCTCAGGGCAGCAACTCGATGCCGAAGCGGCGTACCAGCAGGGCGAACAGGCCAAAGCAGACCACGGTGATCAGCACGCAGGCGAGCAGGGTAGGCCAGAAGCCGAGACGCGGCAGCAGCGCCGGGAAGGCCAGGAACATCGGCAACGTGGGCACCACGTACCAGAACGTGTACCAGGCGTGGTTGGCGATCTTCGCCGGCGATTGATGTTCCAGCTGCAGCCAGATCAGGGCCAGCACGGTGACCAGCGGCAGCGCGGCGATCAGGCCGCCGAGGCGATCGCTGCGCTTGGCCGCCTCCGAGACGATCACCACCACGGCGGCGGTGATCAGGTACTTGCTGACGAGCCAGGCCATGCGCCGCTCCTCCGCTCAGGCGCCGCGCAACGCGCGCCCGTAAGCATGCACTTCATCGACCAGCACCTTCAGGTGCTCGGGATCCACTTCCGGCGTGATGCCGTGGCCGAGGTTGAACACGTGGCCGGGGTGGTTGCCGTAGCTGTCCAGCACGGCACGGGCCTCGCGGCGGATCACTTCGGGACTGGCGCGCATCACGGCAGGGTCGAGGTTGCCTTGCAGGGCGACCTTGCCGGCCACCGCACGGCGGGCGTCGGCGAGGTCGATGGTCCAGTCCACGCCGAGCGCGGCGCAGCCCGAGTCCGCCATCTCGGCCAGGTGCATGCCGGCGCCCTTGGAGAACAGGATCACCGGCAGCTCGCGTGCGGTCGGGTCGGCCTTCAGCGCGGCCACGATCTGCGCCATGGTGCGCAGCGAGAATTCGCGGAACGGTGCCGGGCCGAGCAGGCCGCCCCAGGTGTCGAAGATCATCAGCGCCTGCGCACCGGCTTCGGCCTGCGCGATCAGGTAGGCGGCGACCGCGCGGGCCAGCGTGTCGAGCAACTGGTGGGCGAGCTTCGGCTCGTTCCAGCACATCGCCTTCAGCGTGGCGAAGTCGCGCGAACCGTGGCCTTCGACCATGTAGCAGGCCAGCGTCCACGGGCTGCCGGAGAAGCCGATCAGCGGCGCGCGGCCATGCAGCTCGCGGCGGATCAGCCGCACCGCGTCCATCACGTAGCGCAGCTCGCCGTCCATGTCGGGCACGGCGAGTTTGTCGATGTCGGCCGCCGTGCGCAGCGGGCGCGCGAACTGCGGGCCCTCGCCGTGGGCGAACGACAGGCCCAGGCCCATCGCGTCGGGGATGGTGAGGATGTCGGAGAACAGGATCGCCGCATCCAGCTCGAAGCGCTCGAGTGGCTGCAGGGTCACTTCGCAGGCGAACTCGGGATGCTGCGCCAGGCCCAGGAAGCTGCCGGCGCGTTCGCGGGTGGCGCGGTATTCGGGCAGGTAGCGGCCGGCCTGGCGCATCACCCAGATCGGCGTGGTGTCGGTGGGTTCGCGGCGCAGTGCGCGCAGGAAGCGGTCGTTTTTCAACACGTCATTCATTTCAATCAGCGTCCGTACGGGCCTTCCAGCCCCTGGGCAAACATCAGGCGGAAGCCGCGCTTGAGCTGGGCGTCGCGGGCTTTCTCGAAAGCGGCGACGGCCTCGTCGCGCTCCAGGAACTGTTCGCGCTTCATCGTGGCGCGGCCGCCCTGGGTGCCCGATTCGCGGTACAGCGTCCAGCCGCCGAGCAGGTCCTGTTCCAGCGTGATCTGGACGTAGCGGGGTGCGTCGGCACTGCCGGGCACGGTTTGCAGGTAGAGGCGCATGGGTTCCAGGGTGCAGCACGAACAGGCGCGTGGCCGGACGACACAGTTTATAGGATTTGCGCGCAGACACCCGCGGCCCGCCCGGGCCATGGCGTCACACCCGGCGATTCATCCCGCGTCTTGCAGCACGGCCAGCACGTCGGCCTCGTGCACGCCGCCGACGATCTCGGCCCGGCCGATGCCACGCCACAGGATCAGCCGCAAGGTGCCGGCGGTGTTCTTCTTGTCCAGCCGCATCAGTGCCAGCAACTGCGGCGGATCCACCCCGGGTGGGATCGCCACCGGCAGACCGAGGCTTTCCAGCAGGCGCTGCAGGCGGGCGGTGGCGGCCGCGTCGCTCATGCCGAGGCGCTCGGACAGCCGGGCGGCCAGCCGCATGCCGATCGCCACGCCCTCGCCGTGCAGCAGGGCGGTGTAGTGGCCGGCGGTTTCCAGGGCGTGGCCGAAGGTGTGGCCGAAGTTGAGCAGCGCGCGTTCGCCTTGCTCGGTTTCGTCGCGCGCAACCACGCCGGCCTTGTAGGTGACCTTGCGCGCGATCGCTTCCATTACTGTGGCGGGATCCCGCGCGGCGAGTGCGGCGGCGTGCCGTTCCAGCCAGGCGAAGAACGGCTCGTCGCCGATCGCCGCACCCTTCACCACCTCGGCCAGGCCGGCGCGGTATTCGCGCTCGGGCAGGGTGGCCAGGGTGTCGATGTCGGCGAGCACCGCGCGCGGCTGGTGGAACGCGCCGGCGAGGTTCTTGCCGACCGGCAGGTTCACGCCGGTCTTGCCGCCGACCGAGGAGTCGACCATCGCCAGCAAGGTGGTCGGCATCTGGATGAAGTCGATGCCGCGCATCCAGCACGCCGCGCTGAAGCCGGCCAGGTCGCCGACCACGCCGCCGCCCAGCGCGATCACGCAGGCGTCGCGGGTGGCGCCGAGTGCGCCCAGTGCTTCCAGCGCGCGGCCCACGTTGGCGAACGTCTTGTGCATCTCGCCGTCGTCGAGCAGGAACGACGACCAACGCAGCCCGTCCAGCCCCGCCTCGATGCGCGGCAGGTACAGCGGCGCCACCGTGGTGTTGCTGACCACCAGCGCGTGCCGGCCGCGCAGCATCGCGCGCCAGCGCGCGTGGTCGCCGAGCAGGCCGGCGCCGATCCACACCGGATAGCTGCGCTGGCCGAGGGCGACGGTGATGGTCTGTGGTGTGGAGTCGTTCATGCCGTCTGCCTGGGGGCCGCGCCGCGGCGCTGCCAATGGTGGTCGATCAGCGCGATGCAGCGTTCGCCGGCGGCGGCGACGCTGCCGTGCTCGCCGGGTACCGCGAGATCGGCCAGTTCGCGGTAGAGCGGCTCGCGCACCTGCGCCATTGCCTGCAGCCGCTCGCGGCGGTCGGGTACCGCCAGCAGCGGGCGGCGGTGGTCGCGCTCCAGCCGTTCCAGTTGCTGTTCGATCGTGGTCTGCAGCCACACCACGTAGCCGCGCTCGCGCAGAAGCTGCCGGTTGGGGGCGGTGAGCACCACGCCGGCGCCGGTGGCCAGCAGCACCCCGGCACGACGGCTGCATTCGTCCAGCAACGCACTCTCGCGCTGGCGGAAACCCGCCTCGCCCTCGATCTCGAACACCCTGTTCACGTCCACGCCGCAATGACGCTCGATCTCCTGATCGAGATCGACGAAGCTCAGGCCATAATGCGCGGCAAGCCGTCGCCCGATCGAGGTCTTGCCGGCACCGGTGGGACCGATGAGGAACAGGTTGGACGACGGGTTCATGGGCAGATGCTAACAGGGCAGGTCGGCCCGGGCAGCGCAACGGGAGGATGGTGGTGAGCGAACGTGTCCTGCTGGCCGGGTGCGGCGATCTGGGCGAACGCGTGGCGCAACGCCTGCGCGCGCGCGGCGACGAGGTCTGGGCGCTGCGGCGCCGGCCGCCGGCGCGCGGCGGGCACGGCATCCACTGGCTGCGCGGCGACCTGGCCGATCCGGCCAGCCTGCATGGACTGCCGGCCGGGATCACCCGGCTGGTCTATCTGCCGGCGCCGACGACGCGCGACAAGGCGACGTACCGCGCGGTCTTCGTCGATGGCCTGTGTCAGTTGCTCGACGCGCTCGATACCCGCACGTTGGCGCAGCTGTTGTTTATCTCCTCCAGTGCCGTGTACGGCGAGCACGATGGCGACTGGGTCGACGAGGCCAGCCCGACCGACCCGCTGGGGTTCAACGGCGCGGTGCTGCTCGAGGCCGAGCAATGGCTGGCGCAGCAGCCGCTGCGCTCGACCGTGCTGCGGCTGGCCGGTTTGTATGGGCCGGGTCGGCTGCAGCTGATCGAGCGCCTGCGCGCGGGGCAGCTGCGGGTGCCGCGCGAAGTGCCGCATTGGGCCAACCGGATCCACGTCGACGACGCCGCCGCGGCGATCGTGCACCTGCTGGGACTGAAGTCGCCGCAGCCGCTGTACCTCGGCGCGGACGACACGCCGATGCCGCTCGACGAACTGTATGACTTCCTTGCCGTGCTGATCGACGTGCCGCTGCCGGCCGAGGGCGCGGCGCCGACCGGCGTGGGCAGCAAGCGGCTGAGCAACGCCCGGCTGCGCGCCAGTGGCTGGGCGCCGCAATGGCCGGATGCGCGCGAAGGCTATGCGGCCCTGCTCGAGGGCTGAACCATCCACCGCAGGAGAACCGCCATGGCCAACACCGTTCCGCATCACCAGGTCAGCACCGCCAACGAGATTCCCGGCTGCCGCATCGTGCGTTCGCTGGGCATCGTGCGCGGCATCACCGTGCGTTCGCGCAGCGTGGTCGGCAATCTCGGCGCGGCGCTGCAGACCATCGTCGGCGGCAACATCTCGATCTACACCGAGCTGTGCGAGAAGGCGCGCGAGGAAGCGTTCGAGCTGATGCTGCGGCACGCCGCCGCGATGGGCGCGAACGGCGTGGTGGCGATGCGCTACGACGCCAACGAGGTGGCCCAGGGCGTCACCGAGGTGCTGGCCTACGGCACGGCGGTGCAGGTGGAAGCGTCAACGTGAGGTGATTTTGCACTGCGGCTTGCCCCCGCCGATGGCGGCGAACAGACTCGGGCTTCGGGGCGGGGGAGCGTCGCGTGCCGCTTGCACGATTCCACCGGAGATTGACGCCATGTCGGTAGCCAAGGTCATCGAAATCAATGCCTCGTCCAGCAAGGGCGTGGAAGACGCCGTGCAGCACGGCCTGAAGAAGGCCGCCGAGTCGGTGAAGAACATCAAGAGCGCCTGGGTCAACGAGATCAAGGCGGTGACCAAGGACGACGGCACGGTCACCGAGTGGCGCGTCAACATGAAGGTCAACTTCATCGTCGATTGAGCGCCCCGCACCGGCGGAGTCGACGCAACGCACGCTTCGCCGGTATCCGGCTCAGCCGTGGCTGAGGCCGGTGACGTGGCGGTCGTCGTCGTACTCCACGCAGGTGTCGGCCAGCGCCGGCAGGGTGGCCAGGGCGTGCCGGCTGAGTCGCTCGAAGTGCGCCAGAAACCGCTCCATCGCGCTCGCGTCCATCGCCAGCGGCGCGTGCCGCGCCAGCAGTTCCTGTTCCTGCTCGCCGCGCCAGCGGCGCACGATCTCCCAGCTCGGCGCCTGCAGCACGATCAGCGCGTCGAACTTGCGCCACAGCGGCTGGTAGCCGCGCAGCTGCTTGTTGACCCAGTGCCGCCAGCTGCCATCGGGGTCTTCGCTGCGCTCCAGCTCGTTGACCGGCCGGGCCAGCGCGGCCTGCAGCTGCGGCCGGATGCCCAGCGCCCAGCCTTCCACGATCACCAGCTTCGGCGGCCGCGTGGTGCGCGGCCAGCGCGACGGCGGGAAGCGGGTGTCGCGGCCCTTGTCGAAGCGCGGGTGCGATACCGGCAGCTTGTCCGAGGCGTGCGGCAGGGCGGCCAGCACCGACATCAGCAACTCGATCTCGTGCGTGCCCGGTACGCCGCGGCTGCGCAGCAGCGGGTGCACGTCGCGCGCCAGCGCCTCGCGCTCGCTGCGGGCGTAGTAGAAGTCGTCCAGCGAGAGCACCTCGGTGGCCCAGCCGCGGGCCTCGGCCTGCGCTTTCATCACCCGCGCCAGGGTGCTCTTGCCGCTGCCCTGCAGGCCGGACAGGCCAATGATGTACGGGCGGCGCGAGCGGGCGATGCGCCCGGCGTACTGGTCGAGCAGGTGGCCGGCGAGGGCCTCGTTCTGCAGGTCGGCGTGGGACGTCATCCGCGGCACACCGTGGTTCCGGGAGGGATTTCCGCCACCGGCAGTCCGCGGCGGCGGAGCTTGGCGCCGGTGGGCATGTCGCTGCCCCCTTCACGTTTCGTGGCGGAAGATGGCGTCGCCATCCGGGCCGGTCGGGTACTGGAAGGATGGGGCATTGCACTATTATCGGTCGGATTCATCCGCGCCATGATGGCGCGTGTCGGCCACGATGCAAAAGGAAAGTTTCAGACACCATGCTCAAATTCGAAATTCTAGACACCTTCCAGCGGCTGCTGGAGGAAGCCAGGGCCAGTGGCGACCGCGAGCCGACCGCGATGAACCTGGCCACCGTGGACGGCTCCGGCCGGGTCGCCTCGCGCATCGTGTTGCTCAAGGGCGCCGACGAGCGCGGTTTCCGCTTCTACACCAATTACCAGAGCGACAAGGGCGGCCAGCTGGAGGCGCATCCGCAGGTGGCGCTGTGCTTCCACTGGAAGCAGCTGCGCGAGGGCGTGCAGGTGCGCGTGGAAGGCGTCGCGCGCAAGCTGCTGGCGGAAGAGTCGGACGCCTACTTCGCCAGCCGCCCGCGTGGCAGCCAGATCGGCGCGTGGGCTTCGCTGCAGTCGCAGACCCTGCCTGACCGTGACACGTTCGAGCAGCGGGTGGCGCGCTACGAGCAGCAGTTCGACGGCCTTGAGGTGAGCCGGCCGCCGCACTGGGGTGGTTTCGTGGTGGAGCCGGACATGGTCGAGTTCTGGTACGGCGCCGAGTTCCGCCTGCACGAGCGGGTGCGCTGGGACCGCCACGGCCAGACCTGGACCAGCCGGATGCTCTACCCGTGACCCGCGCGCTGCCTGCCGAACACGTGGCGCAGGGCAGCTTCACCGTGCACACGCGCGGGCGCGGTTTCAGCGAGATCACTACGGAGGTCGGCGACGCGGTGGCAGCCAGCCACGTGCAGACCGGCATCGCGCACGTGTTCACGGCACACACCAGTTGTTCGTTGCTGATCAGCGAAAATGCCGACCCCACGGTGCGCGACGACCTGGAGCGCTGGTTCGCGCGCGCCGTGCCGGACGGCGACGCGATCTTCCGGCACGACGCGGAAGGCCCGGACGACATGCCGGCGCATGTGCGGTCGATCCTCACCGGGGTCAGCCTCAGCGTGCCGGTACACGGCGGCAAGCCGATGCTGGGCGCCTGGCAAGGCATCTACCTGTGGGAACACCGCCTCGACCCGCACCAGCGCAAGGTGGTGGTGACCGTGCTGGGGAATTGAGCACATGGATCACGCCGCAGCGGCTGCCGCTTTGTCCGATCACTTTCCGCAACGCATCGTTTGCCTCACCGAGGAGCCGACCGAGGTGCTGTACGCGCTCGGCGAGGAGCGGCGCATCGTCGGCATTTCCGGCTTCACCGTGCGACCGCCGCGCGCACGCAGGGAGAAGCCGAAAGTCTCGGCGTTCACCAGCGCGAAGATCGGCGAGATCCTGAAACTCGCCCCCGACCTGGCGATCGGTTTCTCCGACATCCAGGCCGACATCGCGCGCGAGCTGGTCAAGGCCGGCGTCGAGGTATGGATCAGCAACCACCGCAGCGTGGACGGCATCCTGGCCTACATCCGCCGGCTCGGCGCACTGGTCGGCGCGCACGAAAAGGCCGAGGCCTACGCGCTGCGCGCCGAGCGCCATCTCGCCGAGATCCGCGCTGCGGCCGCGCGGTTGCCGCGGCGGCCGCAGGTGTATTTCGAGGAGTGGGACGAGCCGATCATCACCGGCATCCGCTGGGTCGCCGAGATCATCGGCATCGCCGGCGGCGACGACTGTTTCCCTGAACTGGCCCGCGAGCCGCTGGCGAAACAGCGCATCCTGCCGAACGGCGACGAGGTGGTGCGGCGTGCGCCGGACATCATCCTCGGTTCCTGGTGCGGCAAGCGCTTCCGTCCCGAGAAGGTGGCGGCGCGGCCGGGCTGGGACACGATTCCCGCGGTGCGCGATGGCGAACTGCACGAGATCAAGTCGCCGATCATCCTGCAGCCCGGGCCGGCGGCGCTGTTCGACGGGTTGGACGAGATCCACCGGATCATCGCGAAATGGGCGCTGCGCTGAGCCTTCCGCTTCCTGGTTGCTGCAGGATTGCAACCTGTGCGCGATGCTCTTGCTTCATTCAAGGCGAAGAGTTTTAGAGCAAAGAGCTTTCGTCTGCCTGCGGCAGCCGAGTTACTTTCTCTTTGCGTGGCCCAGTACTGTCCGGGGAAATTGCTCGGCGATCTCAGTAAACGATTGATCATGCGATAAAAAATGACAGCTCCGGGGTGTTAGCGATTTCAACCATGCAGGCCTCAACCTGGACGACCTCACGGGGAGGGCGTCGCCATGCACGAAGGCCAGTTTGTGTTCACGCAGCTCATGCGGCATCTGCCTATGCATAC
>NZ_AXBJ01000031.1:0-32223 GCF_000473345.1 Rhodanobacter sp. OR87
TACTTGATGACCTTGGCCACCACACCGGCGCCGACGGTGCGGCCGCCTTCGCGGATGGCGAAACGCAGGCCTTCGTCCATCGCGATCGGGTGGATCAGGCTCACCACCATCTTCACGTTGTCGCCCGGCATCACCATTTCCACGCCTTCCGGCAGCGTCACCGCGCCGGTCACGTCGGTCGTGCGGAAGTAGAACTGCGGACGGTAGCCCTTGAAGAACGGCGTATGACGGCCACCCTCGTCCTTGCTCAGCACATAGACCTCGGCCTCGAAGTCGGTGTGCGGCGTGATCGTGCCCGGCTTGGCCAGCACCTGGCCGCGCTCGACGTCGTCACGCTTCAGGCCGCGCAGCAGCAGACCGGCGTTGTCGCCCGCCTGACCCTGGTCCAGCAGCTTGCGGAACATTTCCACGCCGGTCACGGTGGTCTTCTGCGTGTCGCGGATGCCGACCACTTCGATTTCGTCGCCCACCTTGATCACGCCGCGCTCGATACGGCCGGTCACCACCGTACCGCGGCCGGAGATCGAGAACACGTCCTCCACCGGCATCAGGAACGGCTTGTCGATCGCGCGCACCGGCTCCGGGATCCAGGTGTCCAGCGCATCCACCAGCTTGACGATCGACGGCACGCCGATCTCGCTCTGATCGCCTTCCAGCGCCAGCTTGGCCGAACCGTGGATCATCGGCGTGTCGTCGCCCGGGAAGTCGTACTTGGTCAGCAGCTCGCGCACTTCCATCTCGACCAGCTCGAGCAGCTCGGCGTCGTCCACCATGTCCGCCTTGTTCAGGTAGACCACGATGTACGGCACGCCCACCTGACGGCTCAGCAGAATGTGCTCGCGCGTCTGCGGCATCGGGCCGTCCGCCGCCGAGCACACCAGGATCGCGCCGTCCATCTGCGCCGCACCCGTGATCATGTTCTTCACGTAGTCCGCATGCCCCGGGCAATCCACGTGCGCGTAGTGCCGCTTCGGCGACTCGTATTCCACGTGCGCCGTCGAGATCGTGATGCCGCGCGCCTTCTCTTCCGGCGCCGCGTCGATCGCGCTGTAATCCTTGAACTCGCCACCGAAGCGCTCCGCACCGACCTTCGTCAGCGCCGCCGTCAGCGTCGTCTTGCCGTGATCCACGTGACCAATCGTGCCGACGTTGACGTGCGGCTTGGTGCGTTCGAATTTACCCTTTGCCATGCGCGCTAAACCCCGATGGAGTCAATGAATTGAAAGAAAACGCCCGTTTCAGGGCCGGCCATGACGGCCGAAGGAATGGTGCTCATGACAGGAATCGAACCTGTGACCTCTTCCTTACCAAGGAAGTGCTCTACCGACTGAGCTACATGAGCGGAAGTTTTAGCCATCCTCCATGATGGCGAAGATCAAGACCGGCGTCCTGCCGGACTCTTCAAAAAGGCGTCGACTTGTGCAGCACATGCAACGTCAACCTGGCTTGGCAGGGGCAGCGCAATGGAGCGGAAGGCGGGAATCGAACCCGCGTAATCAGTTTGGAAAACTGATGTTCTACCATTGAACTACTCCCGCTCTGTGCGGAACTCCTGCCGGACATCCTGTCCCTTCCCTTGCGGGTCGCGCCGCTCTCGCGTCGCGTATCGGGGCGCTCCTGCGACCCGGTGAAACCTGCCATCGATTGAAGCGGCCAATCCGATGTCAACTTGCTCTGGTGGAGGGAGGTGGATTCGAACCACCGAAGGCGTAAGCCAGCAGATTTACAGTCTGCCCCCGTTGGCCGCTTGGGTATCCCTCCAGAATCTTCTTTGTCCTGAGTGTTGCGTGCCGCCTGCACCCGGAAGGTGGATGACTTCGGGCATCCTGCCCTCCGCCCCTTCGAACCCGCCCGTGGACTGATCGAGCCCGTTCCAGGCAAACCATCGAAGGCGCAGGCCGGCAGATTGGCGGTCCGCCCTTGTTGGTCGCTTGGTTATTGCTCCAACAAAGAACGCGTATTGTGTGGATCGAGCCCCGAACTGTCAACACCTTGCGGCGGTGATTCGGCGCCTGCCGGCGATCTGCGCCCGGCTTCTGTCAGTCCGGCGAAGCCGCGTGCAGGTCGACCAGTTGCTCCATGCCCTTGGACAGTTCCAGCAACCGCCTGGCCCGCGCCTGCAGCCGCCGTTCGTCGTCGTCGTGCGGCTCCCAGTGCGGCACCGGCGTCGGTTTGCCGTCCGGGCTGTCCAGCGCCACGAAAACCATCACGCAGCTGGTGGCCAGGCGCTGCTCACCCTTGCGCAGGTCACGTGCCAGCACGTCGACCGCCAGGTGCATGCTGCTGGTGCCGGTGTGGATCAGGCGGGCCCGCACCGTGACCAGATCGCCGATCAGGATCGGCGCCACGAACTGGATCCCGCTGACCGAGGCGGTGACGCAATACGCCCCGCTCCAGGCCACCGCGCAGGCGTAGCCGGCCTGGTCGATCCATTTCATCGCCATGCCGCCGTGCACCTTGCCACCGAAATTGACATCGGTGGGCTGGGCGAGAAAACGGAACGTCACTTCCTGCTGTTTACCGGGCATCGGCTGGCACCTGTCGACGGGATTTCTAGCTTGGCATTATGCCCTGACCTGGAAGGCAATTCGCACGGCCGCGCCAGGCTTCGCCCAATGCCGCCCGCGCCTGCTCCGAAGCCACCGATACCGGTCGCGGCGACGGCACTCAGACGTTGAACAGGAAGTGCAGCACGTCGCCGTCCTTGACGATGTAATCCTTGCCCTCCTTGCGCAGCCGGCCGGCCGCCGCCGCGCCGGCTTCGCCCTTGTACTGGATGAAGTCGTCGTAGCCGACCGTCTCGGCGCGGATGAAGCCGCGCTCGAAGTCGGTGTGGATCACCCCGGCGGCCTGCGGCGCGGTGGCGCCGCGCTTCACCTGCCACGCGCGCACCTCCTTCACGCCGGCGGTGAAATAGGTCTGCAGGTCGAGCAGCTTGTAGCCGGCGCGGATCACCCGGTTCAGGCCCGGCTCGTCCAGGCCCATGTCCTTCAGGAATTCGTCGCGGTCGGCCTCGTCGAGCTGCGCCAGTTCCTCCTCGATCGCCGCGCACACCGGCACCACTTCGGCGCCCTCGGCGACGGCGCGCTCGCGCACGGCATCCAGCAGCGGGTTGTGCTCGAAACCGTCGTCGGCGACGTTGGCGATGTACATCAGCGGCTTCAGCGTGAGCAGGAACAGGTCGCGCACCAGCGCCTTCTCCTCCTCGTCCAGCCCGACGCTGCGCGCGGAGCGGCCTTCGTTGAGCGCAGCGGCCAGCTTCTGCAGTACCGGCTTCCTCGCCAGCGCTTCCTTGTCGTTCGCCTTGGCCGCACGCTCGGCGCGGTTCAACGCCTTGTCCACCGACTCCAGATCGGCCAGCGCCAGCTCGGTGTCGATGGTGTCGATGTCAGAGATCGGGTCGACCTTGCCGGCGACGTGGATCACGTCGCCCTCGAAGCAGCGCACCACGTGGGCGATCGCATCCACCTCGCGGATGTGCGCCAGGAACTTGTTGCCCAGGCCCTCGCCCTTCGACGCGCCGGCGACGAGGCCGGCGATGTCGACGAACTCCACCGCGGTCGGCACCACCTTCTGCGGGTTGACGATCTCGGCCAGCGCGTTCAGGCGCGGATCCGGCACCGGCACCACGCCCACGTTCGGCTCGATCGTGCAGAACGGGAAGTTCGCCGCGGCGATGCCGGCCTTGGTCAGCGCGTTGAACAGGGTGGACTTGCCGACGTTGGGCAGACCGACGATGCCGCATTTGATGCCCATGGATTGGATTCCGGGAAGAGGGAATGGGGAGTGGAGAACAGGAACGACGGGATACGGAACGCCTTGGCGATTCGCTATTCCCTGCTCGTATGCAACAACTGCATCGCCTTGTCGAACTGGCCGGTCGCCACCAGCGGCAGCACGTCCAGCGCGCGGCCGATGCCGTCGAGGATCGCATCCTCGTCCGACGCCGAGGGTCGGCCCAGCACCCACGGCGTGACCTGGTCTCGGTGACCGGGGTGGCCGATGCCCACGCGCAGGCGATGGAACTTGCCGTGGCCGAGGTGGCCCACGATGTCGCGCAGACCGTTCTGGCCGCCGTGGCCGCCGTCGAACTTCAGACGCACGGTACCGGGCGGCAGGTCCAGGTCGTCGTGCGCGACCAGGCACTCGTCCGCTTCGATCTTGTAGTAGCGCAGCGCCGAGACCACGGCGATGCCGCTCTTGTTCATGAAGGTGGCCGGCTTCAACAGCCACACCGGTTCGCCGCCGAGGCGCACGCGGCAGGCTTCACCGTGCAGCTTGCCGTCGAAGGCGAAACGTTCGCCCTGGCCGCCGGCAAGGGCGTCCACTAACCAGAACCCGGCGTTGTGCCGGGTTCGGAGATATTCGGTACCGGGGTTGCCCAGCCCGACGATGAGTCGCAAACCAGCCATGCGGACAAGCAGCAGTGACGGCCCGCGCTCCAGGCGAGCACGGGCCGACGCGGCTTACTTCTTGTCGTCCTTCTTGGCCGGCGCGGCAGCGGCAGGAGCCGGTGCAGCAGCTTCGACAGCCGGCGCTTCCTCGACCTCTTCCTGCACCGTGTTGGCCGTGACCACCGCGGTGTCGTGGCCTTCGCCGCCATGCAGGGCGACCAGCTCGACGTTCTTCGGCAGCTTCAGCTGCGACAGGTGGATGATGTCGCCGGGCTTCAGGTCGGCCAGATCCAGTTCGATGGACTCGGGCAGATCCTTCGGCAGGCAGGTGATTTCCACTTCGGTCAGGTTGTGCGAGATCACCACGCCGGAGGTCTTCGCCGCCGCGGACTTCTCCTTGTTCAGGAAGTGCAGCGGCACGCTGACGCGGATCGCGGCCTTCTCGTCCACGCGCAGGAAGTCCATGTGCATCATCAGCTGCTTGAACGGATGCTTCTGCCAGTCGCGCACCAGCACCTTCTGCACCTTGCCGTCGACGTTCAGGTCGAGTACCGAGGAGAAGAACCACTCGTTCTTGGCGGCGAGTAGGATGGTGTTGTGCTCGATCTGGATGCTCTCGGGAGCCTGACCGGCGCCGTACACCACGGCCGGCACGAAGCTCGCGCGACGCAGGCGGCGGCTCGCACCTTTCCCCTCGTCCTTGCGGCTTTGCGCCTTGATTTCATGAGTCTTGGACATTTCGTTGCTACCTTGGTTTGTGAAGAACCGCCTCGCGGCGATTTCGTGACTTTCCCGCGACCAGAAAAGCCGATGGTGCCGGGCGGCCAGGCCGCGACGGCGAAATCTATGGAATCAATCCACGTACAGCGAACTCACCGACTCGCCGAAGGCGATGCGGCGAATGGTTTCGGCCAGCAGCTCGGCGACCGAGAGCTGACGGATCTTGGCGCAGGCCTGCACTTCCGGGCGCAGCGGCAAGGTATTGGTGACCACCAGCTGGTCCAGATGCGAATTCTCCAGGTTGCTGATCGCCGGGCCGGACAGCACCGGGTGCACGCAGTAGGCCACCACCTTGCGCGCACCGCGGTCCTTCAGCGCGGCGGCGGCCGCGCACAGCGTGCCGGCGGTATCGACGATGTCGTCGACCATCACGCAGGTCTTGCCGTCGACGTCACCAATGATGTTCATCACGGTGGAGACGTTCGCGCGCGGGCGGCGCTTGTCGATGATCGCCAGGTCGGCGTCGTCCAGCCGCTTGGCGATCGCGCGGGCGCGCACCACGCCGCCCACGTCCGGGCTGACCACGATCAGGTCGTCCATGCTGTGGCTGCGCCAGATGTCGGCCAGCAGCACCGGCGAGGCATACACGTTGTCGACCGGAATGTCGAAGAAGCCCTGGATCTGGTCGGCGTGCAGGTCGACCGTCAGCACCCGGTCGACGCCGGCGGCGCCGATCATCCTGGCCGCCAGCTTGGCGGTGATCGGCACCCGCGCCGAGCGCGGCCGGCGATCCTGCCGGGCGTAGCCGAAGTACGGGATCACCGCGGTGACGCTGGCCGCCGAGGCGCGCTTCAGCGCGTCGGTCAGCGCCAGCAGCTCGAACAGGTTGACCGCGCTCGGTGCGCCGGTCGGCTGGATCACGAACACTTCCTGCTTGCGGACGTTCTCCTCGATCTCGATCTGCACCTCGCCGTCGCTGAACGTGCCGACCAGCGCCTTGCCCAGCGGCACGCCCAGGCGGTGGGCGACGTCTTCGGCCAGCGCACGATGGGCGTTCCCGGTAAACAGCATCATCGGAGTGGACGTGTCCACAGTAGTTACCTCGAAACAAAAGCCATCATGAAATGGCTGGGGCGGCAGGATTCGAACCTGCGAATGCGGGAATCAAAATCCCGTGCCTTAACCAGCTTGGCGACGCCCCAGTGATATGTGTGTATCTGCCGTGTCCGATCTGTCTCTAGTCGCCAACAGTCACGCCGCGCCCCGATGGCGCGCCGCTGCCTCATGCAGGGGCGACACGTCGACGCCCGTGGCCAGGTGCGCCGTGAACGCCGCCGGGCATTGCCGCGCCACCGCCTGCGCCCGCTCCAGCGAACGCAGTTCCAGGAACACGCAACCGCCGCTGCCGGAAAGCCGCGCCTGACCGAAGCCGCCCAGCCAGTCCAGCGCCGCGGCCACCCGCGGGTGCCGCGCACGCACCACCGGCGCGAAGGCGTTTTCGGTCGTTTCGCCGGAAACAAAGGATGAAATTGTCGCCCGCGGCGCATTTCGTGTCAATTCAGGCGCTTGAAACAACGCGGCGGTCGGCACCGGCTCGTGCGGGTCGAGCACCACATAATGGCGCGCCGGCAAGGCCAGCGGGGTGAGTCGTTCACCGACACCCTCGGCCCAGGCCGAACGGCCGCGCACGAACACCGGCACGTCGGCGCCGAGCCGGCGGCCCAGCTCCGCCAGCGCCTCCTCGTTCAGTCCCAGTTTCCACAGCTGGTTCAACGCCACCAGCACGGTCGCCGCGTCGGAGCTGCCGCCGCCCAGCCCGCCGCCCATCGGAATGCGCTTGTCCACCGCGATGTCGGCGCCCAGCGAGGTGCCCGCGTGTTCCTGCAGCAGTCGCGCCGCGCGTACCACCAGGTCGGCGGACTCGGGCACGCCCGGCACCTCGCGCGTGCGCCGGATCGCACCGTCGTCACGCACGCGCAGGCGCACCTCGTCGCCCCAGTCGAGCAGGCGGAACACCGTCTGCAGCTCGTGGTAGCCGTCTGCCCGCCGCCCGGTGATGCGCAGGAACAGGTTCAGCTTGGCCGGTGCCGGCCACACCGTCCACTCATCGGGCACGAGCGGCGCCAGCGGCCGGCTCATGAACACGCGCAGTTCGTCGGGGAAGCCGTTCTCGCGATCGCGCTCACGCGCGAACGCAAACGCCGGGTCGTTCTTGTCGACCACGGCAAAACCGTGGTTCGCGTAGAACGGCGCATTCCACGGCACCTCGGCCAGGGTGCCCAGGTCCACCCGCCGGTAGCCGGCTTCGCGCGCCCACGCGCAGGCGTGCTCGAGCAGCGCCGCGCCGATGCCGCGCCGGCCGTACGCCGGCAACACGTCGATCTCGGCAATGCCGATCGCGCCATCGGCCAATTCGGTGTCCAGCCAGACGAAACCGACCGGCTCACCCGCCGCGTCCCGCGCCACCCAGACCAGGCCGCGGTCGATCGCCTGGCGCAACAGTTCCGGCGGGATCGACACGGCCGAATAGCTGGGCCATGCCGGATGCCCGCGGAACAGCTGCACTGCCTCGCGCTCGATCGCGCACAGGGCTTCAACCTCGCTCGGCTCGGCGCGTTCGATCGGGAAAGACATGCTCGGGTTCCGGTGCGGCGACGACGGCCAGCGGGGCGCCAAGCCTAACCGATCAGCGGAATTGCCAGGACTCGATCGACAGCTTCACCTTGTACGGCGGCTTGCCGGCGAACAGCTTGGTTGGCAGCGGCGGCTGGCGGGCGTCGTCCCACTCGCGGTAGTCGACCGTCCAGCCATCCTGCTGCAGCAGCGAGGGCAGCCGGTTCTCGCCGAAGCTCAGCTCGGCCGGGCCGCTGTCCGCGCGCAGGCCGAGCACCCAGGCACGCAGATCGCGCAGCGGCACTTCCCAGCCGAGCGCCTTGTGCATCAGCGCCTCCGCATCGGGGCCATGCAACGGGCCATGCTCCACGCCTTCCAGCAGGGCGCCGTGCGGACCGCCGCTGAGGCGGAAATTCATGCCGCTGATCGCCGGCCCGCGCAGGGTGAACTCGTACTGTTCGCCGTCCTGGGTCCAGCTGAAACTGCCGCTGCCGCCGTCCTTGCCGTTGGAGACGCCAAGCCGGCCCTGCAGCACCCAGTGGTCGGCCTGCGCCAGCGCCCGTTCGCGCGCAAGCTGCGCGCCGAGCAGGCCGGCGTCACCCTTCACGCGTACCGCCGGCGGCACGCAGGCGGCAAGCAGCAGCGGCAAGGCGATGGCGAGGAAACGCAGCTGCCGCCTCATGGATGCAACCGCTTCAGGGTTTCCTGCAAGGCGACGTTGTGCGGGTCGAGCTTGCGCACCTCGTCGAAGACCCGCTGCGCGTCGCGCTGGTGGCCCTGCTTCCACAGCACTTCGCCCAGGTGCACGCCGACGTCGGCGTCCTTGCGCGCCAGCCAGGCGCCGCGCAGGGTCTGCGCGGCCTGCTCCAGGTTGCCCTTGCGGTACTGCAGCCAGCCCCAGGAATCGGCGATCGCCGGGTCGTTCGGCTTGGCGGCGCGGGCGGTGCTGATCAGCCGCTCGGCCTCGGCCAGGTCGCGGTTAGCGTCGGCGAGGGTGTAGCCCAGCGCGTTGCTGGCATCGACGTCGCCGGGCTTGATCTTCAGCAGCTGCTGGAAGTCCTGCACGGCCTGATCGACCTGGCCGGCCTCGGCATAGGCCAGGCCGCGCCCGTAGAGCAGTCCCGGGTCGTTCGGCACGACCTGCAGCGCGTGGCTGAATGCGGCCTCGGCCTTCGCGTAGTTCTGCTCGCGCAGGTACAGCTCGGCATCGGCCTGCCAGGCCTGCCGCAGCTGCTCGGGCTGGTCGAGATAGGCCAGCTGCAGCTGCCCCATCAATTCGTGCGCCTCGGCGCGCTTGCCCTGCGTGTGCAGGATCAGCGCGCTGCGCAGATCGGCATCGAACGCATGCTCGTCGGTGTCGCCCACCTGGTCGTACCAGGCCAGCGCCTCGGCCTCGCGATGCTGCATCTCGGCCAGCTGGCCGAGCAGGTACGCGCTGCTTTCGCGGATCTCCGGCGACGCGTGCTGCAGTTCCCGGTACAACGCGGCCAGCGCCTTGCCGTCCTGCTCGTGCGCGGCCAGTCCGGCGCGCATGGCGTAGGTGTCGGCGTTCTGCGGGCCGCGCGCCAGCAGCCGGCCGGCGCCGGCGTAGTCACCGGCCTGGCCGAGCATGCCGGCGTAGGCCAGGCGCAGCTGGATGCTCTGCGGTTCCTTCGCCAGCGCCTTCTGCAGCAAGGCGCGGGCGCCGTCACGGTCGCCGTCCTTGAACTTCATCTGCGCCGCCCAGGCGTAGGTCTCGGCGCTCTTGAACCGCTGCATCGCGGCGTCGGCGATCTGCACGGCGTAGGCGTGCCGGCCGAGGCGATCACCCAGTTCGCTCATCGCCAGCCAGGCGTGCGCGTCACCGGGCAGGCGCGACGGCGTGGCCAGCGCCTCCAGCAGGCGGGCCGCCTGGGCCTGGTCGCGGGCACCGACCAGCACACGGCCGAACTGGCGCCAGGCATCCTTGTCGCCGGTACCGATCAGGAACTCCAGCTGGCGCCGCGCCTCGGCGGCATCGCCACGATCCAGCGCCAGCTGGGCGCGTGCCTGCGCCAGCGCGGCGGGTTTGGCGCCCAGCGTCTGCCAGCGCTGCAGCGCACGTTCGGCAGCAACGTCGTCATGCACGGCGATCGCCAGACCGGCGGCGCGCTCGGCCACCTGCGGGTCGTTGCTCAAGGCCATCGCCTTGTCGTAGTGCGCGGAGGCCGCCTTCAGGTCGGTGCGGGTCAGCGCCATCTCGCCGGCCAGCAGTTGCGCCAGCACGTCGTGGTCGGCATCGGGGGTGACCACCGTCAGCTGCGCCAGCGGTTGCGGCGTGGCGATCGTCTCCGGGGCGGAACGCCGTGGCGCATCGGCGCAGGCGGCCAAGCCCAGCGCGAGCATCATTACTGCCGTAAAATGCCGCAGTTGCTTGAACTTGCCGGCCCCGCTCCGCACACTATTGTCCATCCACATGCCTGCTCTGGTCACCGCCTGGCGACGTCGCGTCAAGCTTAGCCTACGCCGCCGGATCCCTGCCGCCGAGATGTTCCGACCACCATGCCGTTGATCGCCCTCGGGCTCAATCACCTCACCGCGCCGGTCAGCCTGCGCGAGCAGGTGGCGTTCGACACGGACGCCGCCGGCGAGGCCCTGCACGAGCTGGCCCGCGAGCCCGGCGTGGAAGAGGCGATGATCCTGTCCACCTGCAACCGCACCGAGCTGTACGTCGGCGTCGCGGCGGGCGCGGAGGACATCCCGCAGGCGTGGCTGAATCGTCATCACCATCTGACCCCCGGCAAACTGGATGAGTTCCTGTATCGGCACGACGAGGACGATGCGGTGCGCCACATGTTCCGCGTCGCCACCGGGCTGGACTCGATGGTGCTGGGCGAGCCGCAGATCCTCGGCCAGGTGAAGGACGCCTACCAGCTCGCACGCGAGGCGCAGTCGCTGAAGGCGCCGATGGACCGCCTGCTGCAGCACACCTTCGCGGTGGCCAAGCGGGTGCGCACGGACACCCGCATCGGCGCGCACACGGTGTCGGTCGCGTTCACCGCGGTGCGCCTGGCCGAGCAGGTGTTCGCCGACCTGAAGCACGCCTGCGTGCTGCTGATCGGCGCCGGCGACACCATCGAGCTGGCCGCGCGGCACCTGGCCGAAAAGCAGGTGCGTCGGCTGATCGTGGCCAACCGCACGCCGGAAACCGCGCAGGAACTGGCCGGCCGCCACGGCGGCTACGCGATCGCGCTGGCCGACCTGCCGCAGCACCTGGCTGAAGCCGACATCGTGATTTCCTCCACCGCTGCGCGGCAGCCGATCGTGACCCGCGCAATGGTCGAGCGGGCGATGGCCGCGCGCAAACGCAAGCCGATGTTCATGGTCGACATCGCGGTGCCGCGCGACATCGAGGCCGGCGTGGGCGAGTTGCCCGACGTGTATCTGTACGGCATCGACGACCTGCGCCAGGTGATCGACGACAACCTGCGCTCGCGCGCCGCCGCCGCGCACGAGGCCGAGGCGATCATCGACCTGCAGGTGGAGCGCTACATGGCCTGGCGCCGCGCGCTGACCCTGAAGAACCCCGCCCTCGACATGCGCCAGCACGCCGAGGTCTACCGCGACGAAGTGCTGGGCAAGGCCCGCGCGATGCTGGCCCACGGCAAGTCGCCCGACGAGGCGCTGGCGTTCCTCGCCAACACGCTGACCAACAAGTTGCTGCACCACCCCAGTGCGCGCCTGCGCGAAGCGGCGCTTTCCGGCGACCTCGACCTGCTGCACGCGGCAGGCCGGCTCTACGGGCTGGACGACGAACAGGCCGGAATGCGGGACGAGTAGCGAGGGCGGCTTGCTGCCGCCCGCCGTGCACGTCCGCAATGATGGAGCCGCGTCCGCTTCATCACCCGTCCCTCTACCATCGCCAGCAGCCCATGACCCCATCGATCCGCCGCAAGCTCGAGGCACTGGCCGAGCGCCATGAGGAAATCGGCCTGCTGCTGTCGCAGCCCGAGGTGCTCGGCGACAACACGCGCTTCCGCGAGCTGTCGCAGGAATACGCCCAGCTCGAACCGGTCGCCGCCTCGCTGCGCGAGCACGACCAGGCCGAGCGCGAGCTGGCCGAGACCCGCGCGATGCTGGACGACCCCGAGCTGGGCGAGATGGCGGTCGACGACGTGCATCGGCTGGAGCAGCGCCTGCTCGATCTCGACGACGCACTGCAACTCCTGCTGCTGCCGAAGGACCCGCGCGACGAGGCCAACCTGTACCTCGAAGTGCGCGCCGGCACCGGCGGCGACGAGGCGGCGATCTTCGCCGGCGACCTGCTGCGCATGTACCTGCGCTACGCCGAAAGCCGCCGCTGGCACGTCGAGATCCTCAGCGAACACACAGGCGAGCACGGCGGCTACAAGGAGGTTGTGGCGCGCATCGAGGGCAAGGGCGCCTACTCGCGGCTGAAGTTCGAATCCGGCACGCATCGCGTGCAGCGCGTGCCGGAAACCGAGTCGCAGGGGCGCATCCACACCTCGGCGGCGACCGTGGCGATCCTGCCGGAGCTGGACGAGATCGACGACGTCGAGATCAACCCGGCCGACCTCAAGGTCGACACCTTCCGCGCGTCGGGCGCCGGCGGCCAGCACGTCAACAAGACCGACTCGGCGATCCGCATCACCCACCTGCCCACCGGCACCGTGGTGGAGTGCCAGGAAGAGCGCAGCCAGCACAAGAACCGCGCCCGCGCGATGAGCCTGCTGAAGGCGCGCCTGCTCGACGAGGCGCAGAGCAAGCAGAGCGCGGCGCAGGCGCAGGAACGCCGCCTGCAGGTCGGTTCGGGCGACCGCAGCCAGCGCATCCGCACCTACAACTACCCGCAGGGCCGGATCACCGACCATCGCATCAACCTCACCCTGTACCGCCTGCCCGAGATCATGCAGGGCGACCTGGGCGAACTGATCGACACGCTGACCCGCGAACACCAGGCCGACCTGCTGCAGGCGCTAGGCAGCGCCTGACAACACCGTCACGGGGTGTCGGGTTAACCTGCACAGCAAATCTCCTTGTCGTCACAGCAGGCCGGGGCACCCTGCGCCCCCTCCCCGTGTCGTCATTCCGGCGCAGGCCGGAGGTGCTTTACAACAGCGAAGCTGGTCATCGCACTTCAACTTTCGCACATCGCAAGTGCGATTCCGGCCTTCGCCGGAATGACGAGGTTGACTGGCTTGCGCCGGAATGACAGTTGAGGGGTTTCGAGGCTGGAGGTCTGGAGGATTGGAGATCGACATGGGCAAACGCTACCGCAACGCGATGAAGGAACTGCAGCTCGACCTGATCCGGCTGCAACGCGGCCTGCGCAGCAGCGGCAAGCGGCTGCTGGTGATCTTCGAGGGCCGTGACGCCGCCGGCAAGGGCGGCACCATCAAGGCCATCACCGAAAGCCTGGACACCCGCGGCTACCTCATTGCCGCCCTCGGCAAGCCCAGCGAGACCGAAACCACCCAGTGGTACTTCCAGCGCTACGTCGCCCACCTGCCGAGTGCCGGCGAGTTCGTGCTGTTCGACCGCAGCTGGTACAACCGCGCGGTGGTGGAACCGGCGATGGGCTTCTGCAGCAGCACGCAATACGAAGCCTTCCTCGACGCCGTGCCGGCGTTCGAGAAACTGCTCGCCGACGACGGCATCATCCTCCTCAAGTACTGGCTGGCGGTGGACCAGGCCGAGCAGGAACAACGCTTCGCCGAGCGCGCCGACGACCCGCTGAAGCGCTGGAAGCTGTCGCCGGTGGACCTGGTCGCGCGGCAGAAGTACGCGGAGATGGGCCGGCTGCGCGACGTGATGATCGAGCGCACGCATGCCGAGCATGCGCCGTGGTTCGTGGTCGATTTCAACGATCAGAAGCGCGGCCGGATCAACCTGATCCGCCACCTGCTGCAACAGGTACCGTTGCACGAGGAAGCCGTGCCCGCGCTGAAACTGCCGAAGCTCAAGGGCAAGCCGAAGACCGAGCACGTCACCGACCAGGCGCTGTGGGTGCCGGCCACGTTCTGAGCCTCAGGCCGTATGGAAGCCGTGCAGATCCTGCTCCGGCAAGTCCTCGCGGCTGAGCGTATCGACGCGCGCCGCCGGCGGCCCCTGCCGCAACCAGCGCTCCAGCGCATCGAGCGCCGCCGGCTCGCCGCAGGCGAGCACCTCGACACTGCCGTCGCGCCGGTTCACCGCATGGC
Organism: Rhodanobacter sp. OR87; assembly: GCF_000473345.1. Classification (NCBI taxonomy): domain Bacteria; kingdom Pseudomonadati; phylum Pseudomonadota; class Gammaproteobacteria; order Lysobacterales; family Rhodanobacteraceae; genus Rhodanobacter; species Rhodanobacter sp. OR87. Next base: position 13,907 of record NZ_AXBJ01000031.1, read on the forward strand.
CGGCCACGCCGAGCGCCAGCGCCTGCTCGCGGGCACTGGCGCGATAGCACACGCCCTGCACCCGGCCGCCGACGATGAAGCGCGCCGTCGGCATCACTTGCCTCCGATCAGGCCTTCCAGCGACGCCTCGGTCACCGGCCCCACGATGTGTTTGGCCACCTTGCCGTCGGGGTCGATCAGGTACGTCGTGGGCAGGCCGCGCGGTTCGTCGAAATCCTTCGGCGGCTGGTCCAGGCTGACCTGGGCGATCGGGTACACCACCGGGTGCTTGGCCAGGAATGCCTTGATGTCGGCCAGGTCGCTGTCCTCGTAGGCCAGCCCGATCGCGGTGACGTTGTTGTGCGCGGTGACGAAGCGCGAGATGTCCGGCATCTCCTTGATGCACGGCACGCACCAGGTCGCCCAGTAGTTGACGATCACCCACTTGCCGCGCTGCGCGGCCAGGTCGAAGGTCTTGCCGTCCAGCGTGGCGACGTGCAGGGTCGGCTGCGCCGGCATCGCCGCCTGCGCCGGGGTGGCGAACGCCAGTGCCGCGGCCAGCACGGCAACCGGAGCGGTGAAGGATGAAAACAAGCTCATGCGGGGAGTTCCTCGGTGTCAGCCGCCGGGTCGGCGGCAGGGGGATAGATCTGGTCGAGCCGGGTGCCCAGCTTGGCCTGCAGCGCGGCGGCCAGTTCGGCCAGCAGCGCCAGCAGCTCCGGCGGCAGCGCGATGCCCAGCGCGGTCGCCTCCTCCTGCGGCTGCAGCGGCAGGCGGTAGTCGGTGTGCCGGTACACGCGCAGCAGGTCGGTGCTGTCCAGGCTGCGGCACAGCAGCCAGCCGCCGGTGTCGCCGCGGCGTATCAGCTCGGCCTGCTGCAGGTCGTCGAAGTAGTCGGCGATCAGCGCGCTGCGCAGGTACGGCTCGCGTACGCGCAGCTCGGCCGGGTCGACGCAGTCGCCGCTGCGCTGGGCCTCGACGAAATGCCGCAGCACCACCAGCAGGCCGAGGAATTCGGCGCCTTGGGGCAGCGTGTGCATCGGCGCGTGGTATTCGAACGCGGACGCCGAGGCGGCGACCGACGCGGCCAGGATCACGATCACCCACGACAGGTAGATCCACAGCAGGAAGATCGGGATCGCCGCCAGCACGCCGTAGATCTGCTGGTAGGTCTGCGCCTGCTGCACGAACTGACCGAAGCCCCAGCGCGCGATCTCGAACAGCACCGCGCCGAGCAGCGCGCCGATCGCCGCGTCGTGGCGCGACACCCGGCAGTTCGGGATCACCGTGTACATCAGCCACAGCGTGAAGAACGTCACCACGAATGGCAGCGTGCTCAACAGGCTTTGCGCGACGCCGCCGAGCTGGTCGGCGGCGCTGTGCAGCAGCGGCGCCGCGGTCACGTACGAGGTCACCGCGATGCCGCCGACCACCAGGATCGGACCCAGCGTCAGCGCCGCCCAGTACAGCAGCAGGCGCGAGCCCCAGCTGCGCGGCTGGTGCACGCGCCAGATCCGGTTCAGCCGGTCCTCGATGCTGATCATCATCGCCAGCGCGCTGAACAGCATCACCAGGATGCTGATGCCGGTGAGCTTGCTGGCGTTCGCCGCAAACCCGAGCATGGTCGCCTGCACCGCCTCGCCGGTCGACGGCACGAAATTGTCGAACACGAAGTTGATCAGCGTGTCGCGCGCCGGCTGGAACACCGGGAACGCCGCGAACATCGCGAACACCGCCACCGTCAGCGGCACCAGCGAGACCAGCGTGGTGTACGACAACGCACCGGCCGTCTCGAAGCACTTGTCGTCGACGAAGCGCTGCCAGATGAAGCGGCTGAAGCTCTTCGTGCGTTCGCGGTTGAAGCGCCGGATCATCGCTGTCCTTTCACTGGTGGCCCGGGCGGACCACCGACATCGTGGGTACCGGCCGGTACACTAGCGTATTGGCTGTGAATGCCTCAAACGCACGAGTCGACGCCACATGAATCACGAGATCCTGGTCCTGTACTACAGCCGCAGCGGCCACACCGCCCAGCTGGCGCGCCTGATCGCCCGCGGCATCGAGGAAGTGCCCGGCATGCGCGCGCGCCTGCGCCAGGTGCCGCCGGTGGCACCGGTGACCCAAATCGCGCAGCCGCCGGAACCGGAGGACGGCGCGCCGTACGTGCAGAAGCAGGACCTGCTCGATTGCGTCGCACTCGCCATGGGTAGCCCCACCCGCTTCGGCAACATGGCCGCGCCGCTGAAACATTTCCTCGACACCACCGGCGCCGAATGGGCCAGCGGCGCGCTGGTCGGCAAGCCGGCAGCGCTGTTCACCTCCACCAGCACCATGCACGGCGGCCAGGAATCCACCCTGCTCTCGATGGCGCTGCCGCTGCTGCATCACGGCATGCTGCTGCTCGGCGTGCCATTCACCGAGTCGGCGCTGACCGCCACGCAAAGCGGCGGCACCCCGTACGGCGCCAGCCACATCGCCGGCGCCAAGGGCGACAACCCGATCAGCGAGCACGAACGCGAACTGGCCCGCGCGCTGGGCCGCCGCCTGGCCGACGTGGCCCGCCGGCTGGCGGATACGCCATGACCGCCGCCATGCGCGCACCCATCCTGCCCGTCTATCGCGTCGGCCTGGCCGCCTGGGCCTTGCTCGTCGTGCTGCAACTCGCCTGGCACGCGTGGCTGGTGCCGCCGCAAACCCTGCCGGTCTGGCTGGTGCTGGCAATCACCCTGGTTCCCCTGCTGCTGCCGCTGCTGGCGATCCGCGACGTGCGCCGCGCCCTGCTCTGGGTCGGCATCCTCAGCCTGTTCTATTTCAGCCACGGCGTGGCCGAGGCCTGGAGTTCGGCGGGCGAGCGCTGGCTGGCGATCGCGGAGATCGCGCTGACCGTGTTGCTGATTGCGGCGCTGGGGGCCGGGGTGAAACGGCGGAAGCCGGCCGCGCCGACGCGCGATTGATCAGCGGGCCGCTTCCGGCTGTGTTTTCTACCAAGGGAACACGGCAGGTTCACTCCCTGACCATTGATAAGTGAACCTGACCCGTTCGGTGGGGTGTAGGTGGAGTGCCGGCGCCGACGGCTTGGTCAAGTGAGCGTTCAACGCTTGAATGAAATGTCAGGGCGCATTTTCCAATGCCGAAAGATCACCCACCTCGCTGTATTTTGCTAGATGCGCCGCGATGTCTCGCGTGAGCTGGTTGTCGTTTGCAGCAACGGCGGCGATCCACATTTTGAACAAGCCGAACCCTATCGATGCAACTGGGTCTTGCGCCTCGTCACGGAGCTTAACCTGCATCTCGTTGAGCTTGTGAATGTAGGCGACCCGCTCCGCCATCGGAAGGGCTTGGAATGATCCGATGCTGTAAAAGCTGCGAAATATGCTGTTCGCCAGATTGATCGCATGGCCAACAGCGACCTGCACTGACGAATCAGCGGCTTCGAGATGACGAACGGTAGCCTCGAAATCCGATTTAAGCACGCCGCGACCAGGGTGCTCATTATGTTTGAACAAGTTAAACACCCCCCTGCGCACTAACGCTTGAATCAAGCCGCGCCGCGAAGCGGCGTCGGCTTGAATGAATTGTTGGGCGGCTCCGCCAATCTAGGCGGGAGTTGCGCTCGAAGTATATGCACGCGCCCTCCTGCTGCTTATGTCGACGAGCCATACCCTTGAGAAGTTGGACTTGTCCGTTGCCAATTGAATCGCCGCATCGAGCTGCGACTGATCCCATTGCCACAGGTCGTCGATGGGTGTAGATCCCTCATGAACAATTAGTTCGACGCGCGGTAGAGCGTAGACCTTGTGCTTTTTACGCGCGATGCACTCGACAGCATCGTTGATATCAATCCGATAGTTAGAGTAGTGAAACTTCCCTGTGCCAAATTTCCGCTCAATGACTGGGTCTGTTAGAGCAGTCAACTCGAAGCCGCGGTCACCGCCTGAGACTCTGCAGATGATGTCTGGATTAGGAGGTTCGAGTTGCCGAATGGATGAGGTGTCGGCATCGACTTGAGCGATTTCTACAAACTGAAGAAAGGCAGAAAGCTCCTTCTTTCGCTTCACGGACCCAACCATCGCAATGTCCCTTCAAAGCCGCCCAACGCTATGTAAATTTCAAAACGAAGTGTAACCCTGCAGCCTATCCCGTGCTCGTCGCCATACACGACAGAGCTCAGGCCTGCACAGACCAACAAGTTGCTGCGCTTGGTGCAGCCTAATCCCGCCGTCTAATCCCCGCCGTGTTTCCACGCGCATGACCACGACGCGAACGCCGTACACGAAAGACCCCCGCCTCACCCAAACACCACCATACTCTGCCTGCTCAAGGCCACCGGTTCCCCACCCGGCCCCCACAGCATCACGCTCTGGTTGGTGTAGCCGTCACGGGCGGCAATCAGCTCCGCATCGACGCGCCAGTCGTCCAGGCCGAGGTCGTCGTAGCGGTCGCGCAGCAGTTCGAGCATCCAGGTGAGCGAGCTGCCGGGGGTGGGCGCGGCGAACATCGACAGGGCGATCGGCGGGATGAAGTCGGCGAAGGCGAGCACGTGGGTTTCGTCGACGGGACCGTCGTCGCGCAGGGAAAGCTGCAGCACGCTGTCGCGCTGGCGGCCGCCGCTGAATGGCAGGTCGCCGCGCAGCCAGCGCGCGCCGAAGTGCTGGGTGAAGGCGGGCATGCGGCCTTCGACGTAGCGCAGTTCCTGCGGCGTCGTCGCCACGACGGGCGGTTGTTCGGGCTGGAAGTCCAGCACCGAGGGGCGCGCGCTGCCGAATACGCCGAGCAGCCGGCACAGCGTCTGCTCGCCGTCGCACAGGCTGGCCTCGACCTGGATCGCGCTGCGCCCTGCGCGCAGCAACCGCGCGCGGATGGCCACGCTGCCGGCCGGCACCGGTGCGATGAACGTCACCTGCAGGGTGCGCAGCGGCATGTCCGCCGGCACCAGCTCGCACATGGCGCGCAGGGCGAGCGCTGCCTGCAGGCCGCCGAAGGCGCTGCGTCCCTGCAGCCAGTCCTCGCTGACCGTAGCCTGCCAGCCGTCGCCATGGCGCGTGACCGTCTGCATCGCTTCGGAAAATCGCATGGATGGTGCCTGCGCCGGGGAGTGGCTTTCGATGATGCCAGCGCGACGCACCGAACGCCCGCATGCCTATACTCGACACCTCGACTCTGGTCGGAGCGCGCCATGGCCTTCCTGCAGGATCCGCCGCAACTTCCCCACCCGTATCGCAGCGACCGCCTGCTGCTGGCCTGGCTCGACCGCGCACTGCCGGCCAACCGCCGCGCCGCGCTGGACGCCGACCTCGACGCGCTGGGCGACTACGCAGTGATGGCCTGGCAGCGCGCAGGCGCCACCACGCGGCGCAAGCCGGTGCTGACGCAGTGGGACGCGTGGGGGCAGCGGGTCGACCGCATCGAGTTGACGCCGGCGTGGCAGGAAGGTGCAGCAATGACGACGCGCCACGCCATGCTCGCCGCCGGCCACGGCGACAGCGAGCACGCGCGGCTGGAGGAATTCGCCCGCGTCTACCTGTACCACCTCGCCAGCGAGTTCTACACCTGCCCGCTGGCGATGACTGACGGCGCCGCCACCGCGATCAAGGCCTCCGGCAACCGCGAGCTGATCGAGCGCGCGCTGCCGCATTTCCTCAGCCGCGATCCGGCCACCTTCTGGCTCAGCGGCCAGTGGATGACCGAGACCGCCGGCGGCTCCGACGTGGGGGATACCGAAACCCTCGCGCGGCAGGACGCCGACGGCCAGTGGCGGCTGTACGGCCGCAAGTGGTTCAGCTCGGCGGTGGTCGGCGAGGCCGCGCTGGCGCTGGCGCGGCCGGAAGGCGCCGGCAGCGGCGGCGCGGCACTGGCGCTGTTCTACGTCGAGACGATGGACGGTGCACGGCGCCGGCCGGAGCTGATCGTCGACCGCCTGAAGGACAAGCTCGGCACGCAGGAATTGCCCACCGCGGAAATCCACCTGGACGGCCTGCCCGCCTGGCCGCTGGGCGAGCTCGCCAACGGCGTGCGCCAGGTGGCGCCGGTGCTCAACATCACGCGAACCTGGAACGCGGTCTGCGCGGTCGCCAGCATGGCCCGCGCGATCGCCCTGGCGCGCGACTTCGCCGAACACCGGCGCGCGTTTGGCCGTCCGTTGATCGAGCAGCCGCTGCACGCGCAGACGCTGGCCGACATGCAGGCGCAGTTCGAGGGCGCGTTCGCGCTGGCGTTCGAGGTGGCCCACCTGCTCGGCCGGGTCGAGCATGGCGCGGCTGCTCCGCACGAGGCGGCGCTGCTGCGCCTGCTCACCCCGCTGGCCAAGCTGTGGACCGGCAAGCTGGCGGTGGCGATCTGCTCGGAGGCGCTGGAATGCTTCGGCGGCGCCGGCTACATCGAGGACACCGGCCTGCCGCAACTGCTGCGTGACGCGCAGGTGTACGCGATCTGGGAAGGCACCACCAACGTGTTGTCGCTGGACAGCCTGCGTGCGCTGGCCGGCGACGGCCTGGGCCCCTTGCGCACGGCCTGCACCGACTGGCTGGACGGCGGCGACGACATGCACGCGGCCAGCGCGATCCGGCAGACGCTGGACGCCGCCGCGCGCTGGCTCGACCGGCATGCGGCCGCACGCGACACGCTGGAAGCCGGCGCGCGCGGCCTTGCCTTCACCCTGGCGCGCTGCGCCGCGGCGGCGCTGCTGGCACGCCAGGCCAGCTGGTCGAGCCGCCGCGGCGACCCACGCCCGGCCGCAGCCCTGCACCGCTTCGTTGACCTCGGCCTCGACCGGCTGGTGACCCCGGACGCGGACAACACCGCCTTGCTGCTGGGCTGACGCGCACCTGCAGGGCCGTTCTCCACACACCTCGCCACGAGGCAAAGATCAAAAGCGGCGGGCGGTGCCCGCCTACGAAGCTGGGGTAAACGGCTTTTGGTGTAGGAGCCCGCTTGCGGGCGATGCTCTTCCATGTGTGGCCAAAGCATCGCCCGCAAGCGGGCTCCTACAGGCACGCCGGTGTCGGCACGGGCTAAAATGGCGCGACTTTCCCACGGCCCACCGACATGCAGCACCTGACCATCGTCACCACCGGCGGCACCATCGACAAGATCTACTTCGACGACAAGTCGGACTACAAGATCGGCGCGCCGCAGATCGGCGAGATCCTCGGCCAGCTCGGCGTGGCGTTCCAGTTCGACGTGATCCCGATCCTGCGCAAGGACAGCCTGCACATGGGCGCCGAGGACCGCGCGCTGGTGCGCTCGACGATCGAGGCGCAGCCGCACCGCCACGTGCTGGTCACCCACGGCACCGACACCATGGTCGAGACCGCGCGCGAACTGGCCAGCATCAAGGGCAAGGTGATCGTGCTGACCGGCGCGCTGAACCCGGCGCGCTTCCAGGGTTCCGACGCGGTGTTCAACATCGGTTGCGCGGTGGCCGCGGTGCAGACCCTGCCCGACGGCGTCTACATCGCCATGAACGGCCGCGTGTGGGATCCGGCCAAGGTGCGCAAGAACCGCGACGCCAACCGCTTCGAGGAAGTGGCCGGCTGAGCCGCGCATGAAAAGGCCCGGTCGATCCGACCGGGCCCGGCTTGACGATCACTGCTCCTTGGGTAAAACGACGGACCGTCCGTGGCCCGCCAGGGGGCTTACCAGGTGGCTTTCAGCGACACGCCGGAGAACGCCGTGTAGCCGCGCACCTTGATGTAGTACGTGCCCGAGGCCGCGCTGAACGAGCAGGTTTCGTTGTTGCCGGTCAGGTACGGGCGGCAGTCGTAGCTGGTGGTGGTCGGTGCCAGACCCTTCTTCACGTACAGGTCCGCATCGCCGGTGCCGCTGGAGATCGCGATCGTCAGGTTGCTGCCCGCCGGCACCGTCACCGTATAGCTCAGCTCCTGGCTCGCCGAACCGGCCAGGCCGGTCACCGGCACGCCGTTCTGCAGGCCGCCGCTACCACCGCCACCGGTGCTGTAGGACGCCTTGACGGTGACGCCGGAGTACGCCGAGTAGCCGTGCACCTTGATGTAGTACTTGCCGGCACTCGGCGCGGCCACGCTGCAGCTTTCCGCATTGCCGGTCTTGTACGGGCGGCAGTCGTAGCTGCTGGTGGTCGGCGCGCTGCCGAACTTGGTGTACAGGTCGGCATCGCCGGTGCCGCCGGAGATCGACATCACCAGGTTGCTGGCACCGGTCGGCACGGTGATGAAGTAATCGTTGTCGGCACCTGTCGCACCCGACACGCCGGTGACGCCCACGTTGTTCTGCAGTTCGGTGGTGGTGCCGCCACCGCCGCCGCCCGCGCAGGCCACGCCCACCCCGGCGAACGCGGTGGTCACATCACTCTTGTTGTAGACCAGATCCTGGGCCGCCGATTCCACCCCGCAGGCGCCGGAGTTGAAGCTGGTGGTGGCATTCCAGTAAACCTTGTTGGCCAGCGCGAACACCTGGAAGGCCTTTTTGGTATCCCAGCCGGCGGTCTTGGCCAGCAGGCAGAACGCCTTGTTGTACACGCCGCTGCTGTAGTGCACGTCCATGGTGGAGGTGAAGTTGGCGGCATTGTCGATCGAACGGCCATCCTGGGTCGGCGTGCACATCCAGCGCAGCGCGGTACCGCTCTTCATGATGTCGGCGCCGACCAGCCAGTCGTTGCTGCCGCGGTCGAAGAATTCGGCCGCCTCGCCGGCGATGTCCGAATACGCCTCGTTGATGCCGCCTGACTGCCCTGAGTACTGCAGCGCGGAGTGCTGCTCGGTGTAGCCATGGCTGATCTCGTGGCTGGTCACGTCCAGCGACACCAGCGGGTAGAACGTGCTGGCACCGTCGCCGAAGTACATCGCCGTGCCGTTCCAGAACGCGTTCTCGTAGTTCAGTTTGTAGTGCACGTTCATCACCAGCTGGAAGTTCAGCGGCGCCACGCCGACGTAGGCCATGTACATGTCGTGGGTCACGCCGCCGAAGTGGTGGGCGTCGTTGACCGGCGAGTAGGCGCCGTTGATCGCGTCGGTGTCGCTGTTCGGGCAGGTGAAGCTGACCACCGAACCGGTGGTGCCCTGGCGCAGGTTGTTGGTCTTGACGTTGGTGTTCTGCAGCGTGCAGGTGCTGCCGGACTGGGTCACGTCGAGTGCGGCGTAGTTGGTGCCGTAGAGGTACTTGCCGGTCTTTGTGTTGCCGCCGGGACCAGTGGCGGAAGCATCAGTCAGACCGTTCCAGCTCTGGATCACTTCACCGGTGTTGGCGTCGACGATCGCGGTCGGGCGCGACGGATTGGCGCCGCCGACGAAGTAGGACACGCGGTAGACCAGGCGCGCCGTGCCGTTGTCCTGCGGGTAGACGAACAGGTCGGTCTGCTCGTTGCCGACCGTGGCGCCGCCGGCCAGGCTGGTGTGCGCATGCGACCGCAGCGCAGCGAGGGCACGGCCGCCATCCAGCTTCGGTGTGACCGAAGCCAGGCCGAGCTGACCTTCCGGCATCAGTTCGCCAGTGGCGCGCAGCGCGTTGCCGCTGGCGTCCTGCACCACGGCAATGCTGCGGCCGTAGACCGGCACGCCGCGGTACATCTGCTGCTGACGCACCACCTTGTGCCCGTTGGCAATGGCGGCGGCGCCACGCGGCGCCAACGACATGTTCTGGCCGAGGTTGAGGTGGGCGGCCAGCGAGCTGACCGGTACCGCGCCGAGATTCTGTGCACGCAAGGTCTTCGTGTTGGCAGCGGTGGCCACCGATGCGGTAGCCATGCCGATCGCGGCCACCAGCAGCTTCAGACGGTAATGATTGGGCATTGAAAAACTCCTAGACACTATTTTCGGGACAAACGGGCCCGATGCGGCCACGTAGACCCCATGCAGAATTGCCGTGCTCGGCACGGCCCCTTTTTTTCGTGTGCTGTCTAGCGATCCCAAACTACGTCCCGAACCGGCTGCTCCCCCCTTGGCATTCCGTTGCATGGGCAGCGCGTGGACGCGTAACTGCAAGACGGCGATCACGCCGCCAAAGGATCATCCGTCAACCTCCCCGATGACGAATCCGGTTACGTTATTCCTTGCGGACCATCGCAACAATCTGACTTTTTCCTACGCCGGGTGACGGCAGTCACAGGACGCGGGATCGGCGCGTGGCGCCGCAAACGGCGGGCACGCGGCCTATCGCGGCGGCGTGCGCGGTTCGATGTCGTTATTTGCTGCGCGAAGCGGCGATGCAAACTTGCGGCCAGCGACGTCGCGTGCAGCGCCGCCGGCAAGCGCGCCGGGACACGCGGAAAGCCCATGCGGTCCCCACGATCCACGCGCCGGCGCGATGGCCGGCAGGCAGCTTCAGAGCATGCCGGTTTCGAGCTTCGCCGCGTCGGACATCATCGAATGCGTCCACGGCGGGTCGAACACCAGGTCCACGTCGGCTTCGGCGATCGTGGGGATCATCTCCAGCTTGGTGCGCGCGTCGTCAACCAGGATGTCGCCCATGCCGCAGCCGGGCGCGGTCAGGGTGAGCTTCACGTAGACCTTGCGCGCGCCGGATTCGGTCTGCTCCAGGCTGAGGTCGTAGACCAGCCCCAGCTCGACCACGTTCACCGGGATTTCCGGATCGAACACGGTGCGCAACTGGTCCCACGCCAGCTTCTCCACGTCCGCATTGGTGGCGTCGTCCGGTACCTCGATCGGCGCCGGCCGCTCCTTGCCCAGCGCGTCGGCGTCGTCGCCGGCGATGCGGAACAGGTTGCCTTCCACGTAGACGGTGAAGCTGCCGCCCAGGGCCTGGGTGATGTAGCCGATCTGCCCGGCCGGCAGGGTCACCTCGTCGCCTTGCGGCACCATCACGGCGCTGCAGTCGCGCACCAGGGTGAAGGGTTCACTGCTCAGACTGAAACCGCTCATGCCAACGCCGATCCTGTATCTGCGGGCGCGGCCATGCGTCGAGCCCGGAGTGCGTATTATGCCGCTCGCCGCGTGCGGCCGCTTGTCCCAGATCAGGCCGGAACCCGCCGGAGTCAAGGGAGCCCCGCCGACGACACGTTATGATGGCCGCTTTACCCGACGGGAAAACGCATGCGCACTGCCCTCCTGACGTGTCGCCGCCGATGAGCGTGCGTACCGTGGCGCTGTCCGTGTTCGCGCTGTTCAGCGCTGCGATGCTGGGCCTGGCCGCCGGCGCCGTGTGGATGGTGGCGGCGCTGTATCTGCGCCACCCGCTGCCGTGGCTGGCATTGCCGATCGGCGCGCTGCTGGCGTGGACCATCCGCACCTGCGTGCGCCTGCCGGGCACGTTCGCCGCACTGCTGGCGGCGGGCGCCACCCTGCTGGCCGCGTTCTACGTCAACCTGCTGGTTGCCGGCGTGCTGATTGCCGGCAACATGGGCATGGGTCTGATCGAGGCGATGCGCACCGCCGGCCCCGGCATGCTGTGGCAGCTGGCACGGATGGCGCTGTCGCCGGCGGACCTGGCCGATGCCGCGCTGGGCATGCTGCTGGCCGCATGGCTGGCCTGGCGCCCGTCGCGCCGGCGCTGAAACCAGCCATCACGACGCCGGGCGGGCACCGCCCTGCGCTCCTGCAGAAACGCGGCCGGCCGCACCCACCCCATGGAAGGTGCCAGCCGACTCAGGCGTCGATGTCCTTCAGCGACGCCACCAGTTCGCCCACCGCGGCCTGGCCGTCGCCGTACAGCATGCGGGTGTTGTCGGCGTAGAACAGCGCGTTCTCGATGCCGGCGAAGCCGGTACCGCGGCCGCGCTTGATCACGATCACGTGCTTGGCCGCGCTGACGTCGAGGATCGGCATGCCGTAGATCGGCGAGGCCGGGTCGGTCTTGGCCAGTGGATTGACCACGTCGTTCGCACCGATCACCAGCGCCACGTCGGTGGCCGGGAACTCCGGGTTGATGTCGTCCATGTCGGCGATCAGGTCGTACGGTACGCCGGCCTCGGCCAGCAGCACGTTCATGTGCCCGGGCATGCGCCCGGCCACCGGGTGGATCGCGAACTTCACCTTCACCCCGCGCTTGATCAGCAGTTGCGCAAACTCCCACACCTTGTGCTGCGCCTGCGCCACCGCCAGGCCGTAGCCGGGCACGATCACCACGCGTTCGGCGTACGCCATCATCACCGCCGCGTCGGAAGCGTCGATCGGCTTCTGCGCGCCCTCGATCGCCTGCGCCTCGCCGCCGGCCGCGCCGAAGCTGCCGAACAGCACGTTGCCGATCGAGCGGTTCATCGCCTTGGCCATCAGCTGGGTCAGCAGCGTGCCGGCCGCGCCGACCACCATGCCGGCGATGATCATCGCCTCGTTGCCCAGCACGAAACCCTCGAACGACACCGCCAGGCCGGTGAACGCGTTGTACAGCGAGATCACCACCGGCATGTCGGCGCCGCCGATCGGCAAGGTCATCATCAGGCCGAAGGCGAGCGCCAGCGCGAAGAACGCCGCGATCAGCGCCGGGCTGGCGTGACTGGTGGCAAGCAGCACGCCGGCGACCACCGCCGCCGCCAGCAGCAACAGGTTCACCGTGCGCTGGCCGGGAAACACGAAGCGCTTGTCCATCCAGCCCTGCAGCTTGGCGAACGCGACCAGCGAACCGGAGAAGCTCACCGCGCCGATCAGCGCGCCGAGCACGCCCAGCGCCAGCTCGGTCGGCGACAGCGCCGGCGGCAGGCCGTTCACCGCCCAGGCTTCGGGCCGCAGCGGCGAGGTATCCGGTACCGCCTGCAGCAGGCCCAGCCCGCGCGCGTAGCCGATCAGCTCGACCGCGCCGATCGCCGCCGCCGCACCGCCGCCCATGCCGTTGTACAGCGCCACCATCTGCGGCATCGCGGTCATCGCCACGCGCTTGCCGCTCCACCAGGCGGCACTGACGCCGACCAGCACCGCGGCAACGATCAGCCCGCGGTTGTGCATGTCCGGCAGGAACAACGTGGCCAGCACCGCCAGCAACATGCCGTAGCCTGCCCACACGATGCCGCCGCGCGCGGTGCGCGGCGAACTCATGCGTTTCAGGCCGAGGATGAACAGCAGCGCGGCGAGGAAATAACAGGCCTTGATCAGCGTCGGCAACCAGCTCATCACTTGGCTCCCTTGCCGGCGTCCGGCTTGCTGGACTTGAACATCTCCAGCATCCGCTCGGTCACCACGTAGCCGCCGGCGGCGTTGCCGGCGCCCAGCAGCACGCCGATGAAGCCGATCGCGATCTCGAACGGCGTCTGCGCGTGGCCTAGCGCGATCATCGCCCCGACCAGCACAATGCCGTGCACGAAGTTGGAGCCGGACATCAGCGGCGTGTGCAGGATCACCGGCACCCGCGCGATGATTTCATAGCCGGTAAAGGCGGCCAGCATGAAGATGTACAGCGCCAGGAAACCGTCGATCATGAGCCCATCCCCCGTGAGAGCCGCCCGCCAGGACGTCGAGTCTGCATCATACGGGTGCCGGTCAACCCGTGCGAGCCTGCCGCGTTGAACACCGGGTACCCCCCGCTGGAGCCCGAGGATGCTTCACCCGACGCTGCGGCCGACGAGCCCATGAACGGCGTGGCCGGCACACTCGACACGGACCTGCTGGGCGACGCGCGCGAAACGCCCGCCACGCTGGATGCGTTCCTGGCGCAGGTCGAGCGGCGCGCGTTCCGCATGGCCGAGCTGCAGCTGCGCCAGCGCGAGGACGCCATGGACGCGGTGCAGGACGCCATGCTGCGGCTGGTCAGGCACTACCGCGACAAGCCCGCCATGGAATGGGCGCCGCTGTTCTGGGGCATCCTGCGCCGGCGCGTGGTCGACCTGCAGCGCCGGCGCAAGGTGCGCTCGATCGTGGTGGGCTGGCTCGGCGGCGGCCGCGACGACGACGGCGACGAACTACCCGCATGGGAGCCGGCCGACCCCGGCCAGGATCCGCTGGGCCGGCTGCACGACGTGCAGTCGTATGCGGACCTGGCCGCCGCGGTCCGGCAACTGCCACAGCGCCAGCGCGAAGCGTTCATGCTGCGCATGCTGGAAGGGTTGGACGTGGCGGAAACCGCCCAAGCCATGGGTTGCTCCGAAGGCAGCGTGAAAACCCATCTATCGCGCGCGATGCATCATCTGCGCGACCAACTGGAGGACTGGCGATGACTTCGCCCGACAAGCATCTCGAACAGCGCGCCCGCGAACTCTGGCACGAGGCCGCGCAGCGCATCGACCCGGCCACCGCCGGACGCCTGCGCGCGGCGCGGCGGCAGGCGCTGGACGCGGTGCAGGCCCCTGCGCGTCGTGCCGTCCGCTGGCTGATCCCGACCGGCGCCTTCGCGGTGATCGCGCTGGCCACGATGCTGGTGTGGCAGCCGTTGCCGCCGCCGCACGCCAGCACCGCGATGCAGCCCGCCAGCAGCGCCGACGAGCTGGACAACGAGCTGCCGCCGGACGCCGACAAGACCGACCCGAACCTCTACCAGAACCTCGACTTCTACGGCTGGCTGGCTTCCGCCGGCAGCCATGCCGCAGCCCGCTGAGCCATGACCCGAATCCTCCGCCCGCTCCTGCCGCTGTTGCTGGCCGCCCTGCTCGGCGGCGTCGCCGCGGCGCCGTTGCACGCGCAGGACGCGCCGCCGGCGTCCCGCGGCGACATGCCGCCGCCGCGCCCGTGGAACAGCCTCGACCCAGCCCAGCGCGACGTGCTGGCGCCGCTGCAGAAAACCTGGGACAGCCTGTCGCCGCGCAAGCAATCGCGCATGCTGCAGCGCGCCGAACGCTGGGCCACCCTGCCGCCGGAACGGCGCGAGGAAATCCGCCAGCACATCGCCCGCTGGCAACAGATGACGCCGGACGAGCGCCACCAGGCACGCGAGAACATGCGCAAGTTCCACCAGCTGCCGCGGCAGCAGCGCGAGCAGTTGCACGCCACCTTCGAGCGCTTCCAGCAACTGCCGCCGGCGCAGCGCGAGCAACTGATCCGCGAATGGCACGCGCTGCCGCCGGCCGAACGCCTGCACTGGGACGAGCGCCACGGCCACGACCGCCCGCCTCCGCCACCGCCTGGCGACCCGGGCCACCCCTGAGCGACGGCTCGTCCCGGCCCGCACGCTCCCGCAGGAATCCCCGCGCAACCGTGGGTGGGGCGGGCACCGCCCGCCGCTCCGGACCGTCGAAAGCCGGCGGGCCGTGCCCGCCCTGCGGCATCATGAAACACGCCTTACTGACGGGCGGTGATCGCCCTACGGTTCGCTCAGCCGGCGAAGCGCGTCTCACCGGCGTGGGTGAGGCAGCTCTTCGCCACCAGCTCGTCGTCGAAATCCGGCTTCAAGGCACCGTCGTGCACCAGCAGCTCGACGAAGTTGAACACGTTGCGCGCGTACATCTCCGACGCGTGCAGCGGCGCGCCGGCCGGCAGGTTCAGCGGCCCGAGGATCACCACACCGCCATGCTCGACCCGCTCGCCCGGCCGGGTCAGCTCGCAGTTGCCGCCGCTCTCGGCGGCCAGGTCGACGATCAGCGCGCCCGGCTTCATGCCCTCGACCATCGCGGCCGTGAGGATCTTCGGCGCCGGCCGCCCCGGCACCGCGGCGGTGGAGACCACCACGTCGAACGATTTCAGGTGGTCGGCCAGTGCCTGCTGCTGCGCGGCACGCTCCTCCGCCGACAGCTCGCGCGCATAGCCGCCGCTGCCGGCGGCACTGACGCCGAGGTCGAGGAATTTCGCGCCCAACGACTCTACCTGCTCGCGCGTTTCCGGACGCACGTCGTAGCCCTCAGTCTGCGCACCGAGCCGGCGCGCGGTGGCGATCGCCTGCAGGCCGGCCACGCCGGCGCCGATCACCAGCACCTTCGACGGGCGGATGGTGCCGGCGGCGGTGGTCAGCATCGGGAAGAACTTCGGCGACGCCTCGGCCGCGATCAGCATGGCGCGGTAACCGGCCACCGCCGCCTGCGAACTCAGCACGTCCATCGCCTGCGCGCGGGTAGTGCGCGGCAGCAGCTCCAGCGAGAACGCGGTGAGCTTGTGCGCGGTCAGCGCGGCGACGCGCCCGGCCGCGCCGTACGGACGCAACTGGCCGACCACCACGCTACCCTCGCGCAAGCCGGCGAACACCGCATCGGCCGGCGGCAACACGCAGGCCAGTACGTCGGCCTGCGCCAGCACGCCGGCCGCGTCGGCGAATTCGGCCTCGGCATAACTGGCGTCAGGGAAACCCGCAGCGCGCCCCGCATCACGTTCCAGCAGTACGCGCAGGCCCTTGCCGCGCAGTTTCTTCGCCATCTCGGGCGTGATCGCCACGCGCCGCTCCCCGGCGGCGGTCTCACGCAAGGCGGCTACGGTGATCGGCATGGTGCATCCCCTCGGCAGTGGTCCGGTCATCTTAGCGGCAGCGGCGGCCTTTGATCCGGACCGATCCAAAAGAGTAAGCTGGCCCGCCGGCAGCCACTGCCCGGGGTCATCGCCGGAGATCCCGATGCCCACCACTGCCGACGCTTTCGACGACCTGCTGGCCCTGGCGCGCAGCGCGCGCGAACAGGCCTATGCGCCGTACTCGAACTTCCTGGTCGGTGCCGCGCTGCTCACCCGCGACGGCCGCCGCTTCAGCGGCTGCAACGTGGAAAACGCCTCCTACGGCCTGTGCAACTGCGCCGAACGCACCGCCCTGTTCAACGCCGTCGCCGCCGGCTGCCGGCCTGGCGACTTCGTCGCCATCGCGGTGATCGCCGATACCGATAACCCGGTCAGCCCCTGCGGCGCCTGCCGCCAGGTGATGTCCGAACTGTGCGACGACGCCATGCCGGTGCTGCTGGCCAACCTGCACGGCGACACCCGGCAGACCACGGTGACCGCCCTGTTGCCCGGCTCGTTCAAGCTGCCGCAGCCGGCCTGACGGTTCGCGCGCAACGGCTGCGCCGGCTAGCATGGGCAGTCCCCACCGAAAGAACCGCTCCATGTCCGCTGCCTTGTCCCTGCTCCAGCAACGCCATTCCGTCCCCTCGCGCCAGCTCGGTGAACCGGCGCCGGACGAGGCGAGCCTGCGCGAACTGCTGGAAGCGGCGATCCGCGTGCCCGACCACGGCAAGCTGGTGCCGTTCCGCCTGATCCGCCTGCAGGGCGAGGCGAAGCTAGCGTTCGGCGAGCGGCTGGCGGCGATTGCCGAACGCCAGCACCCGGAGCTGTCCGACGCCAAGCGGGAAAAGGAGCGCACGCGCTACACCTTCGCGCCGCTGGTGATCGCCGTGGTCGCCCACCTGCACGCCGACAGCACGGTGCCGGAAATCGAGCAGAAGCTGTGCGCCGGCAACGTCGCCCACAACATCCTGCTCGGCGCTTATGCGCTGGGCTACGGCGCACAATGGCTGACCGGTTGGGCCGCCTACGACCGCGAGGCGGCCGGCGTCCTCGGCCTGGCGGAGAGCGAACATGTGGTCGGCTTCGTCCACCTCGGCACGCCGCAGATCGAGGTACCCGACCGCGAGCGCCCGGCGCTGGACCAGCTGCTCTCCACGTGGACGCCGTGAACGCATCGGCGAACGGACGTCCAGCCGTCCATCTGGTCGACGGCAGCATGTATGTTTTCCGCGCCTGGCACTCGATGCCGGACGAATTCCACGACGCCGACGGCCACCCGGTCAACGCGGTGCACGGCTACACCCGCTTCCTGTGCGAACTGCTCGAACGCGTGCAGCCCGAACACATCGCGGTGGCGTTCGACGCCTCGCTGACCAGCTCGTTCCGCAACGCGATCTACCCGCCGTACAAGGCCAACCGCGAGCTGCCGCCGCCCGACCTGGAACGGCAGTTCGTGCAATGCCGCGCGATCACCGAGGCACTCGGCGTGCACCTGATGATCGACCACAGCTTCGAGGCCGACGACCTGATCGGCAGCACCGTGTGGAACCTGCGCGCGCAGGGCTGGCGCAGCGTGATCGTCTCCGCCGACAAGGACTTCGGCCAGTTGCTGGGCGAGCACGACGAGCAGTGGGACTACGCCCGCGGCCTGCGCTGGGGGCCGGCCGGCGTGCACGAGAAACTCGGCGTGCACCCGCACCAGGTCGCCGACTACCTGGCCCTGTGCGGCGACAGCGTGGACAACATCCCCGGCGTGCCCGGCGTCGGCGCCAAGACCGCCGCCGCCCTGCTCAGCCACTTCGGCAGCCTCGACGCGCTGCTCGAGCGCATCGACGAAGTCGCCTTCCTGCGCCTGCGCGGCGCCGTGGCCTGCGCCGCCAGACTGCGCGAACACGCCGAACAGGCGCGGCTCTATCGCCGCCTCACCCGCATCGCCCTGGACGCCCCCGGTGCCGAATCCGCCGACGTCCTGCAGCGCCGCCCGCCGCCCGTCGACCAGCTCGACGCACTGTGCGAACAACTGCGCTTCGGCGCCTTCACCCGCAGCCGCCTGCACACCCTGCTGAGTTG
>NZ_AXBJ01000004.1:0-279155 GCF_000473345.1 Rhodanobacter sp. OR87
CGTGGTGCTCGGCAACGTCAAACGAGCGATCAGCGGTTGCTACCACGCCATGCGCCAGGCCAAGTACGCGCGGCGCTATCTGGCCGAAGCCGCCTACCGCTTCAACCGCCGTTTCCGACTTGCCGAGCTGCTGCCGCGACTGGCGCGCGCCATGACCCTGTGCAAGCCTTGGCCAGAGACGAAATTGCGCGCCGTCGACAATTTTCATGGCTGAGCGTCGTCGCTAATCAGGATCGTTCTTGGTCGTGACCAATGTGCCCGATGTGACGGCATAGGTCCATTGCGAGCCGTCCGGCCGCGTCACAGCACTCAGCTGCGGTTTGCCGTTGGACCCGGTGACATAGGTATATGACCAAGTGCCCAAGGCACTGGTCACCGAGGTGATGGTGCTGCCCGACCATGTCAGGGTGATTGTGCGCCCGTCGCTGGATGTGATCTGGGTCAGCTGATCGCCGGTATAGCTGTAATTGACCCAGTTGCCGAAACGGTCCTGGGCACGCGTGACCAGCAGATAGACGTTGGTGCGCCCGACAGCAAACGGCTTGGCCGTTGTCGAATATTGCCAGGCGAGTAGCGGTGCCTGGCGCGTGACTGCCCAGTCGAAGGTATAGCGAACACCCGATGGCGAGGTCGCCACGAAGGCCTCGCCAGCAAGGCCGTTCTGGGCAGTCGCCATGCAACTGACCCGGTAGTTGCCACTGGTCACCCAAGGATAAGTTTGCCTCAACGCGTACGCAGGCGACGCGGCTTGCGTATTGGCCAACAGCTCCTGATCCCCGCCGCCCGGGACATGCATCCTGTTGCCGCCCCACACTTGCCCATAAGGCGCATCACCCACCGAACTCGTGATGGGGATGAATACCTCCATATTGGGCCAATCAACATTGTCGCTACAACGGTTGTAGCTGTAGCCGGAACTCTGATTCAACTGCCAGCCGTTCTGCGTGATGACCGTCGCCACGATGTAAGGTATGTCGATATCCCAGTCGCCGAACCCCGCCAAAGAGCTGCCGGGATCGGCGCGACGATCCTCAATCACCAGCCTGCGCCGCAATTGCACCGGCAGCACGTTGTTGCCGGGAATATCTACGTCCGTCACGCCGAACTCGGTCGCGCCGTTATAGAGACTGACGTTATCGCCAAACAGCGTCGACGTGAGAGGAGTGACTTGCTGGGCCGCGTTGAGGCGCTTGCCAAACTCCTCGTAGGGATCGACTCCGTTGTACTGAGCGTGGGCAGCCGAAGAGACGACCGCCAAGAAAAGACCGAACACGATCCCTGTGCGCATAGCCTGTGCTTCCCCTGAAATTAGGCTGTCGAGAAATGACTTCCCGACTTAGCGTCTTGAATTTGACGCGGCGTTGATGCTTAACCCAAAAGCATGCGTTTGTCAACAAGCAAGTTCTTGCGGATTTCTGCATCACCGTCCAGCCCAAGTGAAGGCGACAGCGCATTCAATTGCGGATAGCCCGGTCTTACACGTCCTTGAAAGCGCAGGATTTAGCGCGCCATGCCGGCGCGCACCAGGTATTGCACGCTGAACATCCGTTGCGGGTCGGTCCACACGCGCTGCACGGTCAGCCCGGCACGGGCGGCCAGCGCGGCGAAGTCCTCCGGCGAATACTTGCAGCTGTACTCGACCTGGATCGCCTCGTCGGCGCGGAACGGCACGTTCACGCGGCCGACTTTGACCTGCTGCTCGCGGCGGCTGACGATGTGCGTCTCGATGCGCCCGGCCATCGGGTTGTAGTGCGCGCGATGGGCGAACGCCGACAGCTCGAAGTTGCTGCCGATCTCGCGGTTGAGCCGCGCCAGCATGTTCAGGGTGAACTCGGCAGTGACGCCGGCGCGGTCGTTGTAGGCCGCCTCGATCAGCGCTGGATCCTTCTTCAGGTCCGCGCCGATCAGGATGCCGCCGGCGTCGCCCATCTCGTTGCGCATCTTGCGCAGCAGCACGGCCGCCTCGCGGTTGTCGAAATTGCCGATGGTGGAGCCAGGGAAATACAGCACGGTGCGCCGCGGCGCACGCGGCGGGATCGGCAGTCGCAGCGGCTTGCTGAAATCCGCGCACAGCGGCTGCAGCGGCAGCTGCGGAAACGCCGCGGCCAGCCGCTCGACGCTGCGCCTGAGCGGCTCGGGCGAAATTTCCACCGGCACGTAGGCCACTGGCTCGTGCAGATGTTGCAGCAGCATGCGGGTCTTGTGCGCATTGCCGCTGCCGTATTCGACCAGCCGCACGCCGCTGCCGAGCACGCCGGCAATGTCGGCGGCGTGCTCGTCCATCAGCGCGATCTCGCAGCGCGTGAGGTAGTACTCCGGTTGCTCGCAGATGCGCTCGAACAGCGCCGAGCCGCGTTCGTCATAGAACAGCCACGACGGCAGCCGCTTGGGGCGGGCGCCGAGGCCGCGCTGGACAACTTCAAGGAGATCGCTCGACGGCGGGCGACGCTCGTCGTCACTGAGGCCAAAGGGTTGCACACTGCTCATCGGTCCTGTCCCAGTCGCAGCCCGGCGAATTGCCAACGGGCCTGGGGTGGAAAGAAATTGCGGTAGGTGGCGCGGACATGATCGCGCGGCGTGGCGCAGGAACCGCCGCGCAACACCCACTGGCCGCACATGAATTTGCCGTTGTACTCGCCCAGCGAACCGGGCAGCGGGCGGAAACCCGGGTAGCTGACGTAGGGCGAGGCGGTCCACTCCCACACGTCGCCGTACAGCTGCAGCAGGCCGGCATCGCCACTTGCCGCACGCGGCTGGAAGCGCTGCGCGTCCTGCAGGTTGCCGTCGATCGCGACGCCCTGCGCCACCGACTCCCACTCGGCCTCGGTGGGCAGCCGCGCGCCGGCCCAGCGCGCGAACGCGTCGGCCTCGAAATAGCTGAGGTGGCAGACCGGCTCGTGCGGGTCGAGCGCGCGCGCGCCGGCCAGGGTGAACTCGCTGGCCAAGTCGTCCTGCCAGTAGAGCGGATGCTGCCAGCCCTCGCGCTGCAGCGTGGCCCAGCCGTCGGACAGCCACAACCCGGGTTCGCGATAGCCGCCTTCACGCACGAAGGCCAGGTATTCGGCGTTGGTCACCAGCCGGTTGGCCAGCGCGTGCGGCTGCAGCAGGGCGCGATGGCGCGGGGTCTCGTGGTCGAACGCGAAGCCCTCGCCGCGGTGGCCGATCTCGACGATGCCCTCGCGGCCATCGACGAAGCGCAGCGGCACGACTTTCGCATCTGCCGACGCGGCAATCGGTGCGCGATAGGCCGGCTGCAGCGGATTGCACCAGAACGCGTGCTTGATGTCGGTCAGCAGCAACTCCTGGTGCTGCTGTTCGTGCTGCAGGCCCAGCTCGACCAGTCCGGGCAGTTCCGCATCGTCGCTGCGTTCCAGCAGCTCGCCCACCGCGTCGTCGACATGGCGGCGGTAATCGAGCACCTCGTCCAGCGACGGGCGCGACAGCAGACCACGCTGCGGCCGCGCATGCATCGGCCCGACCGACTGGTAGTAGGAGTTGAACAGGTAATGCCAGGCCGGATCACGCGGCCGGTAGGCCGGGTCACGGCCCAGCACGAACTGCTCGAAGAACCAGCTGGTGTGCGCCAGGTGCCACTTGCCGGGGCTGGCGTCAGGCATCGACTGCAGTTGCAGATCCTCGGCGCTGAGGCCGGCGCACAGCGCCAGCGTGCATTGGCGTACCTGGCGGAATCGCGCCGCGATGCCGGCCGGCGCGGACGATTGCCAGGTCGTCACCGGCGCCCTCCCGGCATCCGCACGGCGGCCTCGGTACGGAGCGTTTCGCGATGCAGACAGTTCAAAAACATGTCCGCCAGCATGCCGCGCCAACCGTTCACTTATTGTGATATGAAGATGGCAGATGCTTTGCAGCGCCGCCCCCGACGGCCGCCGTCGCAGCCGGCGTGCAGCTCCCGCGGCCGGTTCACGATACCCGCTCCGCGCAACCGACGAGGTAACGCCCATGAAAGCGATTCTTCCCGCCCTGCTGTTCGTCCTCGCTATCGGCAACGTGCACGCGGCCGAGCCAAGCCGAGCCCGTTCGCCGTTGCCCGCAAACGAGTGCATCGACACGACGCAGATCAACGAGTGGTACATCGTCGATGCGCGCACGGCCATCGTGCGCACCGGTCCGAAGCATTACCTGGTGACGCTGCAGAATGACTGCCCGCGACTCGGCACGCCACCGCCCGGGCTGATCTTCCGGCCCAACCCGTCCAACGCCATCGTCAACCGGGGCCGCATCTGCGGCGAGGTGGGTGAAACGGTGCACTCGCGCTACCAGCCGCCGTGCGCGATCGAGTCCGTCAGCAGGATCGACAAGGCCCGCTTCAAGCAGCTCGGCGAGCACGCCACCCGGCACGGCAGCGGCGCCGAGCTGCCGACGGCCCTGCCGGCGCACTGAGGCACCGGCCGCCGAAACACGAAGAGCCCGGACAGGCCGGGCTCTTCGTTGCGCAATGCAATGATCCCACGCATTGCTCAGTCGTCGTCATCGTCACCATCTTCGCGGATATACCGTGTCTGGTACGGGTCGCCATACACCACGGTGCGGGTTTCGACCACGCGGCGACGCACGACCGGGGCATCCTCGTAGATCACAGTGCGCGGCGGGCCGTACACCACCGGTGCCTCGTAATACACCGGTGCCGGGCGCAGCGCGTCGCTGACCAGGCCGGCCACGGCACCGGTGACGATGGCGCCGGCGATCCAGCGGCCGCCGCTCCAGTAGCCGCCGTGGCGGTAATAACCGCCGTCGTAATCGTGGTGACCGCCGTGCCACCCGCCGCCATGCCAACCACGATCACCGTGATCGTGCGCCGACGCGCTCAACGGCATGGCCACAGCTGCCGCGACCGCCAAACCGATGACTGCCAGCTTGCCTGCATTACCGAAGCGTTTGGTCATGATCGTTCTCCGTTGTACGGGATGGATGCTCGTCCGATCACGCTTAATATGCACTGAAGGGTTCATTTTTTAATGTGCGCCGTATCCCAGGGATTGATCCCCGTCACAGCCTGGCGCCTGCGCAGCAGCCAGCAGCCATGGATATCGGCGCGGCGGACGAAGTCGAACGGGATGCTGGGGGCGCTCCAGTCCTCGATGTCGAAGTGGGCTTCCAGCGCTTCGCGATCCAGCTTGAAGCGGCGGAAATTGTTGGAAAACACGATCACGCCGTCGCGGGTCAGCCGCCCGTTGCAGGCTTCCAGCAGCGCCACGTGGTCGCGCTGCACGTCGAAATCGTCGGCGCGCTTGGAGTTGGAGAACGTCGGCGGGTCGACGAAGATCAGGCCGTAGTGGCCGCGGTCGCGCTGCAGGAACTCCAGCGCGTCGAACTGCATCAGCCGGTGGCGCACGCCGCTGAAGCCGTTCAGCGCGAGATTGCGCGAGGCCCATTCCAGATAAGTCGCCGACAAGTCCACGCTGGTGGTTTCCAGCGCGCCGCCGGCGGCGGCGTACACGCTGGCGGTGGCGGTGTAGGAGAACAGATTGAGGAAGCAGCGGCCCTCGGCCAGCTCGCGCACTTTCGCGCGCACCAACCGATGGTCGAGGAACAGGCCGGTGTCGAGATAGTCGGTAAGGTTGACTAGGAACTTCAGGCCGCCCTCCGCCACCTCGATGAACTCGCCGCGCTGGTCGAGCTGGCCGTACTTGGAGCCGCCCTTGCCGCGCTCGCGGGTCTTGATCGCGATGCGCTCGCGCGGCACGCCGAGCACCTCGCCGGCGACCCGGGCGATCTCGCGCAGGCGCAGCCGCGCCACGTCGGCGGGAATGTCGGCCGGTGCGCGGTATTCCTGGATGTGCAGGTGGTCGTCGCCGTGCACGTCGCCATAGACGTCGATCGCGGCAGCGTACTCGGGCAGGTCCTGGTCGTAGGCGCGCCAGCAGTGGATATCCTCGCGCAGCAGCCGCTTGCGCAGGTGCCTGACGTTCTTTTCCAGCCGGTTCTTCAGCATCTGCGCGCCGGCCGACAGCGGCTTTGGCTCGCGTGGTATCTCGTCGCGCGGCTTCAGGTCGAAGGTCAGCAGCACCGTTTCCAGCGCGCCGTTGTACAGCGCGTAGCGCTTGTCCGCATGCAGCTGCATCGCGCGGCCCAGTTCCACGTCACCGGCTAGCACGGCGGCGCGCCAGCCGATGAAGTGCTGGCGCAGGGTGTCGCCCAAGGCGCGGTACAGCTTCGGCATCTCGGCACGATCGCCGAGCCGCTCGCCGTACGGCGGGTTGGTGATGACCAGGCCGTGGTCGACGCCGGGCGGCGGCACGGCGTGCACCACGTCCTGCCGATCCAGCGTGAAGAAGCCGGCCACGCCCGCCGCCTGCGCGTTGCGTTTGGCCGTCTGCACCATGCGCGGGTCGGCGTCGCTGCCGAAGAACACGCTGCGCAGGCCGCGCAGGCCGGTTTCGGCGCGCTGCTTCGCTTCGTCCAGCAGACCGAGCCACAGTGCAATGTCGTGCTGCTGCCAGCCGAGGAAACCGAAATATTCGCGGCGCAGGCCAGGGGCGACGTCGGCCGCCATCAGCGCGCCTTCGATCAGCAGCGTGCCCGAACCGCACATCGGGTCGAGCAAGGCACCGCCGGCGGCGTATACCTCCGGCCAGCGCGCGCGCAGCAGCATCGCGCACGCGAGGTTTTCCTTCAGCGGCGCCTCGCCCTGCTCCTCGCGCCAGCCGCGCCGGTGCAGCGGCGAGCCGGCCAGATCCAGCGACACGGTGGCGCGGTCGCGACGCACGCGGACGTTGATGCGGATGTCCGGCTCGTCGGTGTCGATGCCAGGACGCGAGCCGTCGCGCTGACGGAACTGGTCGACCACCGCGTCCTTGGTGCGCAGGCCGATGAACTGGCTGTGGGTCAGCTTGCTCAGCGCGGTGCCGGCGTCCACGGCGAAGGTGGCGTGTGCGGCCAGGTGCTCGTTCCAGTCGATCGTCTGCACGCCGCGATACAACGCATCGTCGTCGGCCGCGTCGAACTCGGCCAGCGGCAGCAGGATGCGGCTGGCCAGGCGCGACCACAGGCAGGCCTTGTAGGCCGTCTCCAGCGTGCCGGAAAAATGCGCGCCGGCCAGCGCCTCCCGCACGTCGGGCGCACCGAGCGCGACCAGCTCGTCGCGCAGCAGGTATTCCATGCCCTTCGGGCAGGTAGCGAAATAGTGGCTCATGCGGCAACGGCCAGCTGGTCGAGCAGGTGGCGGAACTGTGCGTCGATCATGGCCATGCTGGAACCCAGCCGATGGTCGTCATCCAGCACCAGCAACGGCAGCCGGCGCTTCGCGGCGAACGCGTGCACGCCCGCCAGCGGGCAGACCTCGTCGCGCCAGCCGTGGATCAGCAGCGTGGGCACCTCCGGGCGCAAGTCGAACTTGCGCGCATAACCGGGAATCTCGCTGGGCGTGGCCAGCAACAGCAGGCCGGCCACCGGCACGTCCAGCGAGACCAGGCCGGAGACGAACGCACCCATGCTGGAACCGACCAGCAACGGCGGCGCCTCCAGCGCCTCGATGGTGGCGCGCAGGCGGGCGACCCGCGGCGCTACCGAGCCTGCGTGACCGCGTGCATCGTCGGTGCGGTAATCCGGCCGCTGCGTACGCCAGCCCAGCGATTCGGCCAGCGCGGCCAGCGCGCTGACCTTGGTGGCCTGCGGACTGGAGTCCGAGCCGTGCGAAAGAATGATCTGGCCGCGCATGGCGCGTCTCCGTGAGACTGCTGGAAGCAAGGCGCGCATGGTAACAGGCGGCGTTTCCGCGGGCCCTTGCCGCATGCGAAACTGCGGCGCATGAGCCTGAGCATCCACGAGCAGCCGCTGCCTTATGTCGACCTCCTGCCCGAACGCCCGGCCGACGCGGTCGAGCTGGTGGTGATCCACTGCACCGAACTGCCGGACCTGGCCATGGCGCGCGCGTACGGCGAACGCGTGCTGCACGCCAGCGGCACCGGCAACAGCGGCCATTACTACGTCGACCGCGATGGCGCGGTGTATCGCTACGTGCCCGGCACCCGCGTGGCCAACCACGTGCGCGGGCACAACCCGAACTCGATCGGCATCGAGCTGGTCAACCGGGGCCGTTATCCGCACTGGTGGGATTCGCGCCATCAGCAGATGGATGAGCCCTATCCCGACGCACAGATCGCCGCGCTGAGCGCCCTGCTGGCGCAGTTGCGCGCGGCGTTCCCCACGCTGCGCC
Source organism: Rhodanobacter sp. OR87 (assembly GCF_000473345.1). NCBI lineage: Bacteria > Pseudomonadati > Pseudomonadota > Gammaproteobacteria > Lysobacterales > Rhodanobacteraceae > Rhodanobacter > Rhodanobacter sp. OR87. The sequence continues at coordinate 8,177 of NZ_AXBJ01000004.1, forward strand.
AGATCGCCGGGCATGAGGACCTGGACACCGACCTGATGCCGGCCAGCGACGATCCCGCGCGGCAGGTCCGTCGCAAGCTGGACCCCGGCGTGTGCTTCCCGTGGGACGTCGTCGTGCCGGCCTGCGGCCTGCAACGACTGCGTTAGACTCCGGCCCTGCCTCCCCCGGCCTGCGCCATGTCGGAGTTCACTGTCCAGCCGCTGCTGCAAACGCCGCTCGTCGCGGCGCACGACGTGCACTGCCGTGGCGCCTGCCGTCATCGCAGCACGGAGGAATGCGCGGTCGCCACTCACCTGGTCTTTCCGTACCGCGGCCTGTTCCTGCGCCACGTGGGCAGCACGCAGTCGGTGGCCGATGCCAACCACGTGCTGCTGTTCAACGCCGACCAGGGCTATCAGGTGAGCCATCCGGCGGCGGGTGGCGATGCCTGTTTGTCGCTGTCGATCGCGCAACCGCTGCTGCGCGAGCTGGCGCCGGCCGGACTGCTGCAGGATCGCCACAAACCCGTGTTCCGCGGCCAATCGCTGCGCATCGACGAGCGCACCCAGGTACTGGTGGCCTTGCTGCGGCACAGCCTGCACCACGGCAGCATCGAGCCGCTGGAAGCCGAGAGCCTGGCGCTGACCCTGGTCTGTCGCAGCCTCGGCCCGCGCACCGCCCACGCGCCCGGCGCCAGCCATGCGCGGCAGCGGCTGGTGGACCGGGCCAAGCTGCTGCTGGCCAGCGACCTCACCCGGCGCTGGACGCTGGCGGAGATCGCGGCGGACATCGGCGGCTCGCCGGTCTACCTCACCCAGGCCTTCCAGCAGGTCGAAGGCATGCCGTTGTATCGCTATCACCTGCGCCTGCGCCTGGCCCATGCGCTGGATCGGATCGCCGATTGCGCGGACGTCGCCGCGCTGGCGCAGGATCTGGGCTTCTCCAGCCACAGCCATTTCAGCGCAGCATTCCGCCGGGCCTACGGCCACACGCCCACGGCGTTCCGCCAGGCCGCGCTGGCACAGAAGCTGTAAAGAAAACCACATCCTGTGGTTTTCTTTTATCGCGAGTCCGGTACATGCCCGGACTCGCTCACGCGAATCAGGCACTGGCGTGCCCGATCCGCAGCCGGCCATCCATGGCCGGCCTGAGAGGTTGATAGTCTCAACCTCTCAGGTCGTCGTGAATCGCTAAAGATCCTGACAGCCGCCGGCGGCGGCCGGTGGTCTCCTGTGCCTGCCCGATCGCGGGCATCACCCGGAGACCCAGCATGAACGAAACCACCTGCGCCGCCTGCGACTATCCGCTCGACGGCAACGCCATCAAGGTCACCATCGGCGGCCGCACCGTCGAGGTCTGCTGCGAGGAATGCGCACAGAAGCTGCGCGAGGCGGCAGCGAAGTCGTGAGCGACCAAGCTTCCTCGCTTGCCGCTCGACGGGCGGCGCCGGGCATGCCCCGGCGCCGCTTCCTCGCCCTGTCCGCCGGCACGCTGGCCGGTGTGTGCGTGGGTAGCCTCGCCGGCTGTGTTCGCTGGCCGCGCACCGGCGCCGTGTCGGCACCGATGGACGCGGCGGGCTTCCACGCCGCGCGCCGCCATACCCGCACCATGTTCGGTCGCATCGCCTACGTCGAGCGCGGCAGCGGGCCGGCGGCGCTGTTCCTGCACGGCTTCCCGCTCAACGGCTTCCAGTGGCGCGGTGCGCTCGACCGGCTGGCAGCGTACCGGCGCTGCATCGCGCCCGACTTTCTCGGCATGGGCTACACCGAGGTCGCCGATGGGCAATCCTGCGCACCCGAGGCGCAGGTCGCCATGCTGGTCGCCCTGCTCGACACCCTTCAGGTCGAGCGCGCCGACGTGGTCGCCAACGACAGCGGTGGCGCCGTGGCGCAGCTGCTGGTCGCACGCCGCCCCGACCGCGTGCGCAGCCTGCTGCTGACCAATGGCGACACCGAGGAGAACTGCCCGCCGCCGGCGCTCCTTCCGGTGATCGACTTGGCGCAGCAGGGCCGCTTCGTCGACGAATGGCTGGGCACATGGCGCGACAACCACGCCCTCGCGCGTTCGACTGACGGCATCGGCGGCATGTGCTACACCGATCCCGCGCACCCCACCGACGAAGCCATCGAAACCTATTTCACGCCGTTGCTGGCCTCACGGCGCAGCCGCGACTTCGCGCACGCTTATGCCATCGCGCTGGAGCGCAACGCGCTGGCCGGCATCGGCCCCTCGCTCGCGCGATCGCGTGTGCCGGTGCGCATCGTCTGGGGCAGCGCCGATACGATCTTTTCCGCCGCCAACCCGGGCTTCCTCGACCGCGCCTTCGGCCGCTCGCTCGGCGTGCGCCGGCTCGCAGGCAGCAAGCTGTTCTGGCCGGAGGAGCGCCCCGACGTGATCGCCGACGAAGCACGGCGGCTGTGGGCCGCGCAGGGGGACCAGGCATGACGGCGCATTCCTCCCACCGCATCGCGGTGTATGGCGCCTACGGCCATACCGGCCGCTTCGTCGTGGCCGAACTGCGCCGCCGTGGCTTCGTGCCGGTGGCCTGCGGCCGCGACGCGGCCAGGCTGCATGACCTGGCCACGGTCGCCGGCGTCGAGGTCCGCGTCGCCTCCACCGATGACCCCGCTGCGCTGGATGCCGCCTTCGCCGGCACCGCCGCCGTGCTGCATTGCGCCGGACCTTTTCTCGACACCGCCGCGCCGGTGCTGGACGCGGCGCTGCGCGCACGCATCCACTATCTCGACGTGGCGGCGGAACAGCATGCCGTGACCGACACCCTGGCGCGCGATGCCGAGGCGAAAGCCGCGGGCGTGACGGTGGTGCCGGCGATGGCTTTCTACGGCGGCCTCGCCGATCTGCTGGCCAGCGCCGCGCTCGACGGCGCCACCGACGCGGACACGGTGGACATCGCCGTCGCGCTCGACGGCTGGCATCCGACGCGCGGCACCCGCCTCACCGGCGAGCGCAACCATTACCCGCGCACGTACGTCGAGCAGGGCCGCACCTGCACCGTGCCCGACCCCGCGCCCGTGCGCGAGACCGACTTCCCGGCACCGTTCGGGCGGCTGGAAACGGTGCTGCTGCCGCTGTCCGAGGCCATCGTGGTGCCGCACCACATCGCCTGCCGCAACCTGCACTCGTGGATGAACCTGGCACCGCTGCGCGACTTGCGCGATCCGGCCACGCCAGCGCCGCTCGCCGCCGACGCCAGCGGCCGCTCCGCACAGCGTTTCGTCGTCGACGTGCATGTGCGGCGCGGCAACCGCGCGTGCCGCGCGATCGCCCGCGGACGCGACATCTACGCCGTCACCGCGCCACTGCTGGTCGAGGCGCTGCAACGCATCCTCGACGGCCGTGCCCGCAGGCACGGTGCGCTCGCCGCGGGCCAGGCGTTCGACGCGCGCGACTTCCTGGCCGCGCTCGCACCCACGGCGCTCGCGGTCACGTTCGAGGCTGCCCCGGGGCTGGCCGTCGCCCGCTGAGTGCGGATTCGGGCGACCGCCACCGCTATACTGGCGAACCCCCGCAAGGACCCGCCATGAGCGAAGACCACGTCGCCGAACTCGTCGAACTGCTGCAGCTGGAACGGTTGGAGGACAACCTGTTCCGCGGCCAGAGCCGCGACATCGGCACCCGTTTCGTGTTCGGCGGCCAGGTACTGGGGCAGGCGCTGGCGGCGGCGCAGCAAACGGTCGACCCGTCGCGCGAGGCGCATTCGCTGCACGCCTATTTCCTGCGCGCCGGCGACATCGAGGCGCCGATCGTGTACAGCGTGGAGCGCACCCGCGACGGCGGCACGTTTTCCTCGCGGCGGGTGGTGGCGATCCAGCACGGTCAGCCGATCCTGAACGGATCGATCTCGTTCCAGGCGCCCGAGCCCGGCGTGGAGCACCAGACCAGCATGCCGGAAGTGCCGGCGCCGGAAGACATCGAGCCGCTGCACCCGCTGCCCGCCGGCGAGCTGGCGCGGCTGCCGGTGAAGCTGCAGCGCTGGCTCGGCATCGACGGCCCGTTCGAGTTCCGCCAGGTGTGGCCGCGCGACGAACTGCACCCGGTCAAGCGCCCGCCGATCCAGCACATCTGGTTCCGGCTGACTTCGCCGATCGACGACTCGGCGATCCTGCACCGCGCGCTGCTGGCCTACGCCTCCGATTTCCACCTAATCGGCACCGCCACCCTGCCGCACGGCATCTCGTACATGACCCACAACGTGCAGATGGCCAGCCTCGACCACGCGCTGTGGTTCCACCGCCCGTTCCGCGTCGACGAGTGGCTGCTGTACTCGTTCGACAGCCCCACCGCGCAAGGTGGGCGCGGTCTGGCGCGCGGGCAGATCTTCAGCCGCGACGGCCGCCTGGTCGCCTCCTCCGCGCAGGAAGGGCTGATCCGCGTGCGCGGCGACTGAGCACCGACGCCGGGCCGTTCGCGTAAACTCCCCGCATGCGCCAGATCTATACCTCGCCCCGCCAGGAAAACATCGATACCGTGGTCGCCCTGATGGCCGAACACGGCATCGAGGCGACCGTGGCCAACCGCTCCAACTACAACCGCCCGAGCTGGCAGCGCTTCAGCTACGCGCAGCGGCAGAACGACCGCAGCAGCTGGGCGCAGGTGTGGATCACCCACGCCGACGACTACACCCGGGCGCGCAAACTGCTGCTCGACCTGGGTATCGAGCCGGTGATCCGCTACGGCGAGGAACTGGCCGCCGCGCGCAACCCCACCCCGGCCGACCGGCGTGCGCGCACGGTGGTTCGCGTGCGTCGCATCGTGCTGCTGGCGGTGCTGGCGGTGCTCGCCGTGGCGATGCTGCGCTTCCTGCGCGTGGCCTGAGCTGGCAAGGTGCACCGCCGCCGTGGGCGGCATAGAATCGCGAGATGCGCCGTTCCGACCAAGTCCGCCTGTTCCAGACGCTGCCCCACGCATGCGGCTACTACGCCGACCGCACGGCGCAGAACCTGGTGCTGGATCCGGCCGCGCCAAACCTCGACAAGCTGTACGGGCCGGCGCTCGAACGCGGCTTCCGCCGCGCCGGCGGCCACCTGTATTTCCCGCACTGCGCGCAATGCCACGCCTGCACGCCGTGCCGCATCGACGTGGCGAACTTCCGGCCCGACCGCGCCCAGCGCCGCTGCCTGAAACGCAACGCCGATCTCGTGGTCAGCGAGTCGATCCCCGGCTACAACCGCGAGCGCCACGCGCTGTACGAACGCTACCTGCAGAGCCGCCACGCCGGCGGCGGCATGGACGACGCGGAGGCCAGCGATTTCCGCCGCTTCCTCACCGCGCCATGGAGCCCCACGCTGTTCATGGAACTGCGCCTGGGCGAGCGCCTGCTCGCGGTAGCGGTCACCGACGTCTGCCCCAACGGCGCCTCGGCCGTGTACACCTTCTACGACCCCGACGAGACCGCACGCAGCCTCGGCACCTGCGCCATCCTGCAACAGGTCGCGCTGTGCCGCCGCCACAGCCTGTCGTGGCTGTACCTGGGCTTCTGGATCGACGGCCACCCGAAGATGGATTACAAGCGGCGCTTCAAGCCGCTGCAGATCCGCACCGCCGAAGGCTGGCAGGCGATGCCGTAGGCGGCCGCTCGTTGGAGCCGGGAGCCGGGATTCGCAAAAGCAAGAGCATCGCTCGCGAGCGGGCTCCTACGGGTGCTCGCTCGGTGGGACAGCTTGCGGGTAGGGAAACAGCTTCTCCAACGGGATCGACAAGCCGTCGTCGCCGACCACGCGGCAGTGGCTGCGGTTGAGCTGGCGCGGTTCGCTGACCCCGCAGCTGTGCGCGATGATGCCGACCTCGTGCATCAGGTTCTTCGCGTAGTGGTACACCCGCTCGCTCTTGTCGCTGACCACCAGGCCGCGCTGCAGTTTCGGGTTCTGCGTGGTGATGCCGGTGGGACAGGTGTTGCGGTTGCACTGCAATGACTGGATGCAGCCCAGCGCCAGCATGAAGCCGCGCGCGGAGTTGACGAAATCCGCGCCGATCGACAGCGCCCACGCCACGTCGTAGGCGGTGATGCACTTGCCCGAGCAGACCACCTTGATGCGCTGGCGCAGGCCCTTGACGATCAGCATGTCGAGCAGCGCCGGCAGCGCCTCGTGCAGTGGCAGGCCGACGCCTTCCATCAGGGTCTGCGGCGCCGCGCCGGTACCGCCCTCGGAACCGTCGACGATGATGAAGTCCGGCGCGCTCTCGATGCCGCGCCGGTACACTTCATCGCACAGCTCGCCGATCCACTCGACGCCGCCAAGCACCGCCTTGAAGCCGACCGGTTTGCCGGTGAGCTCGCGAATGTGCCCGATGCTGTCCATCAGCTGCGACACGTTGCCGATGTCGAGGTGGCGGTTCGGGCTCTGCGAATCCTCGCCGACCGGGATGCCGCGGATCGCGGCGATCTCGGCGGTGACCTTGGCGCCGGGCAGCAGGCCGCCCATGCCGGGCTTGGCGCCCTGGCCGAGCTTGATGCTGACCATCTTCACCTGCGGGTGTGCGCAGATCGCCAGCAGCTTGTCGTCGTCGAGCCTGCCCTCGGGCGTGCGCACGCCGTACTTGGCGGTGCCGATCTCGAAGACGATGTCGCAGCCGCCTTCCAGGTGGTACGGCGCCAGCCCGCCTTCGCCGGTATCCATCCAGATGCCCGCCTTGGCCGCGCCGCGCGACAGCGCGCGCACCGCCGGTGCCGACAAGGCGCCGAAGCTCATCGCCGAGATGTTGAAGAACGCCGCGTGGCTGTACGGCTCGCGCGCGTACGGGCCGATCGTCACCGGCACCGGCTCGACGTGGTCCATGCCCAGGTCCGGGAACGGCGCGTTGACGAAGAACGGTACGCCCTCCGCGCGCAGGTCGCGGCTGGAACCGAACGCATTGGTGTTGTCGACGTTCTTCGCGGCGCGGTAGACCCAGGTGCGCTGCGCGCGGTTGAACGGCATCTCCTCGCGATCGCTGGAATACAGGTACTGGCGGAAGAACTCGCCCAGGTGCAGGAACCAGTAGCGGAAGTGGCCGACCACCGGAAAGTTGCGCAGCACCGCATTGCCGGTCTGGTTGCGGTCGACCACCCAGGTCACCGCCAGCACCACCACCGCCAGGGCCAGCAACAGCAGGGCGAACGTCGTGACCAGTTCGACCAGCACAACCAGCCAGTGCGCAAAGCCGGTGGATTCCATCCTGCCTCTCCTTCGGTCAATCGAATGCCGGTGACGGCCACCGCCGTCACCGCCAAGCCTAGCGCATCAGGTCGTGCGCGCTCACAGCTCCACGCGCAGGTGGCCCGCCGCGCGCACCGCCTTGCCCACTGCCGCTTCCAGCGTGCCGGCGCGCGCCAGCGTCACCGCCATGCGCCGGCGCCCCTTCACCTCGGGCTTACCGAAGATGCGCAGTTGCGTGTCCGGCTCGGCCAGCGCCGCGGCTACGCCATGGTAGCGCGGCCCCGCGCCGTCGCCTTCGACCAGCACCGCGCACGAGGCCGACGGCCCGTACTGGTGGATCACTGGGATCGGCAGGCCGAGGATCGCCCGCGCGTGCAGCGCGAACTCGGAGAGCTCCTGCGAGATCAGCGTGACCAGGCCGGTGTCGTGCGGCCGCGGGCTGACCTCGGAGAAGATCACCGTATCGCCCTTGACGAAGAACTCCACGCCGAACACGCCCCAGCCGCCCAGCGCACCGGTGACCGCGGCGGCCTGCCGCTGCGCCTCCGCCAATGCGGCATCGCTCATCGGCTGCGGCTGCCACGATTCGCGGTAGTCGCCCTCCTCCTGGCGATGGCCGATCGGCGCGCAGAAGCTCACGCCATCGACGTGCCGCACGGTGAGCATGGTGATCTCGTAGTCGAAGTCGACGAAGCCCTCGACGATCACCCGCCCCCTGCCGGCGCGCCCGCCGGACTGCGCGTAATCCCACGCGTGCTGCAATCCGCCGGCGCCGCGCACCACGCTCTGGCCCTTGCCGGACGAACTCATCACCGGCTTGACCACGAACGGGTAGCCGATCGCAGCCACCGCCTCGCGGTACTGTGTTTCGTCGTCGCAGAAGCGATACGGCGACGTCGGCAATTTCAGTTCCTCGGCGGCCAGCATGCGGATGCCTTCGCGGTCCATGGTCAGCCACGCCGCGCGGGCAGTCGGGATCACCCGCTGCCCTTCCTTTTCCAGCGCGATCAGGGTCGGCGTGTGGATCGCCTCGATCTCCGGCACCACCAGGTCGGGCTTTTCCAGTTCGATCACCGCACGCAACGCCTTGCCGTCGAGCATGTCGACGACGTGGCTGCGATGGGCGATCTGCATGGCCGGCGCATTCGCATAGCGATCCACCGCGATCACCTCCACCGCGTAGCGCTGCAGTTCGATCGCCACCTCCTTGCCCAGCTCACCGGCCCCGAGCAGCAGGACGCGCAGAGCGTGGTCGGAATGGGGTGTGCCAAAGGGCTTCATCGGGTTCTCCGGGGCGGCAAACCCGCATTGTAAGCGGCCATCCGGCATCGCCCGCGCCGGCAGGGCAGCCTCCTTGTATTAGATATCATTTTGATATCTAATCATCACACCTCAGGGAGACCACTCATGAACGAACGCAATGGCTTTTCCGTCGCCGGCATTCCCTTCGTCGGCTTCTGCCTGATCCTGGCCGGCATCGGCGGGTGGATGGTGGTCGGTGCCATCCACGGCCAACCGGATGCGCCGCCGCTCACGCTGCTGCTGGGCGGCGCACTGCTGCTGGCCCTCGACGCCTTCCTGCTCAAGGGCTTCTTCCAGGTCGCCCCGAACGAAGGCCAGGTGCTGCAGCTGTTCGGCAAGTATGCCGGCACGGTGCGCCACGAGGGCCTGCGCTGGACCAACCCGTTCTACAGCCGCCGGCGCATCTCGCTGCGCGTGCGCAACTTCGAGAGCGGCAAGCTGAAGGTCAACGACAACGACGGCAACCCGATCGAGATCGGCGCCGTGGTGGTATGGCAGGTGCTGGATACGGCCGAAGCGGTGTTCTGCGTGGACGATTACGAGAACTACGTGCACATCCAGAGCGAATCGGCGCTGCGGCAGATGGCGCAGAGCTATCCGTACGACGCCCACGACGACGGCAAGCCGTCGCTGCGCAGCCACGGCGACGTGATCAACTCGCACTTGCGCGACGAAATCCAGACCCGCCTCGGCAAGGCCGGCGTGCAGGTGGTCGAGGCGCGCATCAGCCACCTCGCCTATGCCCAGGAAATCGCCCAGGCGATGCTGCAGCGGCAGCAGGCCGGCGCGATCATCGCCGCCCGCACCAAGATCGTCGAGGGCGCGGTGAGCATGGTCGAGATGGCGCTGGACCAGCTCAGCCAGCGCGGCGTGGTGAACCTGGACGAGGAGCGCAAGGCCGCGATGGTCAGCAACCTGCTGGTGGTGCTGTGCGGCGAGCGCGGCACCCAGCCGGTGCTGAATACCGGCACGTTGTACTGACACGTCACGATGGCCGGCGAGAAGAAAGCCTACCCACTGCGCATCAGCGCCACCGTGCTGGACGCGATGCAGCGCTGGTCGGACGACGAGTTGCGCAGCGTCAACGCGCAGATCGAATACGTGCTGCGCGAGGCGCTGCGCAAGGCTGGCCGGCTGAAAGCCGGCCCGGCCAGACCGGCAGCCGACGACAACGACACGGATTGAACGGCTCAACCAAGGAGTCCGCACGCATGCCTGTCCAGCCGCCCACCCTTCCGGTCAGCGGCCCGAACCTGAAACTCGCCGCGCTGTTCGGCATCGCTGGCGCGCTGGCCACGCTGGCGCTGATGCCGTACGCGATGGCGCTGACGCCGCAGAAATTCACCGCACTGCCGTTGCCCTTGCCGGCCATCGTGCTGGCCGCAGCGGCGCAGACCGGCGTGCTGTGCTGGCTGCTGGGCTGGCTTGGCCTGTACCTGGGTGCGCCGTACGGCCTCGATGCGCCCTGGCTGCGCGCCTGGGTGCACCGGCGGCCACGCGATCCGGCACGACGCCCACGCTGGTGGCTGGCCGTCCTGCTCGGCGGTCTGGCGGGGTTGCTGGTGGTCGGCTTGTCGGCGCTCGGCCCGAAGCATGCGGAGAACATCATTCAGGCGTGGCGCGGCGCGCTGGTTTCGTTCTACGGCGGCATCGTGGAGGAAGTGCTGTGCCGGCTGCTGCTGGTCAGCGCGCTGGTGTGGCTGCTGGCACGCTGCAACCGGCGCGTGGCGCGGCCGTGGATGTTCGTGCTGGCGATCGTGCTGGCCGCGCTGCTGTTTGGCGCCGGTCATCTGCCCGCCGCACATGCCGCCGGCCTGCTCGGTACCCCGCTGCTCGTTGCGCGCATCGTGCTGTTGAATGCCGTCGTCGCCGTCGTGTTCGGCGGCCTGTTCTGGAAGTACGGGCTGGAGCACGCGATGCTGGCGCACTTCTGCGCCGATCTGGTGCTGCACGTGGCGCTGCCGCTGGCCGGCGGTTTCTAGCGGCCGCCCACGGCCACCGCCCGCAGCTCCGGCAACTTCAGCAGGTGCACCTTCGGGTGCTGTCGGCCCGTCACGAACAACCACGACCCCTGCTGTGCGATCGACTGCACGTCCGGCAAGCCGTCGTCCGCGCCGAGCCGCTCCAGCGGACGGCCGTCGGTGGCGTCGTAGACCACCAGCTCGCGGGTCGCCGGGTCGACCACCAGCAGCCAGTCGTGATCCGCGTCCTGCCAGTGCACGAGTGGCTGGATCGAAGGCTGTTCCGCCGCACGATCGGCTGCCGGCCAGCACCACCACAGCAGGCATGCCGACAACAGCGCGAGCAGCAGGATGACCGGCAGGCTGCGCGGCATGCGGCCGGGTGACCACGCCGCAAGCGATCGATGGTGAAGGGCGAGCTGCGCGTTCATGCCGGCACCATCGCAACCGGCCATGACCACGGGATGACACCCGCAAGAACTATTCGTTACGCGTGCGCAACGCCCACCCGAGCGCGAGCCAGCCGGCAGCGAAGGCGAGCCCGCCGAACGGCGTGATGATCCCGACCCAGCGCGGCGCCCCCAGCGCCAATGCGTACAGGCTGCCGCTGAACAGCACGATGCCGACGACGAACGCCGCCACCGCGACGCGCCCGCTGCGGCCGCGCCCCAGCCCGGCCGCCACGGCCAGCGCCAGCGCATGCCATGCGTGGTAGGTCACCGCCGTATGCCACAACTCGGCGCCACGGGCGTCGAGCACGCCGCGCAGCGCATGCGCGCCGAACGCGCCAAGCAGCACCGCGCTGGCGCCGGCGATGCCGATCAGCACGGCGATACGGGTACTGGCAGGTTGTCGCATCGTGCGTGTCTTCCCTGGGCTGGCAAATCCGGCCATGCGGTCGGTGTCGTATGCTTGAACGGATGAAGACCCAGGATTCTCGCATGAAGCCCCGCCACTGGCTGCGCCCCGCCCTGCCGCTCCTGCTGCTTGCCACCGGCCTGCTGCTGGGCGGCTGCCACCGCGGCGAACCGCTGCCGTTCCGGCTGACCAACATCAGCGGGCACATGCCCGACCTCGACTTCAAGCTCACCGACGACAGCGGCAAGGCGGTCACCGGCGCCGACTACCGCGGCAAGGTAGCGGTGCTGTACTTCGGTTACACCCATTGCCCCGACGTCTGCCCGCTGACCCTGGCGCAGCTGCACGTGGTGATGCAGCGGCTGGGGCCGCTGGCCGACGGCGCGCGGATCCTGTTCGTCAGCGTCGACCCGGCGCGCGACACGCCGGCGATCATGCACGGCTACGTCAGCGCGTTCGACAAGCGGGCGGTGGGCCTGGTCGGCGATGCGCGCAGCGTAGAGGCGCTGAGCAAGCGCTACCGCTCCGCCTTCACCCGCGAGCCCAGTTCCGCCGACGGCGCCTACGAAGTCAGCCACAGCTCGGCGATCTACATCTTCGACCGCGACGGTCGCGCCCGCGTGTTGGCTACGCCGTCCGCCTCGCAGGACGACCTGGTGCACGACCTGCACCTGCTGCTCGACACCGGAGCCACCCCATGAAGTCATCCCGCATGAAGTCATCCCATATGAAGTTAGCCACCCTGCTGCTGGCCGGCCTGCTGCTGGCCGGCGGCGCCCACGCCACCGACGCCGACCACATCCGCGCCAGCCACGCCTGGATCCGCGTGCTGCCCGGCGCGCTGCCGGCCGGCGCCTATGTCACGCTGGAAAACGATGGCGAGAAGCCGGTCGCGCTGCGCGGCGCCGGCAGCACGGTGTACGCCGAGGTGATGCTGCACCAGAGTTCGCGCGCGGGCGGCATGAGCCGCATGGCGATGGTCGACGCGCTGGACGTGCCCGCGCACGGCAAGGCGGAACTGGCGCCGGGCGGCTACCACCTGATGCTGATGCAGCCGAACGCGCCGGTGAAACCCGGCGACACCGTCACCCTGACCCTGCAGTTCGGCGACGGCAGCACGCTGGCCACCGACTTCATCGCACGCCCGGCGAATGCGCTGGACGCCGGCGATGAGCACACCGACCACGCGATGCCGGCGATGGACCACGGCGCGATGCCGCACGGCCACTGAACCGCGAGGAAGGCTTCAGTCCGGCACGCGCGCCTCGACCGCGGCCGCACGCGCGGCGGGCCGACGCAGCGGCTTGCGCGGCAAGCGGCCGTGGCGCGACAGCCGCAGCCACATGCGCAGCGCCATCAGGCCGCCGATCGACTCCACCAGCGCCGACGGCACCCAGATGATCACGCCGCCGATCAGCTGCCCGGTGAGCACGTTGAAGGTGAACGCGCGGCCGCAGATCTCGAAGATCGGGTACAGGTCGGTCTTGGAGAAGGTGACGATCGCGCCGGCCACGATCTGCGGCGTCATGGTGATCGCCGGCGACAGCACGCGCAGTCCGGCGGTCATCCGCCCAGGCGGATGCGGCCGGTGGTCGAGTACCAGCGACCAGTAGGCGAAGCCGCTGACCAGCATGCTCCAGTTCATGAAACGGTAGATGCGCCAGTCCAGCATCGCCAGCGTCTGCATGGACGGGATCAGCCAGATCAGGATGAAGGCGATGAACAGCAGCGTCGCCACGGTGGGGTTCAGCAGCACGCCGCCGAGCAGCCGCCACGGCCACGAACGCTGCAGCGGCCGCAGCAGGCGCAGCCGCCAGGCCAGCGGCAGGCCGGCGCGCAGCACTGTGGCCGGGTAGGCGGTGACGATCAGCAGCGGCGCGATGTGGTGCAGCAGCAACTGCTGGATGCGGTGCATGAAGAACTCATGCTCGGCGTAGTAATCCAGGTAGGTGTGCAGCGACAGGTAGATGATCGCCATGCCGCACCAGAACGCCAGCCGGCGGCCGAAGCTCACCGGCAGCCGACGGCTGCCGCGCAGGTACAGCGCGGCGGCCGTCACGAAGCACGCGAGCAGCACCCACGAGAACTCCCACGGCACGATCCATTTCAGCAAGGTTGCGGTCACTGCAGCGGCACTTCGGTCTGCGCCGGCAACGGCCGGCGACCGCCCAGCATAATGCCGCACGCCGGCGGAGTCAGCCGCAGCGGCGCCGCAGGCCTGCGGCAGTTCGCCGCCCTGGAGCCTGCGGACGCCCTGCTCCGTGGCTTCGTGCAGATTCTCAACGCCGCCGGCGGCTGTAGCGGGTACGCCGCCAGCCATACAGCAGGCCGAGCAAGACCACCAGCGCCGGCACCAGCACGATGTTGATGAACTTCAGGCGCAGGCCGAGCGCGTCGATCTCGGCGTTGAGCTGGTGCTGCACGTCGCGCAGTTCCTTGTTGATCGCCAGCTGGCGCTGGCGGAACTGCTCGATCTCGCGGCGCTGCTCGGCGCTGGCGGCGCTGCCGTGGCTGCCCTTGGCCGGCTGCAGCTCGTCCAGCCGGCGACGGGTATCGGCCAGCTCCTGCTCCAGCTCGTGTTCCTTCTGCAGGAACTTCTGGTCGGCCACGTTGCGCAGCGCCTGCACCCGCGTGAACGGCCGTTGCGAGGTGGAGCGGCCGCGGATCGACAGCAGCGCCGAGGAACCGCTGAGGTTGTCCACCAGGTTGGTGACGAAATCCCCGTTGTTGGCGAACACCCGCATCATGGTCTGGCCCAGGATGGTCTGCGGCTCCACCCACAGCCGGTCGCTGAGCAGGTCGGTGTCGGCGACCAGAATTACCTCGGCATCCGGCGCCGAGCGGGCCCGGTGGCCGGCCACGCCAGCCCGCTCGGGAAACGCGCTGTCGAAGGTGCCGCGCAGGCGCGCGGCGAGCACGTAGTGCGCGTTGTCCGGCCGGTAATCCTGCAGCAGCGCGGTGGGGTCGCTGCTTGCATCCAGCACCCGCTGGGTCGGCACCACCTCGGCCTCGGCACTGCTCTGCAGCAGCGGCACCAGCCGCGTGCGTGCATCGGCGGCCAGGTCGAAGTAACCGGTGGTGGACACGTTGATGCGCTGCAGGCTGGCGGTGACCACGTCGTTGCGGTTCAGCTCCTGCGCGCCCAGGTCGAGCATCGCCGGGTGGTTGAGGCTGCTGCCGGCCAGTTCGATCTGCAGCGCGCGGGCCCGGTCCAGCACCACCTTGTGCGGGTCGTAGCTCACGCCCCAGGCCTTGAACAGCCGCGGCAGGTCCGAACCGTGGTCGGGGAAGGTGATGCTGTCGGGTCCGTACGGCGAGGCGTCGAGTTCCGCGTCGGGGTCGACGAACACCACCAGGTGGCCACCGCGCAGCACGTACTGGTCGATCGCATACTGCGCATCGACCGGCAGCCGCTTGGGGTGGATCAGCAGCAGCACCCTGATGCCGTCGTCGACCTTCTGCAGCGTCGACGCATCCAGCGGCTTCACGTCGAACAGCTGGCCGAGCTGCTGCAGCACCGCCCACGGCTGCTCGCCGAGCACCGGATTGCCCTGCACGGGCAGCGAACTGATCACCCCGATCGGCGGCTTGCTGGCCTGGTTCAACTCGTACAGCAGCTTGGCGATGTCGTATTCCAGAAAGGCCTCGCGGGCCGGGTCGAAGAACGCGATCGCCAGCGTCTTCTCCGGCACGCGATCGTCCGCGCCTTCGCTCTCCGGGCCGCCGGAAAGGGTGCTGCCGGCCAGGCCGAAGAACACCCGCTCGCCGTTGCTGCCGCCGTTTGCCGCGGTCAGGCCGTTGCCTTCGGCACTGGCCTCGTCGTCCGAGTACGGCACCGGGTCGATGATCTGCAGGCGGATGCGGCCATGCGAGCGCGCCACCATCTCCTGCAGCATCTCGCGCACGCGCTGTTCGTAGCTGCGCAGCTGCGGCAGATCGCGGGTGGCATGCTCGGAGAAGTACAAGGTCAGCCGCAGCGGGCGCTGCAGCGTATCGACGATGTGCAACGTGCCCGGGGTCAGCGTGTACAACTTGTCGGTGGTGAGGTCGATCCGCGAGGCGTGCAACCCGCGGCTGCTGACCACGATCAGCGGCACGAACAGCAGCACCAGCAGTACCAGCGCGGCATACAGCGCGCCGCGCCGGGTCGGTTGCAGCGGGGTGGTGAACAGGCGATGCAGGCGTGAGCGGGGCATCGCGTCAGCGCGTCCGTTTCAGGTCGAGCAGCAGCACGCCGGCGACCAGCCAGCCGATCGTGCTGAGCAGGAAATACACCAGGTCGCGGATGTCCAGCACGCCGCGCGCGATCGCCTCGAAATGCCGCAGCATGGACAGGTGCGCCACCGCGTTGATCAGCTTGCGCGGCAGCGTGCCCGAGAAGAAATCCAGCACCTGCGGCTGGCCGGCCAGGATCAGCAGCACGCACACCAGTGCGGTGAGGATGAATGCCACCACCTGGCTGCGGGTCAGCGCGGACAAGCAGGCGCCGATCGCGATGAAGCTGCCGGCCATCAGCCAACTGCCCAGGTAGCCGGCCAGGATCACGCCATTGTCCGGCGAGCCCAGGTAGTTGACGGTGATCCAGATCGGGAAGGTCAGCACCAGTGCCAGCCCGATGAACAGCCACGCCGCGAAGAACTTCCCCAGCATCGCCTGCCACAGCGTCAGCGGCAGGGTCAGCAGCAGCTCCAGCGTGCCGCCCTTGGCCTCCTCCGCCCACATGCGCATGGTGATCGCCGGCACCAGGATCAGATACAACCACGGGTGCATCGTGAAGAACGGCTGCAGGTCGGCCTGACCGCGCTCGTAGAAATCGCCAGCGTAGAAGGTGAGGATGCCGGCCAGCACCAGGAAGATCACCAGGAACACGTACGCCACCGGCGTCACGAAATAGCTGCGCAGTTCGCGCCGCAGCACGGCGTTGACCGGGTTCACGCGCGGCCTCCGACGCCATCGCCGTCACCCGTGGTGATCTGGCGGAACACCTCGTCCAGCCGGCCGCGCTCGAGCTGGATCTCCGACACCTCCAGCCCCTGTTCGCGCAGCAGCGTCTCGACCGGCTCCAGGATCCGCGCGCCCGGCTTCGGGAACACCGTGATGCGGCCGTCCAGCGGGTCCACCTCGATCGCCGCCACCTGCGGCAGGCGGCCCAGCATCTCCTGCGACATGCCGCTGCCCGGCGCGCTGAACGACACCGCGCCGTGGTAGCGCGAACGCGCCTCCAGCTCGGCCGGCGTGGCATCGGCCAGCAGCTTGCCGCGCGCGATGATCACCACCCGGTTGCACAGCGCATGCACCTCCTCCAGCAGGTGGGTGGAGACCAGGATGGTGCGGTCGCGCGCCATCGCGTCGATCAGCTGGCGCACCGCGTGCTTCTGGTTCGGATCGAGACCGTCGGTGGGCTCGTCCAGCATCAGCACCGGCGGGTCGTGCAGGATCGCCTGGGCCAGTCCGACGCGCCGGCGCAGGCCCTTCGACAGCGTGTCGATGCACAGGCCCAGGACTTCCTCCAGTTGCAGCTGCTGCACCACCGCGTCGAACCGCCGGTAAGCGGCCTCGGCCTTGAGCCCGCGCATGCGCACGATGAACTGCAGGAACTCGCGCACGGTCATCTCGCCGTAGCTCGGAGCACCCTCGGGCAGGTAGCCAAGCGCGCGCTTGGCCCGCAGCGGCTCGCGGACAACGTCATGGCCGCACACCCGCGCGGTACCCGAAGTGGGCACCAGGAACCCGGCGATCATGCGCATCGCGGTGGACTTGCCCGCGCCATTGGGGCCGAGCAGGCCGAGCACCTGGCCCGGCTCGACACGGATGCTCAGCGCATCCACTGCGGTCAGGTTGCCATAGCGTCGGGTGAGCTGGTCGGTCTCGATCATGTCCGGGGTGGGTTGTGGCGGTGTACCGCGCCTGGCACGGGCGAACCCGCCGACCGTCGCTGAGGATCGCCCCGCAATGTACCGCAAGACGCCGGCCGGCGGCCCGAAAAGAAAAGGCCCCTCCGAGCGGAGGGGCCTTTCGAGGCGCTGCGGCGATCCGGCTTACTTACCGGCGCTGGCCGCTGCGGCCGGCGCGGCAGCGCTGCCGGCCGATGCCGGGGCGGAGCCGGACGCGGCCGGCGCCGCTTCGTCGAGCGTCGGCGGCTGCAGGCCGGCTTCCTGCTCCGGAGTCTGCTCCGGCGCGCTGCTGATCGGCAGGAACACGTTGTACTTCGCGTAGGTGGTGATGTTGCCGCCGGCATCCTTCACTTCCGGCGTCGCGATCACGTCGTAGGCGCGGTTGATCACGTCGTCATACTTGTAGCCGTGGGTCTGCGCATAGGCCTTGAGCATGTCGCGGGTCTGCGGCACGCCGGCGAAAGTGCCGTTCCACACGCCCTTCAGCGCTGCACCGCCGAAGGCCAGCATGGCGCGCACGTTGCCGTCCACCACCAGGCGGCCGTAACGGTCGCGGCTGCCGGCGGCAACGCTGGCATCCGCGGCGGCGGCGGCACTGCTGGCCTCGGCCGGCGCACCGGAGGCGTCGAGCGACGGCGGAGTCGCCGCAGTCAGCTGCTCGCTCTGGCCGTTGATGGTCAGCGTGCTGGAGTCGATCGGGAATGCCACGTCGAAGCTGTAGGTCTGGTCGCCGTAGTTGGTGGTGATCAGGATGCGCGAGCCGGTGACGTTCACGCCGAGCTTCTTGGCGGCTGCCTGGACCTCGGTGTTGGCCTTGGCGATGGCGTCTTCCACCGCCTCCATGCCGTCCTTGCGCTGGATCGAGGTGGACACCAGCAGCACCGGGGTCGGCTGGGTCTGTTCGATGTGCGGAATCAGCTGGCTGTAGTCGATGTTCGGCACGCCGGCCAGCACGTTCTGCAGGTTGTTCAGGCTGAACTGGATAAACGAATCGGGATCGCCATGGATGTACAGGTTGGCGAAGCGGTTGATCAGGTTCCAGCCGTAGGAGACGTCATACGACCAGGTGACCTGGGTCAGCTGCCCGCGGCTGCCCTGGCGTTCCAGATCCAGCGTGAAATGCTTGTCCAGGCCGCGCCAGCTGTTGTCCAGGTTCCAGACGATGCTGGCGGTCTTGGTGTTGCTGTCGATCTTGTCGAACTCGGGCGTGGCGCTGGCGATGGTCAGGCCGCCGTTGCCGACCTTCGGGTCGGTGCTGGTCCAGCTGACCTCGGCACCCGGGCCGTACGCCTTGCCGGAGAAGTTGAACTGGATGTTCGGGTCGAACGAGCGCAGCACCGAGTAGTCGGGCAGCCGGCGGTAGTTGTCGAGCACGTCGTAGACCTGCCGCATGTCCTTGCCGATGACCAGCTGGCGTTCCACGTGGCCACTGCCGGGCATGATCACGGCCGCCAGGACACCGATGACCGCCACGATGACCAGGGCAGCAAGAAATTCAAAGACACGCATCATTCCAGAGTTCTCCGAAGCGTCTTTACGCCATACCTAGATAGTGTTGTCCCAGCCGTCCGCGCGGGCCCGCCCGAGGGTTCATCCCGAGGGCCATGGCAGGGGGTCGGCAAACGCCGAAGCAACGGATGTTACTTGCTCGCGGGCCGGAACGCTATCGCCGGCATCGCCCGTTCCGGAAGGCCAAAAGCGGGCTGCGACGGGGCCACCGGCGCCGCCAGGAGTGCTTCAGACGATGCCCATTTCCAGCGCCTTGAGCACCGCGCGGGTGCGGTCGCGCACGCCAAGCTTGGACAGGATATTGGAAACGTGGTTCTTCACGGTGCCCTCGGCCACCTTCAGCGAGTTGGCGATTTCCTTGTTGCTGTAGCCGCCGGACAGCAGCCGCAGGATCTCGGTCTCGCGCTCGGTCAGCGGGTCGGGCTGCTCCAGGCTGGTGAAGCTGTTCTGCATCCGCGCCACCCCGGCCATCAGCCGCTGGGTGACCATCGGCGCCACCAGCGAGCCGCCGCCGGCCACGGTGCGCACCGCCTCGACCAGTTGCTCCAGCGAGACGTCCTTCAGCAGATAGCCGCGCGCGCCGGCCTTGAGGCCCTGCAGCACCAGCTGGTCGTCGTCGAAGGTGGTCAGGATGATGGTCGGCGGCAGCTCGTTGCGGGCGGACAGCGCCTGCAGCACTTCAAGCCCGCTCATGTTCGGCATGCGCAGGTCCAGCAGCACCACGTCCGGCTTGACCCGCGGGATGTCCTGCACGGCCTGGGCGCCGTCGGCACACTCGGCCACCACGCGGATGTCCTCAGCCAGGTCCAGCAGCGAGCGGACTCCCTGGCGCACCAGATTCTGGTCGTCGACGAGACAAACGGAAATCATCGCGGATCCTCGGGCAGACACGGCTTAAGGGTAAGTGATGTTGACAGCCGGCGGGCCGGGCCACTGCCGACACCGGCGCATTTTCGCACGCCGCGCGAGCTGTCAAGGTTACGACACATGCAGCGCCGGCGGCTCGAGGCGCGTCGGCGCGTGCGCCAGCGCGGTGTGCTCGCCCAGCGGCAGCCGCACGGTCAGCGCGAAGCCCTGGCTGAGGCCGGTATCCAGCGTCACGCTGCCGCCGAATTCGGCCAGCCGCTCGCGCATGCCGGACAGGCCGTTGCCCGGCTCGACGTTCTCGGCACCGCGGCCGTCGTCGCGCGCGTGCAGGCCGAGCAGGTTGTCCCCCGCATAGGCGAAATTCAGCCACAGGTTGCGCGCACCGGCGTGCTTGGCGGTATTGGTGATGATCTCCTGGGCGCAGCGCAGCAGCACCTGCGCGCGGCGCGGATCCTCCACGCTGAAGCGCGGCGGCATGATCACGTGCACGCTCAGGCCGGGCACGCCCTCGGTGAGGCTGCGCAGCGCCTGGGTCAGGTCGATCGCATCGTCCTGGCGCAACTCGCTGACCACCTCGCGCACGTCGGCCAGCAGCAGCTTGGCCGTGCTTTGCGCCTTGCGCACGTGCGCGCCGGCGGACTCGTTGGAGAGGTGGCTGGCCACCTCCAGGTTCAGGCTCAGCGCGGTCAGGTGATGGCCGATCAGGTCATGCAGGTCGCGTGCGATGCGCATGCGCTCGGCGATCCGGCTGGACTCGGCCAGCAGGGCGCGGGTGGCGCGCAGTTCGGAATTCAGCCGGCGCTGCACCTCGCGCTGTTCGGCCTGCTGGCTGGCCACTGTCGAAGTCACGAACACCAGCACCGAGATGCCCAGGTAGATGCTGGCCTGGATGAAGCCCACCGCGATGCTGTGGTCGTATTCGGGCCAGCCCGCGAAAACCGCGACCAGGCTCAGGTGCTGCAACACCAGCCAGAACGCGGCGAGCCAGAACGGCAGCAGCCACGGCAGCACCAGCGAGGCGACCACCATCAGCATCGCCGACAGGCCGCTGTGGCTGTACCAGCCCACCGCCACTGCCGCCGCCGTCATCGAGGCCAGCCCGAGCAGCTTCAGCACCGGATAGCGGCGCGAGCCGAGGTTGCTGGTCAGCAGCCAGTACATCAGACCGAAGATCAGGTAGCACAGCGTCCACAGCAGCAGCGAGAAATTCGGACGGTGCAGTTGGTCCAGACGCTCGGCAGCCCAGTTCGTGACCAGCGGCGTGCCGGCCGACAGATAGGTGAAGAAGCCCGCATAGCGGAGCAGGCGGATATGGTTGAAGAAGGGCCAGCGCATCCCTGCATCATTGGGCGTACGGGGGTTTCGCGCAATGCGCGGGAAGTCATGGCCGGGCACGCGCCCCGGCCACGGCTTTACGAAGCTTTTACATGTGCCCTTGCGAGATGTAAGGGTCACAGCCGCATGTCATAATAGGCCATTGCGCGAGGCTGCTGCCCGACCTCGTCCCCGATTCCATCATTGCGGAGCAACGAATGGCCCTTGCCATCCGCGACGTGCGCGAGCACGACCTGGATGCCGTACTGGCGCTCAACAATGCCGCCGGTCGCTCCATCCTCGCCCTCGATGCAACCCAGCTGCGCTACTTCTACGAGCACGCCGAGTATTTCCGCGTGGCCGAGATCGACGGCCACCTGGCCGGGTTCCTGATCGCGCTGCGCGAAGGCGGCGACTACGCCAGCCCGAACTACCGCTGGTTCGCCGACCACTACCCGCAGTTCGTCTACATCGACCGCATCGCGATCGCGAACGCCTACCGCCGCCACGGCCTGGGCCGCATCTTCTACTGCGACGTGCACAGCTACGCCGAGGTGCGCGTGCCGCTGCTTACCTGCGAGGTGTTCCTGGAGCCGCGCGACGACGTGGTGGTGCTGTTCCACGGCACCTACGGCTTCCAGGAAGTCGGCCAGCAGCGCATGGGCGAGCACGGCCCGCAGGTCAGCCTGCTGGCGCGCGACCTGCCCAGCTACGCCTACGTGCGCGATACCTGGCTCGAACACGGCGGCCTGCCCGACGTGCCGTGGCTGGCCGAACGCGAGCACCCGGCCCGGCACGACGCCGCCCCGCGCCGCCTCGCCGGGGAGCGGCGCCCGTGAGTGTAAGAACAGAGACCAACGATGCCTGCGACCTGCGCTTCGGCCAGGTCGGCATCGCCTGCGTGCGCGTGCGCCGGGTCGACGCCGCCGCGCTGTGCGACGAACTCGAACGCCGCGTGCGCGCCGCGCCGCAGATGTTTGCCCGCGCCGCCGTGGTGCTGGACCTGAGCCACCTGCTCGACCTGCCCGACGACGGCGCCGTCGATGCCCTGCTCGAAGCGGTGCGCAGCGCCGGCATGCTGCCGGTGGGCCTGGCCTACGGCACCAGTGAAACCGAGGCGCTGGCCAGGCGCATGGGACTGCCGCTGATCGCCAAGTTCCGCGCCGCCTACGAGCCGGCCCCGGGCAGCGCGCCCGTCGCCGAGCCGGCGGCACGCGCCGAACCGGCACCGGCGGTGCAGCGCGAGCCGATCCTGTCTGCGCCGGCGCCCGGCAGCATGCAGGGTGCGCAGCACCATGCCGGTTCGGTGCGCTCCGGCCAGCAGATCTACGCGCGCGAGCGCGATCTGATCGTCACCGGCGCCGTGGCCAACGGCGCCGAAGTGATCGCCGACGGCAACATCCACATCTACGGCGGCCTGCGCGGCCGCGCCATGGCCGGCGCGCAGGGCGACGCGAAGGCGCGCATCTTCGTCTCCGACTTTCGTGCCGAACTGGTGGCGATCGCCGGGCAATATCGCGTGTTCGAGCAGATTCCCGGCGACCTCGAGGGCCAGTCCGTGCAATGCTGGCTCGACGGCGACAAGCTGCTGATCGCCAGGCTGTAACCCCTTACAACAAGAACAATCATGCGGAGATGGGCCCTTGACTGCTGAGATTATCGTTGTCACTTCCGGCAAAGGCGGCGTCGGCAAGACGACGACCAGCGCCTCGCTGGCCACCGGTCTGGCCATGGCCGGCAAGAAAACCGCGGTGATCGACTTCGACGTCGGCCTGCGCAACCTCGACCTGATCATGGGCTGCGAGCGGCGCGTGGTGTACGACTTCGTCAACGTCGTGCACGGCGAGGCGACGCTGAAGCAGTCGCTGATCAAGGACAAGCGCTACGAGAACCTGTACGTGCTGGCCGCCAGCCAGACCCGCGACAAGGACGCGCTGACCCAGGAAGGTGTCGAAAAGGTGCTCGACGGCCTGTCCGAAATGGATTTCGATTACGTCGTGTGCGACTCCCCGGCCGGCATCGAGAAGGGTGCCCACCTGGCGATGTACTTCGCCGACCACGCGGTGGTGGTGGTCAACCCGGAAGTGTCTTCGGTGCGCGATTCGGACCGCATCCTCGGCCTGCTCGCCAGCAAGACCCGGCGCGCCGAGAAGGGCGAAGGCCCGGTCACCCAGCACCTGCTGCTGACCCGCTACAACCCCGCGCGCGTGGCGATCGGCGAGATGCTCAGCGTGAAGGACGTCGAGGAAATCCTCGGTATCGAGGTGGTCGGCGTGATCCCCGAGTCGGAAAACGTGCTGACCGCCTCCAACAACGGTATCCCGGTGATCGTCGACGCCGCCTCGCAGGCCGGCCAGGCCTACGGCGACACGGTGGCCCGCATCCTCGGCGAAGAGCGCCCGCTGCGCTTCATCGACGTACCGAAGAAAGGCTTTCTCCAGCGCGTGTTCGGAGGTTGATCACGATGGGCATTCTCGATTTCCTGAAGCGCAAGCCCGAAGCTACCGCCAGCGTGGCGCGCGAGCGCCTGCGCATCATCGTGGCACAGGAGCGCTCCACCCGCGGCGCGCCGGACTACCTGCCGATGATGCGCAACGAGCTGCTCGAGGTGATCAAGAAATACGTCCACGTCGATCTCGAGGCGATCAACATCAACTTCGAGCGCGACAGCGGCCACGAGATCCTCGAACTCTCGGTCACCCTGCCGGAAGGCAAGCCGGCCGCGAAGGGCGAAGCCAAGACCGGCTGACAACCGGCCCAGCCGCTGCCGCGCTTCCCTGGGCCTGGCGACGCCGTGTCGCCAGGCCCGGCCCCACCCTCGAAGCCATCGCGCCCGCCGCGCACGTCCATGCACTCCGACACTCATTCCGCCTCCGGCGACGACCCGGCCAGCCGCGTACTGCGCCTGGACCAGATCGGCTTCGATGCGCCGGCGGCGCTGCTCGGCCGCTTCGGCCTGCAGCTGCAGCGCGTGGCGCCGGGCGCACCGATCCCCGGCAGCTTCTGGGGCGAGCGCGAGGCCGGCATCATCGGCAGCACCGTCTACGCCCGCGGCGACACCCCGGTGCATTCGCTGCTGCATGAAGCCGGCCACCTGATCGTGCTGCCGCCGGAAAGACGTCCAGACGTCCATACCGACGCCACTGACTCGATCGAGGAGGAAGACGCCACCTGCTGCCTGCAGATCGTGCTGGCCGACGAACTGCCCGGCGTGGGACGCGAACGCCTGATGGCCGACATGGACGCCTGGGGCTACACGTTCCGGCTCGGCTCAGCGCGCGCCTGGTTCGAGCACGATGCCGGCAACGCCCGCGACTTCCTCAAGGCACGCGGCCTGCCGCATGCCTGACGCGCGAACCCTGAACCCGAATCCCGAACCACGGCACCAGGCTACTTCGCGTGCCAGTCGCCGTCGGCACCCTTGCGGTATTTCTTCTTCACCGCTGCCCTGGCGACCTTGTGCGCCGCCTCCTCGCGCGACTCGCTGCCGCGACGATCGTCCTTGTCGGCGTATTCCTCCCAGGCGCCGTTGAACGCCTCCTTGTAGATTTCCTGCGCGTGCTTCGGCACGTGCTCGCGCACGCTGTCGGGCAGTTCGCTGATGGATGAATAAGGCATGGCGCGGACCCCGCAATGGACGAGTGACGCCTGGCTACCGTGTGCCCCGCATCATCAAGCCTCCGTCAACTCCACGTGGCCGCCGCGACAACCGCGACGCTCCCGTTCAGCGCCGCGAGACGTGCGCATCGCCCGGCACGTACCAGCGCCAGGGTTGCCCGATCGCGCGCGTGATGCCGACGCGCGTCGTGACCACAGGTGCAACCGGTGGCGGCACGCCATCGTCGACGATGCTGAAGCCGCCGGCACCGCCGACTAGGTCGATGCCGTCCTGCGCGCGACCGATGCCCATCGCCTGGCACAAGCGCGCCGGCCCGCGGCACAGGTCGCGGTCGCGGCGGCAACCCGGCCGTGCCGCGCGCATCGCGGCCAGCCCGCCCAGCGGCGCCAGCGCGCGCAGCAACACCGCGACGCCTTCGCCCTCCTCGCCGCAGACCGGGTTGCAGCACCAGTGCATGCCATAGGTGAAGTACACGTAGAGCAGCCCCGGTGCGCCGAACATCGTCGCATTGCGCGCCGTGCGACCGCGCCAGGAATGCGCGGCCGGATCCGTCGGCCCGCAGTAGGCCTCGGTTTCCACGATGCGACCGCAGCGACCGTCCGCATGCAGCAGCACCTTGTTCAGCAGGTCGGGCGCGACCGCGCGCGGATCGCGCCGGTAGAACGCACGATCCAGCGCCACGGCCGCTCAGCCATGCCCGCGCATCCGCGGCGCGGACGCCGCTGCCGGCCTGCGACGGGACGGTAGCGGCGCCACGCTCAGCCCGCCGACTTCGGCTGGTAGCTGCCCACGTCCGCGCGAAAACCGATCGCCAGGCGGTTCCAGCCGTTGATGGCGATGATCGCCAGGGTGAGGTCGACCATCGACTTGTCGTCGAACTGCGCGTGCACCTCCTCGTACAGGGCGTCGGGCAATTCGTTCGTCGACAACAGGGTGACCGCCTCGGCCCAGGCCAGCGCGGCACGCTCGCGTGCCGAGTAGAACGGCGCCTCGCGCCACGCCGCCAGCACGTGCAGGCGCTGCTCCGTCTCGCCGGCGGCGCGCGCGTCCTTGCTGTGCATGTCCAGGCAGTACGCGCAGCCGTTGATCTGCGACACGCGCATCTTCACCAGCTCGATCAGCGAGTGCTCCAGGCCCGAGCCATGCACATACATTTCCAGGCCCAGCATGGCCTTCAGACCCGCCGGCGCCGCCTTGCCGTACTCGATACGCTTGTTCATTGCAGACTCCTCGATGAAAGAACTGTTTCCTGCGCCGCTCAGGCCGGCTCGAACAGCCGCTGCGCGTCCGCATAGGTGAAAGTCGCCCCCAGGCCGTCGAAGCGGCCGCTCTCCAGCAACGCCGCGGCGGCGCGATCCACCGCCGCCAGCGCCAGCGTGGCGAAACGCGTGGCCGTGCTGACGCGGGCCACGCCGAGCCGGGCCAGCTCGGCCAGGTCCGGCATGCCGGAACCGGCAGCCACGTTGACCGGGGCGTCGATGGCCTGC
This sequence comes from Rhodanobacter sp. OR87, assembly GCF_000473345.1. NCBI lineage: Bacteria > Pseudomonadati > Pseudomonadota > Gammaproteobacteria > Lysobacterales > Rhodanobacteraceae > Rhodanobacter > Rhodanobacter sp. OR87. Next base: position 34,124 of record NZ_AXBJ01000004.1, read on the forward strand.
ACCAGCGCGGCCAGCACGGCTGGCTCGCCCAGCCCGATCGGATAGATGCCGTCGGCGCCCGCCGCCAGATAGGCCTGCGCGCGCTGCACGGCATCGGCGAGCGGCGCGGCCGGGTCGGCCACCTGCTGCATCCAGTGGTCCACCCGCGCGTTGATCACGAGCGGCACGCCGCTCGCCTCGGCCGCTTCGCGTGCGGCGCGGATGCGTGCCGCGGCTTCCTCGACCGGGCGCAGCGGACCGTGGCCGGGGCGGCCGTCCTCCAGGTTGATGCCGACCGCGCCGGCGGCGATCACCGCGTGCACGGTGGCGGCCACCGCCTCCGGCGTCTCGCCATAGCCGGTCTCGACGTCTGCCGTCACCGGCAGCTCGACCACCCGCGTGATCCGCGCGATCGCCGCCAGTACCTCGGCCAGCGGCGCCCGTTCGCCGTCGGCGTAGCCGAGCGACCAGGCCACGCCGGCACTGGTGGTGGCGACCGCCGCGAAGCCGCGCCGCGCGAACAGCCGTGCGCTGCCCGCATCCCAGGCGTTCGGCAGCAGCAGGATCGCGCGGCGATCGTGCATCTGGCGGAACGCCCGTGCCTTGTCGACCTGGCTCTGCCTGTCCATGCTCGTGCTGTCCACCCGCGGCGATGTCGAAACGCACAGGGTACGCCTGCGCGCCTCTCCCGGCACTGGCCCGACGCACCGGCGCGGCCTAGAGTGGCTTGCGCCAACCCCGAACGCATCGCTGGAGGGCACCATGGCCGCACGCCGGCTGGTATTGCTGTTCGATGGCACCTGGAACAAGCCCGAGTCGAACACCAACGTGGAACGCCTGCGCCGGCTGATCGCGGCACGCGATGCCGCCGGCGCCCGACAGTTGGTCAACTACATCCCGGGCGTGGGCGTGAAGCGCGGCATCGCCCATCTGCTCGGCGGCGCGTTCGGCTACGGCCTGTCCGACCACGTGCTCGATGGCTATCGCTGGTTGTGCGAGACCTGGCAGCCCGGCGACCTCCTCTACCTGTTCGGCTTCAGCCGCGGCGCCTATACCGCGCGCAGCCTCGGCGGGCTGATCCGCAAGTGCGGCCTGCTCCGCTGCGACGCCCACGCCAGCGTGGCCAGGCCCGACGCTGCGGCTGCCTACGCGTTCTATCGCGACACCGGCAGCAAGCCCGACGACCCGATCGCGGTGGAATTTCGCGCCAGCCATTCGATCGTGATCGACATCCACTTCATCGGCGTGTGGGACACCGTCGGTTCGCTCGGCATCCCCGGTACCGCCTCGTGGTTTCCCTACGCGCGCAAGCGCTATCAGTTCCACGACACCGAACTCAGCAAGATCGTGAAGTACGCCTACCAGGCGCTGGCGCTGGATGAGCACCGCGCCGACTTCGCGCCCACGGTATGGACGCGCAACCCGTACACGGTGAAGCCCGGCGAGACGCTGACCTCGAAGAAGCGCGAGCAGATCGAGATCGAACAGCGCTGGTTCATCGGCGCGCACGCCGACGTCGGCGGCGGCAACGCGCGCGACGGTGCCGGCCGCCGGCCCGACCCGCTGCCCGACCTGCCGCTGGCGTGGCTGCAGCGCAAGGCGATCGATACCGGCCTTGCCTGCAGCGAACGGCTGCTGCCGCCGGTCGATGCCGACCGTGGCGTGCCGCGCAATTCGTACCGGGAGTTCATGGACGGCATCTACAAGGAGTTCAAGCCGCCGTTCGACCGCCGGCTCGGTGCCGGCGTCAACGAGAAGGTGGACGACTCGGTATGGCAGCGCTGGCTCGCCGACGCCAGCTACCGCCCGCCGTCGCTGGTGCGGGCGCTGGCCGAGGCCAGCGTGTTGATGTCGGCGGATTCGGTGGTGCGCGCCGCCACGCCCGCGCCGGCCCCGCCCGCCTGACGCCCCGTCCGGCCCGGCTCGATCCGGCCGCCGTGTCAGCGCGGCTCGGCGATCTCCGCCTGCATCGCCGCCGTGCCGGCATCGGCCAGCGGCAGTTCCAGCGGCCGGCGCGTGAGGCGGTGATACCACCACCACGCCAGTACGCCGGCCACGGTCAGCGCCGAGGCGCCCAGCGCCAGTGGCAGCATGCCCCTGGACAGCAGCGGCGACATCACCCCGGCCACGAAACTGCACAGCAGCAGGCTGGCGAACGCCTGCACCGAGGAAATCCCGCCGCGATGATGCGGGAAGCGGTCCAGCAGCAGCAGGGTGAGGGTCGGGAACGCCAGCTGCACGCCGATGCCGTGCAGGATCAGCGGCAGCATCGACCAAGGCAGCCGCGGCGCGGGGAGCAGCAGCGCGAGCAGCAAATGCGCCGCGCACGCCAGCAACATCACCGCATAGCCCAGGCTCACCGTGGAGTTCGCGCTGTGCCGCCCGGCCATCCGCCCGGACAGCCAGGCGCCACCGATCAGGCCGCTGACCACCGGCAGGAACAGCCACGGAAAACCCTGCGCCGACAATTGCAGCAGCTCGCGCACGATGCGCGGTGCCGAGGCGATGTACAGGAACAGCCCGGCGAAGTTCACCGAGCTGGAAACCAGCAGCGGCCAGAACAGCCGGTCGCGGCCGAACGACCGGTAGCCCGCCAGCAGCGGCCGTGGCGCAAACCGCGTGCGCCGCGCCGGCGGGTGGGTCTCGTCCAGGAACAGCTGCAGCGCCAGCGCCAGCAGCACGGTGAACCCGGCCAGCAGCCAGAAGATGCCATGCCAGCCGCCCAGCGGCAGCAGCAGCGCGCCGACCATCGGCGCGATCACCGGCGCCACCCCGAAGATCATCATCACCTGCGACATCAGCCGTTGCGCGGCCGGCCCTTCCAGGCTGTCGCGGACCACCGCCCGGCCCACCACCAACCCGGCGCCGGCGCACATGCCCTGCAGGCCGCGGCAGGCCAGCAGCATCGCGAACGAGGTGGACATCGCCGCACCCACCGACGCCAGCGCATACACCAGCAGGCCGGCGACGACCACCGGCTTGCGCCCGACCGCATCGGAAATCGCGCCGTGGAACAGGCTCATCGCGGCATAGGTGACCAGGTACACGCTGATCAGCTGCTGCAGCGGCGCGGCATCCACGCCGAAGTGCGCGCCGACCAGCGGGAACGCCGGAAACACCGCATCGATCGAGAACGGCCCGATCATCGACAGCGCGGCCAGCAGCCACGGCAGGCTGCGGCGCACGGGACGGTGGGCTGGGTTCATGGCAACACGGGCATCGACGGGTCGCGCAGTATAGACGTCCGCGCTTGACGACGGGGCCGCCGGATCGACTAGGATGCCCCACCGGGAGATGGCATGCCTCCCGTTCCGGAGCCCTCGGGCACCTCGGGACAAACCGCTTCCCGCGATCCCGCGTCGAAGCTGATGATGCCTGCACCCCGGTTTCCGGCGGCGCAGGCGTGCCTGCCGCCGCGACAACCGGACACATTCACTGTCAGGAGGCGCGCACGTGGGCTTGAACGGATTTGTGGCAATCGGCATCGGTGGCGCCCTGGGCTGCTGGCTGCGCTGGGGACTGGGCGTGCTGCTCAACCCCGTCTTCCCCACCTTGCCGCTGGGCACGCTGGCGGCGAACCTCGTCGGCGGCCTGCTGATGGGCTGCGTGATGGGCCTGTTCGACCACTTCCAGGCGCTGTCGCCGGCGCTGCGGCTGTTCGTGTTCACCGGCTTCCTCGGCGGGCTGACCACGTTCTCCACCTTCTCGGCCGAGTCCGCCACGCTGCTGCTGCGCCAGCAATACCTGTGGTTCAGCGGCCACGTGGCCGTGCACGTGGCCGGCTCGCTGGCGATGACCGTGCTCGGCATCGCCCTCACCCGCAGCCTGTTGCGCCACTGAACCGGGAGCACCGCATGAACCAGGAGACCCTGCAGCACGGCGTGCACCTGTACTTCTACTGCCACTCGCGCACGAAGCACGACGGCATGCTGCTGTCCGAGTGGCTGCTGGAACAGGCCAGGGCGCATGGCCTGGGCGGCGGCTCCGTGTTCCGCGCGATCGCCGGCTTCGGCCGGCATGGCGTGCTGCACGAGGAGCAGTTCTTCGAGCTGGCCGACGACCTGCCGGTCAGGGTCGAGTTCCTGCTGCGCGAGGAACAGGCCGAGTTGCTGCTGCAGCTGGTGCGCGGCGCCGGCGTCGACGCGACGTATGCGCTTTCGCCGGCAAACTTTGCCCTGCTCGGCGGTGGTTGACCGCCACGATTCCACAAACCGCGAGACGACGCATGAGCCAGGACGACCTGAAGAATCGTGCCAGCGAACTGCTCGAACAGGCCGGCATCCGCATCGACGGCGATGCCCCGACCGACCTGCGCGTGCACGACGAACGCCTGTACGCACGCGTGTTCGCGCACGGCTCGCTGGGCCTGGGCGAGGCCTACATGGACGGCTGGTGGGACGCCGACGACCTGCCCGCGCTGTTCACCCGCCTGCTCACCGCCGGACTGGACCAGGAACTGCGCACGCTCGACACCCTGCTCGCCCACCTCAAGGCGCGCTTCGTCAACCTGCAGCGCGGCGAGCGCGCGTTCGAGATCGGCAAGGCGCACTACGACCTCGGCAACGACCTGTTCCACGCCATGCTGGGCAAGCGCCTGGTGTACTCCTGCGGCTACTGGGCCAAGGCCGACAACCTCGACGACGCGCAGGCAGCCAAGCTCGACCTGGTCTGCCGCAAGCTGCAGCTGAAGACCGGCCAGCGCGTGCTCGACATCGGCTGCGGCTGGGGCGAGGCGCTCAAGTACGCGGCCGAGCGCTACGGCGTGGAGGGCGTCGGCATCACCGTGTCGCAGCAGCAGGCCGACTACGCGCGCGAGCTGTGCGCCGGATTGCCGATCGAGATCCGCCTGCAGGACTACCACGAGGTCAACGAACGGTTCGACGCGGTGTTCTCGATCGGCATGTTCGAGCACGTCGGCGGCAGGAACTACCGCGCCTACTTCGAGACCGTGCGCCGCTGCCTGAAGAATGAAGGCCTCTCGCTGCTGCACTGCATCGGCAGCAACGGCGCGCCGGCGCAACCGGACCCGTGGATCGAGAAATACATCTTCCCCAATTCGATGATCCCCGCCGCCAGCCAGGTCACCGCCGCCCTGGAGGACCTGTTCGTGGTCGAGGACTGGCACAACTTCGGCGCCGACTACGACCGCACGCTCACCGCCTGGCGCGCCAACATCGAAGCCGCCTGGCCCAGCCTGCCGGCCAGCTACGACGAACGCTTCCGGCGCATGTGGCGCTACTACCTCGCCGCCTCCGCCGCCGTATTCCGCTGCCGCCGCGACCAGCTGTGGCAGCTCACCCTGAGCCCGCGCGGCGTGCCCGGCGGCTACCGCGTGCCGCGCTGAGTTTTGCGCGCGGTTGGTCGTGATGACGGGTAGGGGAGGTTCAAGACGGCGACCGGGTCTGCGGGGCGACATGACGTGCGCGTCGAGATGCTGCGGGATCAGGAGGGGGTCCTACCCCGTTGTCTGGGCACGATTAAATAACGGACGAACGAAATCAAGTCGGCTCTTCGAGCAAAGTAGGCGTAGGTGATCAATCTGATTCAATCATCTGTGCCCCGGAACCATCACCCCACGCGAATCGCCGACCAAACATGACCACCTCTGCCTTGGTACTCACCCTGTTCCTTGCCTGGACGCTGCTCCTGCTGGTCGTCATGGAGGTGCTGCGCAGCTACCTGGTGGTCACGGGCCACTTCCGTTCGAACGAGTTCAAGCCCGACAACTCGAATGTCTCGCCGTTCATGCAGCGGCTCGCCCGCGCGCACGCGAACTGCGTCGAGAGCCTGCCGGTGTTCGGCGGGCTGCTATTGGTCGCCATCGCGACGGGTCGGGCGGAAGTGACCGATGCGCTCGCGCCCTGGCTGCTGGGTGCCCGCGTCGTGCAGTCCGGCATCCACCTGGCCTCGACCAGCGTCATCGCCGTCAATGCCCGCTTCACCGCCTTTGCCGTACAGATGGGCATCGGCGCCTACTGGACGTGGCGGCTGCTTGGCCTGTAGCTCGCACACGGGCTCCAGGGACGAGGGCGGCTCCCGAACTCCCTGGCCGTCGCGCCTCCCTCGCCCATCGCGCTCCGACGGAGACGAACCATGAACGAACCTGCCCCACTGTCCGAATACCTCGTCCTCTCCCGCGGCCAGTGGGACCGGGACGCCGCGCGCGAGGACATCCAGGCGGCGATCGACCGCTTCTATGCCTGGCACGACCGGCTGGTGGCCGAGGGTCGCATGCGCGCCGGGCAGCGGCTGGCGCGCGAGGGCAAGCTGGTGTCGCGGCAGGCGATCACCGATGGTCCGTTCACCGAGGCCAGGGAGATCGTGGGCGGCTACTGGACGATCCTCGCCCGCAGCCTCGACGAGGCGGCGGCGATCGCGGCGGAGAATCCCTGCCTGGCTTACGGCCTGGCGTTCGAAGTGCGTCCGATCGAGCCGGTGCGCGCCAGCGCCTACGCGCTGACCAACGAGACGCCACGCTGACGCCACGCCGGGCGCCCGGCGCGGAGTCCTTGCCGACGCCAGCGACGGGACGTCCGGCCGCCCCGCTCAGGCGGTCGCGAACGTCAACACCGGGCTGGCGAAGCCCGGCCGGGACGTGCAGAACCTCGACATGGAGCATCCGTAGGTCGCCTGGGACACCCGGCAGGCCGACGCCAAGGTGGCGCACCTCGGCCGGGACGTACGTAGCCCCCGGCGCCAACGTTCCAGACCCCGACGAGGACGTATGCCACCCCGACGCCGGGATGGCCAAGGTCGACAGGGACGTGGCGAACCTCGACGACGGGGTTCCACACATCCACGGGGACGCGCGTAGGCCCGGCATCGAGGTCGCGCGGCTCGATGGCCCGCATCGTCACCACCTCGCCGGGATTGAACCGGCCGCGGCCAGCCGCGACACTCCCGGCATGAAACCCACGATCGCGCTGCGCCTGCTCGCCTGCCTCGCCCTGCTGCTCGCCTGCGCCCCGGCGCTGGCGAAACCCGCCTTGTGGGTGGTGAAGGATGCCGACACCACGATCTACCTGTTCGGCACGGTGCACCTGATGCCGCGCGATGCCGGTTGGCATTCCCCCGAGCTGGACCGGGCACTGGCGGACAGCCGCACGCTGTACATCGAGCTGACCGACGACGATCCGGCGAACATGGCGGCGCTGGTATTGCGCTACGGGATGGATGCGGCGCACCCCTTGTCTAGCCAGCTCAGTCCAGCGGAGGCACACCGGCTGGACCTGCTGGCGAACAGGCTCGACGTGCCCGGCGGCCTGCAGACGTTGAACGTGATGCGCCCGTGGCTGGCCGCGCTGACCCTGGCGCTGACACCGCTGCACAAGGCCGGGCTCGATCCGGAGCATGGCGTGGACAAGCAGTTGAAGGCGCAGATGAGCGCTGCCGGCAAGCCGGTGCTGGGGCTGGAAACCGCCGAACAGCAGATCCGCTTTCTCGCCGACATGCCGCGCGCGATCGAGCTGGCCCTGCTGCGCTCGACCATGCGCGACGCGGACAAGGGCGCGTTCCAGCTCACCGAGCTGATCGACGCCTGGAAGGCCGGCGACGTGAACAGCATCGCCCGCATCGGCAACGAGGACATGCGTCGGCGCGAGCCGAAGCTCTACCAACTGCTGCTGGTGCAGCGCAACCAGGTCTGGGCGACGAAGATCGCCGCGATGCTGCAGCAGCCCGGCACCGTCTTCATCGCCGTGGGCGCCGCGCACCTGGCCGGGCCGGACAGCGTGCAGGCGCGACTGGAATTGCTGGGCGTCGCGGTCGAGCGCCTGCCCTGATCAGTCGATGCCGGCGACGGCGTGCGGTGCGTACGGCGCCTCGAGCGCGGCGATTTCCGCCGGCGGCAAGCTGACCGACAACGCCGCCACCGCCTCTTCCAGATGATGCGGCCTGGTCGCGCCCACGATCGGCGCGGTGACCGCCGGCTGGTGCAGCAGCCAGGCCAGCGCCACCTGCGCGCGCGGCACGCCGAGCCGCGCGGCGACCTCGCCGACGCGATCCACCACGGCCTTGTCCGCCGCCTTGCTCGCGGCATACACGCCGTCGCCCCACGGATCGGAGCCGCCGCGCACGGTGCTCGGTTCGTCCTCCCACGCCCGCGCCAGCCGGCCGCGCGCCAGCGGGCTCCACGGCACCACGCCGACGCCCTGGTCCGCGCACAGCGCCAGCATCTCGCGCTCCTCCTCGCGGTACAGCAGGTTGTAGTGCGGCTGCATCGACACGAATCGCGCCCAGCCATGCAGGTCGGCGGTGTACAGCGCCTTGGCGAACTGCCACGCCATCATCGACGAGGCACCGATGTAACGGGCCTTGCCCGCCTTCACCACGTCATGCAGCGCCTCCAGCGTCTCCTCGATCGGCGTGGCGTGATCCCAGCGGTGGATCTGGTAGAGGTCGACGTAGTCGGTGCCGAGGCGGCGCAGGCTGGCGTCGATCTCGGTCATGATCGCCTTGCGCGAAAGGCCGCCGCCGTTCGCGTCGCCGCGCATCGGATAGAACACCTTGGTGGCGATCACCACCTCCTCGCGCCGCGCGAAATCGCGCAGCGCGCGTCCCAGCACCAGCTCGCTGCCGCCGCGCGAATACATGTTCGCCGTGTCGAAATAGTTGATGCCCAGCTCGAGCGCGCGCCGGATGAACGGCCGGCCGTGCTCCTCGTCCAGCGTCCATGGCCTCTCCTTGGCGGGCGTTACCGAATAGCTCATGCAGCCCAGGCAGATGCGCGAGACCCTGAGGCCGGATTTGCCGAGATTGATGTAATCCATAGCGGTTCTCCTTCAGTGTTCGGATGTCGATGCGGGTTCAGCGCGGCGCCGCCCGGTGCAGGTTGATGCCCGCGATGACCATGGCGATGCCGGTCAACTCGGCCGGGCCCGGCAACTGGTGCAGCACCACGATGCCGATCGCGCAGGCAGTGGCCGGCAGCAGCGCCAGCATCAGCGCGAACGTGGCGCGCGGCAGCCGCGCCATCGCCAGCTGGTCGCACACGTACGGGATCACCGACGACGACACGCCCACGCCGATGCCGGCGGCCAGCAGGCCGGGATGGGTGAAGGCCACCGCCGCCTCGCGCCAGCCCAGCGGCATCACGACCAGCAGCGCCACCAGCATTGCCGCGGCCAGCCGGTCGATGCCGTTGCCGCCGCCGCCCCTGGCGATGCGATGGCCGAGCACGATGTGCAGCATGAACAGCGCGCAGTTCGCGAAAGCGAAGGCAAAGCCGATGGCCGTGCCGGCGAGACGCACGTGGGTCAGCATGGCCACGCCGGCCGCCGCCACCGCGAGCGCCACCCCGTTGCGGCGGCTGTGCAGGCCGGCCCAGGCCAGCGCGATCGAGCCGAGGAACTCGATCGCGCCGACCGTGGCCAGCGGCAGCCGGTCGATCGCCAGGTAGAAGCAGACGTTCATGCCGCCAAGCACCGCGCCCAGCGCCACGATGTTCCAGCGCACCGCGGCGTTCTGCTGCGCGAAATAGCGCCAGGGCCGTCGCCACAGCGCGAAGATCAGCGCCGCGCTGGCGATCCGCAGCCAGGCCACGCCGAGCGGCGCGACGTGGGCGAACAGCAGCACCGCGAACGCGGGCCCCAGGTAATGGAAGATCGCGCTGACCAGGAAATACAGCGAGGGCGGCACGCGTTCGCCGGCCGCGAGGGGCGGTGACGGCGGCTCGATCGTGGTGGCATCGGATTCATGGTCCATGCCTCTACTTTTACAAACGATCGGCGCATGATCCATCTCAAAAAGAAGGAATCAGCGACCCATATTTTCTGACTTGAAAGCCGGTGACGCCTCATGCCTCAGATTTCCAATTTGCTGTCCGACCCTCGCAATATCGCCCTGCTGCAGGCGCTGCAGGACGATCCGCGCCAGCCCGTCACGCGGCTCGCCAGCCGTGTCGGCATGTCGGCACCGGCGGTGAAGGAACGCCTGAACCGGCTGGAGGAAACCGGGGTGATCCGCGGCTACCAGCTCGACCTCGACCCCAAGGCGCTGGGCTGGCCGGTCACCGCCTACGTGCGCGTGCGCCCGGTGCCCGGGCAACTGCCGAAGATCGCCGAGCTCGCGCAGAAGATCCCGCAGGTGGTCGAGTGCCACCGCGTCACCGGCGAGGACTGCTTCATCATCAAGGTCCACCTTGACGCGCTGGAACACCTGGACCTGATCCTCGACCGCTTCCTGCGCCACGGCCAGACCACCACCTCGATCGTGCAGTCCACCCCGGTACCGCTGCGCGCGCCGCCGCTGCCGGCCAGCGTGCCATAGCAGATCGCGGCCGAAACCGCGCCTACAAGACCCCGCCGCTTTCTGGCACCATCGACCGGTTATCCCGCGCGTCGCGCGCCACTTCCCTGATCCAACCGCATGAACCTGCAAGCCAATTACGAACAGATCCCGCTGAAGGAATACGCCGAGCGGGCCTATCTCGACTACTCGATGTACGTGGTGCTGGACCGCGCGCTGCCGTTCGTCGGCGACGGCCTGAAGCCGGTGCAGCGGCGCATCATTTACGCGATGAGCGAGCTGGGCCTGGCCGCCACCGCGAAGCCGAAGAAATCGGCGCGCACCATCGGCGACGTGATCGGCAAGTTCCATCCGCACGGCGACTCGTCGTGCTACGAGGCGATGGTGCTGATGGCGCAGCCGTTCTCGTACCGCTATCCGCTGGTCGACGGCCAGGGCAACTTCGGCTCGCCGGACGACCCGAAGAGCTTCGCCGCGATGCGCTACACCGAATCCAAGCTCAGCCCGATCGCCGAGGCGCTGCTGGGCGAACTGGGCCAGGGCACGGTGGACTGGGTGCCGAACTTCGACGGCACCATGGACGAGCCGAGCTGGCTGCCGGCGCGCGTGCCGCACGTGCTGCTGAACGGCTCGATGGGCATCGCGGTGGGCATGGCCACCGACATCCCACCGCACAACCTGCGCGAGCTGGCCACCGCGTGCATCCGCCTGCTGGACGATCCGGACGCCACCGTCGCCGACCTGTGCGAGCACGTGCGTGGGCCGGACTACCCGACCGAGGCGGAGATCATCACCCCGCGTGCCGACCTGCTGGCGATGTACCAGACCGGCGGCGGTTCGGTGCGCGCCCGCGCGGTGTACCAGCGCGAGGAAGGCAACATCGTGATCACCGCGCTGCCGCACCAGGTCAGCCCGTCGAAGATCCTCGAGCAGATCGCCGCGCAGATGCGCGCGAAGAAGCTGCCGATGATCGAGGACCTGCGCGACGAGTCCGACCACGAGAATCCGATCCGGCTGGTGATCGTGCCGCGTTCGAACCGCGTCGACGCCGACGAGACCATGCAGCACCTGTTCGCCACCACGGACATGGAGAAGAGCTTCCGCGTCAACCTCAACATGATCGGGCTGGACGGCCGGCCGCAGGTGAAAGACCTCAAGCGCATCCTCACCGAGTGGCTTAGCTTCCGCACCAGCACCGTCACCCGGCGCCTGGAACATCGCCTGGCCAAGGTCGACCGCCGCCTGCACCTGCTCGAAGGCCTGCACATCGCCTACCTCAACCTCGACGAAGTCATCCGCATCGTGCGCAGCGAGGACGAGCCCAAGCCGGTGCTGATGGCGCGCCTCCGGCTCAGCGAGGAACAGACCGACTACATCCTCGAAACCCGCCTGCGCCAGCTGGCGCGGCTGGAGGAGATGAAGATCAACGCCGAGCGCGACCAGCTCGAAGAGGAGCGCGCGCGCATCAACGTGCTGCTGAAATCGCCGGCCAAGCTGAAGAGTCTGATCAAGGACGAACTGCGCGCCGATGCCGAGAAATTCGGCGACGCACGCCGCTCGCCGCTGGTCGAGCGCGAAGTGGCGCATGCGCTGGACGAGAGCGCGCTGGTGGCCAGCGAACCGGTCACCGTGGTGCTCTCGCAGAAGGGCTGGGCGCGCGCCGCCAAGGGCCACGACATCGACGCCGAGGCCCTGAACTACCGCGAAGGTGACGGCCTGCTCGCCGCGGTGAAGGCGCGCACGACACAGCAGGTCGCGTTCATCGACTCCACCGGCCGCGCCTACTCCACGCCGGCGCACACGCTGCCCTCGGCGCGCGGCAACGGCGAGCCGCTGACCGGCCGCTTCAGCCCGGCCGCGGGCGCCAGCTTCGACGCGGTGATCGCCGGCGACAACGACACCCGGTTGATCCTCGCCACCGACTTCGGCTACGGCTTCGTCACCCGCTTCGAATCGCTCACCGGGCGCAACAAGGCCGGCAAGCAGATCATCTCGCTCAGCGACGGCGCGAAGGTGCTGGCGCCGCAAATCAGCGCCGACCCGGCGCGCGATCGCATCGTGGTGGTCAGCAGCGAAGGGCATCTGCTGATGTTCTCGGTGGCCGAGCTGCCGGAACTGGACAAGGGCAAGGGCAACAAGCTGATCGAGATTCCGAAGAAGCAGCTGGCCGAGGGCGAGCGCGTGGCCGGCGTGACGGTAGTCAGCGAGGGCAAGGGCGAGGTCACGATGTACGCCGGCGCACGCAAGCTGACCCTGAAGTGGGCCGACCTGGTCGAGTACGGCGGCAACCGCGCCACCCGCGGCGGCCTGCTGCCGCGCGGCCTGCGCCGGGTGGAGCGAATCGAGACCACCGGCTGATCACGACTTGCGGGAGCAGGAACCCGGTCGGAGGAACTTGTCGACGTCCGGCCTTTCCAACAGGGACGTACACGCCGATGCGCCATCATGCGTTGACTACGTGACAACCCCGGAGTGTGCATGAACATCCCACGGCATCTCGTCGCCCTCGCCGCCAGCCTGCTGGCCACCACGGCGTGGGCGCAGACGGCCGGCAAGCCGTTGAACCTCAAGCTGCTGCCCAGCGACACCCCCGCCGCCAGCAGCACGGCCGCCAAGCCCGCTGCCAGCGCACCCGGCGTGTATTACGGCGACACCAGCGGACGCATGGGCAACAACGACACCACAGCCGCCGCGACGCCCACCGACGACTGCGACGACTACAGCTACAACCAGCCGCAGATGCACGGCAGCGTCGGGATGGGCGTGGTCGGCGGCAACCATGTCAGCGGCAACTACCAGACCGGCACGGTCAACCTCAGCAAGGCCTTCGGCAGCTGCGACCATCCCAGCGGCGGCGTCAGCATTTCGATTGGTGGCGGCACCGGCCATTTCAACGGCCGCCGCGACCACTGAAGCAGGAACCGCGTCCACTCGGACTTGGGGCCGGCCATGGCGCAGACGCGAACCTGGCGGCGCGCGTAACGCACGGCGTTTTCCAGTACCGCGCCGAAAATCCCGGAGAGGTCGTGCGGGCCACGGCCAGGTCATGCTTGCGCGTCGTTGATCGCAATGGTATCTGACAGCACCGCCAAGCCGCCCGCTCAACTCCAGCGTTGACCGTCTGCTTCAGGCTGCGAGCGGCCATGAGCGGCAACGCATGCGCGCCTCTGCGACCGCATGCAGCTAAGGTCCCCCAAGCAGCGCGACCAGCCGCGACTCGCATGCTGAAAGATCGTACCTCCGACGCTGCGAGAGCATGAACGTGAGCGTCCCCATGTGCCAGGCGCGACGCTCGAGTTCGACGAGCTCTCCGCTGGCCAGATCCTCGCTGACGAGGTGCCGCGGCAAGTGTCCCCAGCCGAGGCCGGCCTTGAGCAGGTCGCGTTTGGCGCCGAGGTCGTTGACCAGCCACTGGCGCTTGCCGGCAACGCCCTGCTGGGTCTTTTCTGCGCCGGGCTGGTTGTCGGTGACGACGATCTGGGTGTGTCGGCCGAACTCGTCCACGGGGATGGGTTTGGGGGTCGAAGCGAGCGGATAGGATGGCGCGCATACCGTCACCATTTCCTCCTCGCGCAACCAGTGGCGTTCGATGGCGTCCGGGTTCACCTCCGGCACGTTCTCGATCGTGACGGCCAGGGCGCACAGCTTTTCGAGCACCAGGTGCTCGCCGCCCTGCATGGTGGTGATGCGCAGGTTGATCGCGGCGGTCGGAAACTCCTGCTGCAGCGTGCGCAAGCAGTCGATCAGGTGGGTGCGTGGAAAGTAGGCATCCACCGCCACCGACACCTGCGGCGCCCCCACCCTGGCGATCGCGCCGGCGCGGTTCTTCATTTCCTCGGTGCGTGAGATCACCGCACGCGCATCCGGCAGGAGGCTGCGCCCCGCGGCGGTGAGCTGCGCCTTGCGTGTATTGCGCTCGAACAACTCGACATCGAACGCGCTTTCCAGCGCCTTGATCGCGTGGCTGATGGCCGACTGTGCGCGCGCCAGTTTCCGCGCCGCACCCGAAAAGCTGCCCTGGTCGCACACCGCAACGAACGCACGCAGCTGGTTGATGGTGACGTTGTCGAGCACGGGTTATCCAGAAAACAGATCGTATTAAGCGATGTTTCGTCAATTGGTTTGATGCGTCAAGCGACCCAGATTGATGGGGCAACCGGCCCGAGCGGGCCGGCCCACTCCATCCCCGTACTGAAAAGGATCATCTCCATGAGCTACGCCATCATCGGTTTCGGCGCCATCGGTCAGGCCCTCGCCCGCGCTTTCGCCCGCAACAACATCGAAGTCTCCGTCGCCAGCCGGCGCGCGCCCGAAGCGCTGCTGCCGCAGGCGCAGGCGATCGGATCCACGGTCGTTCCCCGGACGCTGCAGGAAGCGCTCAAGGCGGACGTGATTTTCCTGGCCGTTCTCTTCGAGGGGCATCGCGAGGTCGCCAAGATGCTGCCGAGCTGGCAGGGCAAGACGATCGTGGATGCGATGAACGGCTTCGAGGGCCTGTCTTCTGCCGACGTCGCCAAGGCCTTCCCCGGCGCCCGCTTCGTGAAGGGCTTCAACCATCTGCCCGCGAGGACGCTGGCCGCCGATCCGAACGTCAACGGCAGCCGCCGCGTGGTGTTCCTGTCGAGCGACGACCAGGCCGCCGCGGCGCAGGTGGCGGACCTGTCCGAACAACTGGGTTTCGCACCCGTCAATCTCGGGAAGCTTGCAGAAGGCGGCGCGCTGGTACAGGTGCGGGACAAGAGCTGGGCGCCGCTGATCTTCCAGGACCTGTTCAAGAACGAACCCGAGCGACCGGCGACCGCCGGCGCCGCATCGTAATCACCTATCTGTGCCATCCCGACCAAGGATCAAAGACGTGACCAGACTGAATGGAAAAACCGCCGTGATCACCGGTGGCGCCACCGGCATCGGCCGCGCGGCGGCAAAGCGTTTCATCGATGAAGGCGCGTTCGTCTTCATCTTCGGCCGCCGGCAGGAAGCGCTCGACGCTGCCGTGGCTGACCTCGGGCCCAACGCCCGCGCGGTGCAGGGCTCGGTCTCCGACGAGGCCGATCTCGACCGCCTTTACGCGGCAGTGAAGGCCGAGCGCGGCACCCTCGACATCGTCTTCGCCAATGCCGGGACGGGAAGCCTGCTTGCGCTCGGCGAGATCACCGCCGAACACATCGACGAAACGTTCGACACCAACGTGAAGGGCACGATTTTCACGGTGCAGAAAGCACTGCCGCTGATGGGCACGGGCGGTTCGATCATCCTGACCGGATCGAGCGCCGGCACCACTGGTGCCCCGGCATTCGGCGCCTACAGTGCGAGCAAGGCGGCCGTGCGCAACCTCGCCAAGACCTGGGCGGAGGACCTGAAAGGCACCGGCATCCGCGTCAACGTGCTGTCGCCCGGTCCGACGGCGACCGAACTGGCGAAGGCCGCGGTGGGCGAGGAGGGCCTGAAGGCCTTCGCCTCGATGAACCCACTCCAGCGCATGGCCGATCCGGCGGAGATCGGCGCGGTCGCTGCATTTCTCGCGTCGCCGGACAGCAGCTTCATGACCGCCAGCGAGGTCGCCGTCGACGGCGGCCTGGCGCAAATCTGACGCGCCAGGCCCGGCCGGCATCCACCACGAGCTTTTCAGAAGTCATGTCTGACGTGCTGCCCACGCAAAGCCAGAATTGCAAACATGTGCCGTGGGAATCGATCGCCAGGGCATTGACGCCGGAGATGCGCTGAACCCGCCCAAAAGCGGCGGCATGATGTCGCCGCCTTTGGCATGGCGGGCGCCACGAGGCACACTTACACAGATTCGAGGACATTCGGGACGCGTACATGCACGGCGAATACAAGATGCCCGGCGGCAAGCTGGTGGTGATCGACCTCACCGTGCGCGAGGGCCGTCTCGCCGACGTGCAGCTGAGCGGCGACTTCTTCCTCGAGCCGGACAGTGCATTGGAGGCAATCAACCGCGCGCTGGAAGGCCAGCCGGCGCTCGCCGACGAAGCGGCACTCGCCGCCGCCGTGAAGCAGGAGCTCTCGCCGGACGTGATGATGTATGGTCTGTCGCCGGAAGCGATCGCGGTAGCCGTGCGCCGCGCCTTGCACAGGGAAGCCGAAGCATGATACGCACCGACTGGCGCGACCACGACTGGCAGCTGATCCACACCGCGCCGCAATCGCCCACCCTGCACATGGCGCTGGACGACGTGCTGACCCACGAGGTCGGCGCCGGCCGCCGCGCGCCGACCCTGCGCATCTGGGAATGGGCCGCGTCGGCGGTGGTGATCGGCCGCTTCCAGTCGCTGCGCAACGAAGTGGACGGCGAGGCGGCCCGGCGCCACGGCATCGAGGTGGTGCGCCGGGTTTCCGGCGGCGGCGCGATGTTCATCGAGCCGGGCAACACGATCACCTATTCGATCTATGCGCCGCAGTCGCTGGTCAAGGGGCTGTCGTTCCAGGAAGGCTACGCCTTCTTCGACGCCTGGGTGCTCGAAGCGCTCGGCGAACTGGGCATCAAGGCCTGGTACCAGCCGCTCAACGACATCACCTCCGAAGGCGGCAAGATCGCCGGCGCCGCCCAGGTGCACCGCGGCGGCGCGGTGCTGCATCACGTCACCATGGCCTACGACATCGACGCGGCGAAGATGCTGGACGTGCTGCGCATCGGCCGCGAGAAACTGTCCGACAAGGGCACCGTCAGCGCGGCCAAGCGGGTCGATCCGCTGCGCAGCCAGACCGGCCTGCCGCGCGAGGCGGTGATCGAGCGCATGATCGCGACCTTCCGCCGCCTGCACGGACTCACCGACCACCGCCTGCGCACGGACGAACTGGCCCAGGCCGAAGCGCTGGCGCAGACCAAGTTCGGCAGCCCGGCGTGGCTCGCCGACGTGGCGTGAGCCTCCACTCCCGCTCCCGGCCGGGGCAACGGGATGAACGCTACAGCCGCGTGTACGACCACGATTGCATGCGGCCGTCCCGGTACGGCATCACGCCGTGGAACGGGCGCGGGTCGGCGTCGAACACCAGCGGCAGGAAATGGCGGTCGCCTTCCCACATCGGCAGCTCCAGCAGGCGCGTGCGCGCCACCCATTCCAGCGTGCCCTCGTGGTTGGCCGTCTGCGGCGTGCCGCTGTAGCGGTCGATCACGAAAATGAAACCCAGCCAGTCTTCGCCATGCTTGCCGAAGCCTGGCCAGTTCAACGTGCCGCGCAATTGCATCGACTCGCACTCGATGCCGGCCTCCTCGCGGATCTCCCGGCGCATGCACACGGCGATGTCCTCGCCCGGCTCCATCTTGCCGCCGAGGCCGTTGTACTTGCCCAGGTGCAGGTCGTCCGGCCGCGCGTTGCGGTGGATCATCAGCACCTCGCTGCGATCGGGCGACAGCACGTAACCGAGCGTGGCCACTATCGGGGTATAGGGCATGGACGGGCACCGCGAAAAGAACCCAGTTTAGCGGCAGCCGCCGCACGCTGCAGGTGCGGACTTGCACCGGCGCGGCCGGGCGGCGACCATCGACGGATGCGCGTACCCGCTTCCCTGCCCCGTCCCTTTCCGGTTTCGCCGCTGCGACGCATGCTGCCGCGCGTGCTGCCGCTGCTGCTGCTTGCCGGCGTGTACGGCTGCGCGCCGGGCGCACGAGCACTGGACAGCCGCGAGCTGGCGTTCGAGGGCCAGAACTACCGCGTGGTGCACGTGAACCTGAAACGCGAGCAGCTCAGCCTGCACTGGCGCGAACCCGCCAGCGGCCAGCCGTTCGGCAGCATCGAGGCGCTGCGCCAGTGGGGCGAGGCGCGTGGCCAGCGGCTGCTGTTCGCGGCGAACGCGGGCATCTACGACCACAAGTTCGCGCCGCTGGGCCTGCACGTGGAGAATGGCAGGACCGTGGTGCCGCTGAACCTGGCGCACGGCAACCCGGCTTCGGGCAATTTCTCGCTGCTGCCGAACGGCGTGTTCGCCGTGTACCCGGACGGCCACGCCGCGGTGCGCACCAGCGCCGCGTTCAAGGCCGACGGCAAGAGCGCGCAGTGGGCCACCCAGTCCGGGCCGATGCTGCTGATCGACGGCAAGCTCAACGAGCAGTTCCTCGACGACTCGTCCAGCCTGAAATGGCGCAGCGGGGTCTGCGCGAAGACGCCCACCGAGGTGGTGTTCGCGGTGAGCGAGACGCCGGTGAACTTCCACGCGTTCGGACGGCTGTTCCGCGACAAGCTGGGCTGCCGCGACGCGCTGTACCTGGACGGCAGCATCTCGCAGCTGTACGTCGACGGCGAAGGCTACGCCGGCGCCCCGGCGTTCATGGTCAAGCCGTACGCGGGCATCTTCGCGGTGTTTTCCCGGCCATGACGGTGCGCCGCCGGCAGCTCCTGCGCGTCCTGCTGCTCGCC
The DNA here is from genome assembly GCF_000473345.1 of Rhodanobacter sp. OR87. NCBI lineage: Bacteria > Pseudomonadati > Pseudomonadota > Gammaproteobacteria > Lysobacterales > Rhodanobacteraceae > Rhodanobacter > Rhodanobacter sp. OR87. The sequence continues at coordinate 52,723 of NZ_AXBJ01000004.1, forward strand.
CTGCCGGCGCTGCTGCTGGCCGCCTTCGTCACCGGCTGGTATCTGCTCGCCGGCAGTCGCGCCCGGCTGGATGGAGTGCGTCCCGCCGCCAGCCTGGCTGCCGCGGTCAGCATCACCCGCGATGCGCTGGGCACGGTCACCATCGAGGGGAAGAACCGCGCCGACATCAGCTATGCGCTGGGCTACGTGCACGCGCAGGAGCGCTTCTTCGCGATGGACCTGATGCGCCGCCTGAGCGCCGGCGAACTGTCCGCGCTGGTCGGGCCGGCGGCGCTGAAGGTCGATCTCGACCATCGCCGCCATCGGCTGCGCGCAATAGCCGCGGCCGCGTACGCGCACTTGCCGCCCGCGGAGCGGCACCAACTCGACCGTTACCGCGACGGCGTCAACGCCGGCCTTGCCGACCTGCGCGTGCGGCCGTGGGAATACCTGCTGCTGGGCAGCCGGCCGCAACCGTGGCGCGCGGAAGACAGCATGCTGGTGATCGCCGCGATGTACCTGGACTTGAACGGCGACGCCCGCAACGAGCGCGAACTGCGCATGGCGCAGATGCGCGCGGTGCTGCCCGGCCCGCTGGTGGATTTCCTGCTGGCGCCCGACCCCGACTGGGAGGCACCGTTGCGCGGCCGGCTGTCGCGCTCGCCGGTGCTTCCCGCCGCCGACGTGTTCGACCTGCGTCGACTCGCACCGGCGACCGGATCGTCGACGGCGCTGGCCGCCGCACTGGTGCCGGCGCTGGATGCGCCGCGCCCCGGCAGCAACAACTTCGCCGTCGCCGGCACGCTCACCGGCAGCGGCGCGGCGCTGCTGGCGAATGACATGCACCTGGGCCTGCGCGTACCGAACATCTGGTTCCGCACGCGCCTGCGCTACCCCGACCCCACCGCGCCGGGCGGCCGGCGCGACGTCAACGGCGTCAGCCTGCCCGGCACGCCGGCGATCATCGTCGGCTCCAACGGCCAGATCGCCTGGGGTTTCACCAACAGCTACGGCGACTGGCAGGACTGGGTGCGCGTGCGGCGCGACCCGGCCGATGCTTCCCGCTACCGCGTGCCGGACGGCTGGGCGGCCATCGAAACCCACGACGAGCACATCCAGGTCAAGGGTCGCCCCGACACCATCCTCAAGATCGAGGACACCCGCTGGGGTCCGATCATGGGCACCGACACCGACGGCACGCCGCTGGCGCTGGCCTGGATCGGCGGCCGTCCGCACGGCTACAACCTCGACCTGATGCAGCTGGAGCATGCGCCCGACGTGGCCGCGGCGCTCGATCTGGCGCCGCATCTCGGCATGCCGCCGCAGAACCTGCTGGTCGCCGACAGCCGCGGCGAGATCGGCTGGACCCTCGCCGGCAACAGCGTCCCGTTGCGCGCCGGCATCGACCCGCTGCTGCCGTCGGACTGGTCCAGGCCCGGCAGCGGCTGGCAGGGCTGGGCTGCGCCCGCCAGCTACCCGCGTATCGAGAACCCCGCCGACGGCCGTCTGTGGACGGCGAACAACCGCACCGTCGACGGCGACGCGCTGAGCCTGCTCGGCAACGGCGGCCACGACCTCGGTGCCCGCGCCCAGCAGATCCGCGACGACCTGCACGCCCGCCCCAGCTTCACTCCCGGCGACCTGCTCGACATCCAGCTGGACGACCGCGCCGTGTTCCTCTCCCGCTGGCAGCGCCTGCTGCAGGACACCCTGGCCGACAGCACCGATCCATCGCTGCAGCCGCTGCGTCGGCTCACCGCCGCCTGGCGCGGACGCGCCGCCGTCGACGGCGTCGATTACCAGCTGGTACGCGCCTTCCGCCGCCAGGTCAGCGCGGCCGTGCTGGCACCGTTTGTCGCCCGCGTGAAACAGCGCTACGCGGATTTCGGCTGGCCCGGCGAGAACAGCGCCGAAGCCGCGGTGTGGACGCTGCTCCAGCAGCAACCCGCGCAACTGCTCGATCCGGCCTACCCGGATTGGCACAGCCTGCTCATCGACGCGGCGAAGCAGGTGACGGACGAACTCGGCCAACAACCCGGCGGCCTCGCTGCCCGCCGCTGGGGCAAGCACAACCGCACCGGCATCCGCCACCCGCTGTCCGCCGCCCTGCCGTCGTGGCTGGCCCGCTTCATCGACATGCCCGACCAGCCGATCTCCGGCGACAACAACATGCCGCACGTCGCCGCCCCCGGCTTCGGCGCCTCCGAACACCTCGATGTCGCCCCCGGCCACGAGGCCGAAGGCATCCTCAACATGCCTGGCGGCCAGAGCGACCACCCGCTGTCGCCGTATTTCGGCGCGGGTCACGCGGACTGGCTCCAGGGACGACCGACGCCGCTGCTGCCGGGCGCGACGCGGCACACGCTGGTGCTGCAGCCGGCCTCGCGCTGACGCAGCGCCCGCGTGCGGCATTGGACCGCACGAATCGCCCGGCCATATCTGATCGAAGTCAAAAGTACCGCCTTCGTGTGCGCGCATGATCCGCACCGTCCACACGGCGGATTCATCCATGATCAGCTGCGACACCGTCATCATCGGAGCGGGCCCGGTCGGCCTGTTCCAGGTTTTCGAGCTGGGCCTGCTGGGGCTGGATGCGCACGTGATCGATGCCGTGCCGCATGCCGGCGGCCAGTGCACGGAGCTCTATCCGGACAAGCCGATCTATGACATCCCGGCGGTGCCGGTGTGCAGCGGGCGCGAGCTGATCGAGCGCCTGCAGCAGCAGATCCGCCCGTTCGCGCCGCAGTTCCACCTGGGCCACACCGTCACCTCGCTGGAGCGCCTGGCGAACGGCCGCTTCAGCCTGCGCACCAGCGGCGGGCTCGTGTTCGATGCCGGCGCGGTGATCATCGCCGGCGGCCTGGGCGCGTTCGCGCCGCGCACGCTCGACCTGCCGGAAGCCGCACCGCTGGTGGGCCGCACGCTGCACTACAAGGTGGCGCAGCCGGCGCTGTTCGACGGCGAGGACATCGTGATCGCCGGCGGCGGCGACGCGGCGCTGGACTGGGCGCTGGCCCTGGTCGAGCGGGTACGCAGCATGGTGCTGGTGCATCGCTCGTCCAGCTTCCGCGCGGCGCCGGCCAGCGTGGCGCGCATGCAGACGCTGTGCGACGAGGGCCGCATGCAGTTCTGCGAAGGCGACATCGTCGGGCTGGAAACCAGCGATGAAACGCTGGCGCAGGTCCGCGTGCGCACGCGCAGCGGCATGGTCCGGCGTATCGAGGCGTCGCAGCTGCTGGTGTTCTGGGGCCTGCATCCGGCGCTGGGGCCGATCGCCGACTGGGGACTGGCGCTGGAGCGCCAGCAGCTGGTGGTGGATCCGTCGACGTTGCAGACCTCGGTGCCTGGCGTGTTCGCGGTGGGCGACATCAATACCTATCCCGGCAAGAAGAAGCTGATCCTCTGCGGCTTCCACGAAACGGCACTGTGCGCCTTTGCCGCGCATGCGCACCGGCATCCCGGCGACAAGGCGAACCTGCAGTACACGACCACCAGCCCGGCACTGCAGCGGCGCCTGGGTGTGCGCGATGCCGCAGGCGCCGACGTCGTGGCGCAACCGCCGCCACGGCTCGAAGCCAGCGCGGCCTGACGCTCCCCACCCTTTCGCATTCGCACCAAGACGCACGCCGGGAGGCCCTCCCATGCACGGCTCCATCGAACCCACCGAACCGCGCTCGCCCGAGCGCCGGCGACTGCTCCGGCAGGCCGGCCAGCTCGCCATCGCCGGCGGCCTGCTGGCCGGCGGCGGCTGGGCCGTGCTCAGGCGCAAGCAGAACCTGTGGCAGGTGCGCCGCGAGCGCACGCTGATGCAGACCTCGGTGGCGGTGACCTGCCTGGCCGACGACGTGCAGGCGGCCGGCGCGGCGATCGAGGCGGCGTTCGCGCGCATGGCCGCGACCGCCGCGCAGCTGACCCGCTTCGACCCGGCCAGCCCGCTGGCGCGGCTGAACCGCGACGGCCAGCTGGCGCAGGTGCCCGCGCAGCTGGACGCGGTGCTGCGCCAGGCGCTGTCGCTCTCGCGACTGACCAACGGCGCGTTCGACCCGACCGTGCTGCCGGTGCTGCGCTACTTCGAAACGCTGCGCGGTGCGGTGACAACCAACGCGCACGAGCAGCGCGTGGCCGAAAGTCGCGACGCGCTGGTCGGCTACCGCGACCTCGCGCTGGACGCACGCGGCGCGCGGCTGCTGCGTCCGGGCATGGCGATCACCCTGGACGGCATCGCCAAGGGCCACGTGGTCGACCAGGGCATCGCCGCGCTGCGCGGCGCGGGCATCGAGTACGCCCTGATCGACGCCGGCGGCGACATCCACGCGATCTGCGGCAACGACCCCGAGCGGCACTGGAACGTCGGCATCGTCGACCCGCGCGACGTGAGCCGGGTGGCGGCGGTGGTGCAGGTGCGCAACGCGGCGCTGTCGACCTCGGGCAACTATCGCGTGTACTTCTCCGCCGACCGGCGCCTGTTCCACATCGTCAACCCGCGCACCGGCTGGTCGCCGCAAAGCTACTCGAGCGTCACCGTGATGGCGCGGCGTTCGGTGCTGGCCGACGGCATGAGCACGGCAGCGTTTTCACTGGAGCTACCGCGGCTGTCGTCGTTGATGAACGCGCAGGACCACCAGTGGCTGGCCTTCTCGCGCAGCGGCGAGCAGCGCTGGCGCTCGCGCGAACTACCGCTGATCGCCGGCACGGCGGAGCTGGCCTGATGCGCGACGCACGCTCCCGCTCCTTCATGGCCAGGCTGCTGCTCGCGCTGCTGTTGCTGCTGCCCGCCTCCGCGGCGCTGGCCGGCATCGACGCCCGCTTCCAGCAGCTGCACCAGGTGTTCCCCGACGCCGACCGCTTCGGCGACGTCGAGGGCACCCCGCCCGCGGCGGCCGTGTACCGCGGCGGCAAGGTGGTCGGCTACGTGTTCGAGACGGTGATGGTGGCGCCGGTGCCGGCCTACTCCGGCGCGCCGATCAACGTGCTGGTGTCGATCGGCACCGACGGCACCATTCGTGACGCCCGCGTACTGGAGCAGCACGAGCCGATCCTGCTGGTCGGCATCCCGGTGCAGAAGCTGTACGACTTCGTCGCCCGCTACGTCGGCCACCGCGTGGACGACCAGATCGTGGTCGGCGGCGGCGCCAGCGGCAGCGTGCGCATCGACGCGATCAGCAGCGCCACGGTGACCTCGATGGTCGCCAACGAGACGATCATGAACTCGGCGCTGAAGGTGGCCGCCTCGCGCCAGCTGATCGCCGGCGCGGCCGACACCGGCGCGGCCGCCGCGCAGGTGCGCGCCGACCACTTCGTGCCGGCCGACTGGCAGGCGCTGACCGGCAACGGCGCGATCGGCCACCTGCAGCTGGCGCGGCAGGCGGTCACCGACGCGTTCCAGGGCCAGCCGGAAAGCGGCTTGGTCGACGACCCCACCGCGCCCGCGCCCGGCCACGGCGCAGACACCTTCATCGACCTGTACTTCACCGACGTCACCCCGCCCACGGTGGGCCGCAACCTGCTCGGCGCCGCGGCCCACGCCGACCTGGTGAAGCTGCTCAAGCCCGGCGACTCGGCGATCGCGGTGATGGCCAACGGCATCTACTCGTTCAAGGGCGTGGGCTACGTGCGCGGCGGCATCTTCGACCGCGTGCACCTGCTGCAGGACGGCAAGCTGGTGCTGTTCAAGGACACCGACCTGGTGCCGATGAACGACACCCCGCTGCGCGGCAAGCCGGCCTTCGCCGAGCAGGCGATCTTCATCGTGCGCCACGGCGGCAGCGGCTTCGATGCGACCCGGCCGTGGACGCTGCAGCTGATGGTGAACCGCCAGGTCGGCCCGCTGCAGAGCATCTACCACACCTTCACCCGCGACTACCGCATGCCGGCGGTCTACACCACGCGGCCGGACGCCGCCGAAGCGCCGGCGAACGCGCTGCCGGCCGACGCGCCGCTGTGGCAGAAGGTCTGGTACGGCCGCCGGGTCGACATCGCGCTGCTGCTGGCCGGACTCACCGTGCTCACGCTGATCCTGATGTTCCAGGACTGGATCGTGACGCGCCCGCACCTGCTCGAACGCCTGCGCGTGGGCTTCCTGATCTACACGCTGGTGTTCATCGGCTGGTACGGGCTAGCGCAGCTGTCGGTGGTGAACATCCTCACCTTCATCCAGGCGGTACTGCACGACTTCCGCTGGTCCACCTTCCTGATGGATCCGCTGGTGTTCATCCTGTGGGTGTTCGTGGCCGCCACCTTGCTGCTGCTCGGGCGCGGCATCTACTGCGGCTGGCTGTGCCCGTTCGGCGCGCTGCAGGTGCTGGTGAACAAGCTGGCGCGCCGGCTGCACGTGCCGCAGTTCGAAGTGCCCCAATACCTGCACGAAAGGCTGTGGGCGATCAAGTACATCATCCTGCTGGTGCTGTTCGGGATGTCGCTGCAGTCGCTCAACCTGGCCGAGCACTACGCCGAGGTCGAGCCGTTCAAGACCGCGATCACCTTGCACTTCGCCCGTTCCTGGAGCTACCTGCTCTACGCGCTGGCGCTGGTGGCGGTGTCGGCGTTCAACAACAAGTTCTACTGCCGCTACGTGTGCCCGCTGGGCGCCGGGCTGGCGGTGTCCGGCCGTTTCCACCTGTTCGAGTGGCTGCGCCGGCGCAAGGAGTGCGGTCGCCCCTGCCAGATCTGCGCGAACGAATGCGAAGTGAAGGCGATCAACGCGATCGGCCAGATCAACTTCAACGAATGCCATTACTGCTTGGACTGCCAGGTCACCTACGCCAACGACCAGAAATGCCCGCCGCTGGTGGAGCGCCGCAAGAAGCGCGAACGCGCCGCGCGGCCGCTGCCCACTCCGGTGCTGACGATCATCCCGGCGGCGACGCCGGCAACCCCCGAGCCGGCGAAGGCCGCCGACTGACCCACCCACCTATCCAGAGGGATGGAGCGCCATGCACGACGAATCGAGCAACCAACCCGGCCAGTCCGGACAAGCTGCGGAACCGGGCAACCCTGCACGCCGCAACTTCATGAAGACCAGCGCGCTGGCCAGCCTCGCCGGCGCGGCGGGACTGGCGCTGGCGGCCTGCGGCCGCAACGGCGAGCACGCCGGCGTGGACGGCGACGAGCATGAGGACAAGCGCCAACACGAAAAAGGTGAGCACGCAGCGGCTTCCGACCACGTGCCGCCCGGCCAGCTCGACGAGTACTACGGTTTCTGGAGCGGCGGCCAGTCCGGCGAGGTGCGCCTGGTCGGCGTGCCCTCGATGCGCGAGCTGATGCGCATCCCGGTGTTCAATCCCGACTTCACCATCGGCTGGGGTGTCACCAACGAGAGCAAGCGCGTGCTCGGGCCGAACTTCCCGCCCGGCGGCGACTGCCACCACCCGCACATGAGCCAGACCGACGGCCACTACGACGGCCGCTACATCTTCATCAACGACAAGGCGCACACCCGCGTGGCGCGCATCCGCTGCGACGTGATGCGCACCGACCGCATCACCGAGGTACCCAACGTGCAGGCGATCCACGGCCTGCGCGTGCAGCGCGCGCCGCGCACCGGCTACGTGTTCGCTAACGGCGAGTTCCTGGTTCCGGCGCCGAACGACGGCCGCGACCTGGAGGACCCGAAGAAATACCAGACCATGTTCAGCGCGCTCGACGGCGACACCATGGAGGTCGCCTGGCAGGTGCTGGTGGACGGCAACCTGGACAACACCGAGGCCGACTACGCCGGCAAGTACGCGATCTCCACCTGCTACAACAGCGAGGGCGGCATGGACCTGCCCAGCACGATGCAGGCCGAGCGCGACTGGGCGGTGGTGTTCGACATCGCGCGCATCGAGGCGGCGGTGAAGAAGGGCGACTTCAAGACCATCGGCGATTCGAAGGTGCCGGTGCTGGACGGCCGCCACGGCTCCTCGTTCACGCTATACATCCCGATCCCGAAGAACCCGCACGGGATCAACGCCAGCCCCGACGGCAAGTACGTGGTGGCCAACGGCAAGCTCTCGCCCACTGTCACCGTGATGGAGTGGAGCCGCATCGACGACTGGTTCGCCGGCAAGCTCAAGGACCCGCGCGACACCGTGGTGGCCGAGCCCGAACTGGGCCTGGGCCCGTTGCACACCGCCTACGACGGGCGCGGCAACGGCTACACCACGCTATTCATCGACAGCCAGATCGCCAAGTGGAACATCGCCGACGCGATCGCCGCCCACGACGGCAAGAAGGTCAACTACCTGCGCCAGAAGATCGACGTGGCCTACCAGCCCGGCCACTGCCATACCTCGATGGGCGAGACGCGCGACGCCGACGGCAAGTGGCTGGTGTCGCTGAACAAGTTCTCCAAGGACCGCTTCCTGCCCACCGGCCCGCTGCATCCGGACAACGACCAGCTGATCGACATCTCCGGCGAGACCATGAAGCTGGTCGCCGACGGCCCGGTCTACGCCGAGCCGCACGACGTGATCCTGCTGCACCGCCGGCTGCTGATCGACAAGGTCAAGAAGAGCTGGGAGCGCGACGACCCGTTCTTCGCCGAGACGGTGGCGATGGCCAAGCGCCACGGCGTCAACGTGCTGTCCGACAGCAAGGTCATCCGCGAGGGCCGCAAGGTGTTCGTGTACATGACCTCGGCCGCGCCGATCTTCGGCCTGGGCAGCTTCAAGGTGAAGAAAGGCGATGAGGTGACCGTGGTGGTGACCAACATCGACGCGGTGGAGGACGTGAGCCACGGCTTCTGCATCGTCAACTACGGCATCAACATGGAGATCAGCCCCGGCGCCACCGCCTCGGCCACCTTCACCGCCGACAAGGCGGGCGTGTTCTGGTACTACTGCACGTTCTTCTGCCATGCGATGCACATGGAGATGAGCGGGCGGATGCTGGTCGAGGCCTGAACCGCGCCGTGCCGCCGCACCGCGCGGCGGCACGGCCGGATCTTCGCTCGCCATGAATACGCTTCGCTCCCTCGCGGCCCTGCTGCTGGCGCTGTCGCCGGTGCTGCCGGCGCATGCGCACGAGCCGCTGGAACAGGCCGTGGCCGCGGCGGCGCCGGGCGCCACGGTCAGCGTGCCGGCGGGCGTGCACACGGTGCACCTCAAGCTGGACAAACCCGTCACGCTGATCGGCCAGCCCGGCGCGATCCTCGATGGCGGCGGCAGCGGCGACGCCGTGCGCATCGGCGCGTCCGGCGTCACCGTGCGCGGCCTGACCCTGCGCCGCAGCGGCAGCGACCTCACCGCGATGAACGCCGGCATCTTCGTCGAGCGCCAGGCGCGCGACGTCACCATCAGCGGCAACCGCATCGAGGACAGCCTGTTCGGCGTCTACCTCGACGGCGCCGCCGACGTGCGGGTCGAGCGCAACACGATCCGCGGCATGCGCACGTTGCGCGTGGCCGACCGCGGCGACGGCATCCACCTGTGGAACGACACCGGCTGCACCATCGATGGCAACGACATCGCCGGCACGCGCGACGGCATCTACGTCTACGTCAGCCCGCACAACACCATCGCGCGCAACGTGGTGCACGACGTGCGCTACGGCATTCACTACATGTATTCGCAGCACAACCTGCTGCTGGACAACGTCAGCCGCGGCAATCTGGCCGGCTACGCGCTGATGTCGTCCGACCACCTCAAGGTGATCGGCAACACCGCCGAGGACGAGGATTCCTACGGCTTCCTGCTCAACTACATCTCGCACAGCGAGATCGCCGGCAACCAGATACGCCGCATCAACGGCCTGCGCGACACCCAGGGCGGCCTGATCGACGGCACCGAAGGCAAGGGGCTGTTCGTCTACCTGTCGCAGTTCAACACCATCCACGACAACCTCGCCGCCGACTCGCAGATCGGCATCCACGTGACCGCCGGCTCGGAGAACAACCGCCTGTGGGGCAACCGCTTCGTGGACAACCGCATCCAGGTGAAGTACGTGCAGAACCTCGCGCAGGAATGGTCGGCGAACAGCCGCGGCAATTTCTGGAGCGACTACCTCGGCTGGGACCTCGATGCCGACGGCATCGGCGACATTCCGTTCCGTCCCAACGACGGCGTCGACGTGCTGCTGTGGAAATACCCTTCCGCGCGCAACCTGATGTCCAGCCCCGCGGTGCTGCTGCTGCGCTACGTGCAGCGCGCGTTCCCGGTGTTCACGCCACCCTCGGTGCAGGACAGCCACCCGCTGATGAAAGCCCCCCGGTCAAGCCCATGAACCACGCGATCGAATGCGAGGCACTCGCCAAGCGCTACAGCGCACTCGCCGCGCTGGACGGCATCAGCGCCCGCGTGCCGTGCGGCCAGGTGATCGGCCTGCTCGGCCACAACGGCGCCGGCAAGTCCACCCTGATCAAGCTGATCCTCGGCCTGATCGCGCCCAGCGGCGGCCGGCTGCAGGTGCTCGGCCAGTCGCCGTGGCGCGCGCACGCGCTGCGCCGGCGCATCGGCTACCTGCCCGAGAGCGCCACGTTCTACGGCAACCTCAGCGGCCGCGAACTGCTCCACTACCTGGCGCGCCTGAAGCAGGCGCCACGCGAGCAGGTATCCGCCCTGCTCGAACGCGTCGGCCTAGCGCCCGCCGCCGACCGGCGCATCGGCACCTATTCGAAGGGCATGCGCCAGCGTCTGGGCCTGGCGCAGGCGCTGCTCGGTTCGCCCGAGCTGGTGCTGCTGGACGAACCGACCACCGGCCTCGACCCGCAGGCCACCCGCGAGCTGTATCGCATCGTCGGCGAGCTGCGCGCGGACGGCCGCTGCCTGCTGGTCTCCTCGCACCTGCTGGCCGAGCTGGAGCCGCACATCGACGGCGCGCTGATCCTGCGCCAGGGCAAGTTGCTGGCCGCCGGCAGCCTGCACGCGCTGGGCGAACAGGCCGCGTTGCCGGCGCAGGTGCTGCTGCGGCCACGCGAGCAGGCGATGCCCGAGCTGATCGCGCGTCTCGAAAGCGGTGGCCTGTCGGCGCAGCCGCGCCCCGACGGCCGGCTGGAGCTGCAAGTCCCCCGCGCCGGCAAACTGCGCACGTTGCGCGAGCTGCTGGACGACCCGGCGGTCGTCGACGTGGACGTGCGCGAACCCACGCTGGCGCAGCTCTACGACTGGCTCGGCGCCGGCCCGCCGTCACCCGTGCCATCCGCCGTGCAGGTGAACGCATGAACCCGATCCTCACCGTCGCCGCCAAGGAATTCCGCGACGACTTCCGCAACCGCTGGACGGTCGCGCTGACCGTGCTGTTCGCGCTGCTGGCGCTGGGCATCGCCTGGTTCGGCAGCGCCGCCGCCGGCCGGGTCGGCTTCACCTCGTTCGACGCCACGCTGGCCAGCCTGACCACGCTGGGCGCGTTCGTGATCCCGCTGATCGGCCTGCTGATCGCCTACGACACCATCGTCGGCGAGCGCGACGACGGCACCTTGCTGCTGATGCTCAGCTATCCGCTGGCACGCGGCCAGCTGGTGGCCGGCAAGTTCCTTGGCCACTGCGGCGCGTTGGCCGCAGCCACCCTGGCCGGCTTCGGCCTGGCGGTGGCGATCATGCAGTGGATGCAGCCGCCCACGCAGGCACTGCAGGCGTGGCTGCAGATCGGCCGCTTCATCGCGAGTGCCTCGCTGCTGGGCGCCTGCTTCGTCGGGCTGGCCTGCCTGATCAGCGTGCAGACCGCCGACAAGTCGCGCGCCGCCGGCCTGGCGTTGATCGGCTGGCTGGCCAGCGTGGTGCTGTTCGATCTCGCGCTGCTGGCGCTGCTGGTGATCAGCGGCGGCAACCCGGTCGAGCGCGCGGTGTACCCGTACCTGCTGCTGCTCAACCCGGTCGACGTGTTCCGCCTGGTCAACCTCACCGCCTTGGGCGACGGCGCCGGCAACGACCTGCTGACCGGCATGACCGCCCACCACACCTATTCGCCGCTGCTGCTGAGCCTGGTGCTGCTGGGCTGGGCGGCGGCGCCGTTTGCGTGGGCGATGCTTGCGTTCCGGCGCAAGGAAATCTGAAGGAGCCCGCGCATGCACCCGTTGCCGTTGACCGTCATCCGCCGAGCCGGCTTCATGCTCGCGCTGGTCCTGCTCGCCGGCTGCAGCGGCCGCCCGTCGCCCGCCAAGCCCGCGGTCGATACCCACGCGGACGACGCCTGCACCGTCTGCGGCATGTACCTGGACGGCTCGCCCGGCCCGCGTGCGGAAGCCTGGGTCAGTGGCCGCGCCAAGCCGCTGGTGTTCGATTCCACCCGCGACTTTTTCGCCTACGTGCTGCAACCGGAGAACCAGTCCGCGCTGCAGGAACTGTACGTGCAGGACAGCGCACGCATCGACTGGCAGCAGCCCAGCCACGCCGCGGTCAGTTTCATCGACGCGCGCCGTGCCCACTACGTGGCCTGGCAGCCGCTGCCCGGCTCGATGGGACCGACCCTGGCGCCGTTCGCCAGTCACGCGGCGGCGGAAACCTTCGTGCGTGAACATGGCGGCGCCGTACTCGCTTTCGACGAAGTCACGCCCGCGCTGGTGGCCACGCTGGACTACCGCTGCCCCGCCCAGGCCGCCGGCCGTCACGGCGCGCCGCAATGCCTGGCTCCGGCCGCGCCGTCCCTCGGCCTGTCGGCCCATCCGCAACCCGCGTTTCCGCCGGCGTCGCCACCGCCGCCGGCTCACCCACACCCACATCCGTAACGGGAATCCGGAACATGCTCGGACTGAACAGTTTTTCGCACTGGATCGTGCTGCTCGTACTGGTACTGCTGGTGTTCGGCACCGGCAAGCTGCGCCATGCCGGCCGCGACCTCGGCAGTGCCATCGCCGATTTCCGCAAGGGGCTCAAGGGCGGCCCACCGGGCGACACGTTGCCAGCGGCACGGTCGGATGCCGGCGACGAGCCGAGGCCCTGATGCGCTGACCCTTCCTGCGCGAAGCCCGACACAGGGGCTAGCCGGATCGGGTCCCGGTCAGTAGCCGCTCGCACACGGCACGGTACAGCCGCGGCAGCAGTTCCAGCTCATCCAGCGCCACGCACTCGTCCACCTTGTGGATGCTGGCGTTGACCGGGCCAAGCTCCACCACCTCGGCGCCGAGCGGCGCGATGAAGCGGCCATCCGAGGTGCCGCCGCCGGTGCTTTGCTCGGGATCGATGCCGCACAGCTCGCGGCATACCGCCACCACGACTTCGCGCAGCACGCCGCCGGGCGGAGTGAGGAACGGTTCGCCGGACAGGTTCCAGTCCAGCGCGAAGTCCACGCCGTGCCGCTGCAGGATCGCCTCGGTGCGCGCGCGCAGGTCGTCGGCGCGGCTGGCGGTGCCGTAGCGGAAGTTGATCAGCGCGGTGAGTTCGCCGGGAATCACGTTGTTCGCGCCGGTGCCGGCGTTGAGGTTGGAGACCTGGAACGAAGTGGGCGGGAAGTCGGCGTTGCCTTCGTCCCAGCGCGTGGCCGCGAGTTCGGCCAGCGCGGGGGCGAACGCGTGGATCGGATTCGACGCCTTCTCCGGATAGGCCACGTGCCCCTGCACGCCGCGCACGACGAGCGTGCCGGAGAGCGAGCCGCGGCGTCCCACGCGGATCAGGTCGCCCAGTGTTTCCTTCGCCGACGGCTCGCCCACCACGCACCAGTCGATGCGCTCGCCGGTGGCGCGGAAGCGTTCGGCCACCTTGCGCACGCCGTCGAGGTTGGTCGGACCTTCCTCGTCGCTGGTCAGCAGCAGGCCGACCCGGCCGCGATGGTCGGGATGCGCCGCCGCGAACTGCTCCAGCGCCACCACCATCGCCGCCACCGAGCCCTTCATGTCGGCGGTGCCGCGGCCGTATAGACGGCCATCACGCACGGTCGGCTCGAACGGCGGACTCTGCCACGCCGCTTCCGGGCCGCTGGGTACCACGTCGGTATGACCGAGGAAGATCAGCGTGGGACTGCTCGCGCCGTGGGTGGCCCACAAGTTGTCTACCTCGCCGTGGCGCAGGTATTCGATGGCAAAGCCGGCACGCGCCAGCCGCCCACCGACCAGCGGCAGGCAGCCGGCGTCCTCCGGCGTCACCGAACGGCGGCGGATCAGGTCACGGGCGAGTTCGAGCACGTCGGACATGGGATTCACGGAACGGGCGGCAGGCGGCAGGCGCCGGCGCAGCATAGCAAGCGCGGCGGAACGTGCGCCCTCAATCGTCGCACTCCCCATCGTGCTGGCCCAGGAAGAGCAGCGCGGCCAGCAGCACCACCACGAAGCGGAACGCACTGGCCAGGCCGTTCCATTGCGTGGACATCCACATGCCGAACCATTCGCCGCCGATCGCCATGAAGCCGCCCAGCCACAGCAGCACGCCGAGCGTGAGTCCGGCTACGGCGGGCCGCATGGCACGCCGGAACGTCGCCGCGGGCGTGCGGCGCGTGTGCCACAGGCGCCAGGCGCCAGCGCCGCACAACGCGGCGGCCAGCGTTTCGGCGGCAATGATCAGCACGTAGGCGGCGTGCTGCAGCAGCGGCGCGTGGATCGCGCGGTAGTGGATGGCGGCGTCGGGGAAGATCGAATCCATCGCCAGCACGTGCTGCACGAAGGCGAGGTTGCTGCCGTAGTCGGTAAGGTTGCCGAACGCGACCAGCCCCAGCCACAGCGCGATCGTCGCCACCAGCGCGATCTTCGAGAGGCGCAGCGTCATGTCAACGCCCGAACAGCTTCTTGAAGCCGTTGTCGCTGAAGCCCACGCTTACCGTGCCGTCCGGCAGCAGCACCACCGGACGGCGGATCAGCGCGGGATATTCCTTCAGCAGCAAGGTCCACTCCGGGTCGCTGCCGGGGTTCTTGCGTTGCGGCAGCAGGTTGCGCCAGGTGGTGGAGGACCTGTTGACCAGCTGCTCCCAGCCGCCGAGCTGCGCCGCCCAGTGTTTCAGCGTCGCCGCCGGCACCGGGGTGGCGCGGTAGTCGACGAAATCGTGCGCCACGTCGAAGCGGGCCAGCCAGTTGCGCGCCTTGCGGCAGGTGTCGCAGGTCGGCAATCCGTACAGGGAGGGTTTCATTCGCCGCTCCTGAGCAAGTCGTTGATGCTGGTCTTGCCGCGGGTCTTCGCGTCCACCTGCTTGACGATGACCGCCGCGTACAGGCTGTGACTGCCGTCCTTCGCCGGCAGGCTGCCGGCGACCACCACACTGCCGGCCGGCACCCGGCCGTAGCTGACCTCGCCGGTCATGCGGTTGTAGATGCGGGTGGACTGGCCGAGGAACACGCCCATGCCGATCACGCTGCCCTTCTCCACCACCACGCCCTCGACCACTTCCGAGCGCGCGCCGATGAAGCAGCCATCCTCGATGATGGTGGGGTTGGCCTGCAGCGGCTCCAGCACGCCGCCGATGCCGACGCCGCCGGACAGGTGCACGCCGGCGCCGATCTGCGCGCAGGAGCCGACCGTGGCCCAGGTGTCGACCATGCTGCCAGCGCCGACGTAGGCGCCGATGTTGACGTAGCTGGGCATCAGCACCGCGTCCTTCGCGATGTGCGCGCCGCGGCGCACCAGCGCGCCGGGCACCACGCGCGCACCGAGCTGCTGCAGTTCGGCGTCGTTGCCGTGGGCGAAGCGCAGCGGCACCTTGTCGAAGGCCTGCGCCGGGCCGCCGTCGACCACGCGGTTGTCGTTGATGCGGAAGTACAGCAGCACCGCCTTCTTGAGCCACTGGTTTACCGTCCAGTCGCCGTGGCCGTCCGGCTCGGCGACGCGGCGCTCGCCCGATTCGAGCAGGTCCAGCACCTGGCCGATGGCCGGCCGCAGGTGGGTCTCGATTTCGGCCTGGGTGAGCGCATGGCGACGCTCGAAGGCGTCGTCGATCAGGGTTTCGATGGCTTGCATGGGACTCGTTCGCTTGGGGCCGGGACGGCGGCCACGGCAGGGTTCGGCCATCCGCGATGGCGGGTGCGCCATTCTTCCACAGCCGGCCCGCACGCCGCGAATCGGAGCCCGGCCAGGCGGGGGCGCAAGATTCCATTTTCACCGTGCCAAGACGAGAGCCGTGCCCATCATGCGCCAAGGCCCGCGACCGCCCCGCGGCGCCCCTCCGCCAACCCGCCCCGGGGGGATCACGACATGCGCGAACAGATCAACGAGGGTTCCATGGTTTTCATCGCCGACGGCAGCGAAGGCATCGGCTCCGTCCGCGAGATCCGGCACGGGCTGCCCGAGCTGCTCGTCTACATCGAGAACGCCGGTGATTTCGTGGTGCCGATGTCGGCCGTCAAGGCGATCCACTCCGGCAAGATCGTTCTGGACTTCGACCACCTGGACCTGCGCCTGCGCAACGCCATCCGCCATGCGCGCGATTCGGAGGACCCGAACTACATCTCACCTTCGTCGGAGGATGAATAGGGAATGTACCCGTCGGCCCGTCGCCGGCGGCAAGCGCGGGTTTGCCGATACGATGGGGCTTTCCGTGGAAGGGTCGCTCGCGCCGCATGACCGACAAAGACGAGGACGGGCTCAACCGGCAACTCGACCGTTTCGAGCGGGAACTGCCGCCAGGCATCGGCCGCAGCCTGCGCTGGTTGCGCGAACCGTCGGCGCGCTGGGTACGCCTTCCAGTGGGGTTGCTGCTCATCGGCGGCGGCATCTTCAGCATCCTGCCGGTCCTGGGCCTGTGGATGCTGCCGCTCGGCCTGCTGCTGCTGACGCAGGATCTGCCCTTCCTGCGCCGCCCGATGCGACGCGCGCTGCTGTGGGCGGAACGGCGCTGGGTACGGTGGAAGCAGTCCCGCCGCCCGCCGCAAGGCAGGGACTGAAACCCGTTTCCCGATGGGTATATGGTTCGTTTGCGTGTTGGTTGCGTGCCAAAAAGCAAAAAGGCCACCCGGTAAAGATGGCCTAAGTGCTTGATATATTGGTGGGCGGTACAAGGATCGAACTTGTGACCCCTACCATGTCAAGGTAGTGCTCTACCGCTGAGCTAACCGCCCGTATCGCGCTTGACCAGCCACGCGAGCCGCGCAGTATACGGCAGCCGCCGGTGCTCGACAATATCCCGCCGGCCATGCCGCTGCCGGCTCAGCGCAAGGCCTGCTCGCGCAACTGGTGGATCTGGTCGCGCAGGCGAGCCGCATCCTCGAACTCGAGGTTCTGCGCGTGCTTGTACATCTGCGCCTCCAGCTTCTTCAGCAGGCCTGCCGCCTGCGGCGCGCTGAGTCCCGCGTAATCGGCCGCCTGTTCGGCCACGGCAGCGCGCCCGCGCGCGGATGACTTGCCGCCGCGGCGATTGCCGACCTCGCTGCGCGCGCCTTCCATGATGTCGGCGATGCGCCGCACGATGGTGGTCGGGGTGATGCCCTGCTGCAGATTCCACGCCACCTGTTTCTCGCGGCGGCGGGCGGTCTCGCCCATCGCCGCCTGCATCGAGCGGGTGACGTTGTCGGCGTACAGGATCGCCTTGCCGCGCACGTTGCGGGCAGCGCGGCCGATGGTCTGGATCAGCGAACCGGTGGAACGCAGGAAGCCTTCCTTGTCGGCGTCGAGCACCGCCACCAGCGACACCTCGGGCATGTCCAGCCCCTCGCGCAGCAGATTGATGCCGACCAGCACGTCGAATTCGCCCAGACGCAGGTCGCGGATGATCTCGCTGCGCTCGACCGTCTCGATGTCCGAATGCAGGTAACGCACCTTCACGTCGTGCTCGGCCAGATATTCGGTGAGATTCTCGGCCATGCGCTTGGTCAGCGTGGTGACCAGCACGCGGTCACCGATCGCCACGCGCTTGTGCACTTCGCTGAGCAGGTCGTCGACCTGGGTGCGCACCGGACGCACCTCGACTTCCGGGTCGACCAGGCCGGTCGGGCGCACCACCAGCTCGGTCACCGCGTCGCCGGATTTGTGCAGCTCGTAATCGCGCGGCGTAGCGGAGACGTAGATCGCGCGCGGCACGCGTGCCTCCCATTCCTCGAAGCGCAGCGGCCGGTTGTCCATCGCCGACGGCAGGCGGAAACCGAACTCCACCAGGGTTTCCTTGCGCGAGCGGTCGCCCTTGTACATCGCGCCCAGCTGCGGCACGGTGACGTGCGACTCGTCGACCACCAGCAGCCCGTCGGCCGGCAGGTAGTCGAACAGCGTGGGTGGCGGCTCGCCCGGCGCGCGCCGGGTCAGGTGGCGCGAGTAGTTTTCGATGCCCTGGCAGTAGCCCACCTCGGCCATCATCTCCAGGTCGAAGCGGGTGCGCTGTTCCAGCCGCTGTGCCTCGACCAGCTTGTTTTCGCGATACAGATATTCCAGCCGCTCCTTCAGCTCGACCTTGATCGTCTCGATCGCGTTCAGCACGCTCTCGCGCGTCGAGGCGTAATGCGTGCGCGGATAGACCGTGTAGCGCGGTATCTTGCGGATCGTCTCGCCGGTGAGCGGGTCGAACAGCGCCATGTCCTCCACTTCGCCGTCGAACAGTTCGATGCGCAGCGCCTCGGTTTCCGATTCGGCCGGGAACACATCGATGATCTCGCCGCGTACGCGGTAGGTACCACGGCGCAATTCCATCTCGTTGCGGGTGTACTGCAGCTCGGTCAGCTGGTGGATCAGCTTGCGCTGGTCGATCCGCTCGCCCTTGGCCAGGATCAGCCGCAGGCTCAGGTAGTCCTCCGGATTGCCCAGGCCATAGATCGCCGACACCGTGGCCACGATGATCGAATCCCGCCGCGATAGCAGCGCCTTGGTCGCCGACAGCCGCATCTGCTCGATGTGCTCGTTGATCGAGGCATCCTTCTCGATGAAGGTGTCCGACGCCACCACGTAGGCTTCCGGCTGGTAGTAGTCGTAGTAGCTGACGAAGTACTCCACCGCGTTGTGCGGGAAAAACTCGCGGAACTCGCCGTACAGCTGCGCGGCCAGCGTCTTGTTCGGCGCCATCACGATGGTCGGGCACTGCACCCGCTCGATCACGTTGGCGATGGTGTAGGTCTTGCCCGAACCGGTGACGCCCAGCAGGGTCTGCGCGGCCAGGCCGGCCTCGAAACCTTCGGTGAGGCGGGCGATCGCCTGCGGCTGGTCGCCGGAAGGCTGGTAGGGGGCGACGAGTTCGAAGCGGTCGGTCATCGGCTACAGATGTGGGTGGGATGGCGCATTTTAAATCGCCCCTGCTGACAGCACGCGTCAGCAGGCACCGACACCCGGATGGCGGGCGGACGGCTGCCCGGACGAAGGCCGCGCCCTAGCATGCCTCTCCGGGACCATGCAGGAGGCGATGCCGTGTCGATGTCAAGGAATCCCAGGCCGCTGCGCCGGCAACGCGGAGTGACCCTGATCGAGCAGATCATGGTGCTGGCCATCATCGCGGTGCTCATCGGCATCGCCGCGCCGCCCTTGCGGCAACTGCTGAGCCGCAACACGCTGCGGGTCGCCCAGACCGATTTCATCGCCGTCCTGCGGCACGCCCGCGAGACGGCAGTGATGAGCGGCAAACGCACGCTGCTGTGTCCCACCCGGGACGGCAGCCGCTGCAGCGATACCACCAGCTGGGAGAGTGGCTGGCTGCTCGGTCGTGACGGCGACGGCGACGACCAGCCCGACGGCAGCCCCTTGCGCGTCGGCAGCGGCTACGGGGGCAAGCTGCTCATTCGCAGCAGCAGCGGCCGGCATGTCGTGCGCTTCCGCCCCGACGGCAGCGCCAGCGGCAGCAATATCACCCTGCTGTTCTGCCAGCCGTCCCGCGCAGCCGACGCCCTGGCCGTGGCGGTTTCCAACGCCGGTCGTATCCGCGGCGCGCCCGCCAATACCGCCCAGGTCGCCAGCTGTGCCCAGCTGAACTGAGCCATGGCGGCGCCATCCGCATGACGGCATGGCATTCCCTTGACTCCGATCAACACCCGGGCGCGCCGCTGCGCACATGCTGTGCTCCGACTCCCCGAGCAGGCATGCCCATGGACAGACTGAGCGGCAAGGTGGCGCTGGTGACCGGCGCAGCCATGGGCATCGGTGCGGCCTGCGTGCGCCGCCTGCTGGAAGCGGGCGCGCGAGTGGCCCTGGTCGACCTGCACGACGGGCCGGGGCAACAGCTGGCGGCGGAGTTCGGCGACGCCGCACGCTACTTCCATGCCGACGTCTCGGTGGAAGCCGAGGTAGCCGCGGCGGTCGCCGCCACCGTAGCCGCGTTTGGACGGCTGGACGTCCTGGTCAACAACGCGGGCATCGCCGGCGCGAACAAGCCCACCCACGAGCTCAGCGAGGCCGAATGGGACCGGGTACAGGCGATCAACGTGAAGGGCGTATTCTTCTGCACCAAGCACGCGATCGCGCCGTTGCGCGCAGCCGGCGGCGGCAGCATCGTCAACCTGTCGTCGATCTACGGCCTGGTTGGCGCGGCCGACTCGCCGCCCTACCATGCGTCCAAGGGTGCGGTGCGGCTGATGAGCAAGACCGACGCGATGCTGTACGCCGCCGATCGCATACGGGTCAATTCGATCCACCCCGGCTTCATCTGGACGCCGATGGTGGAGCAGCACATCGCCTCGATGGGCGGCGACCCCGCACAGCATCGGCGCGAAACCGGCGCACTGCATCCGCTGGGCCACATGGGTGAGCCGGACGACATCGCCTGGGGCGTGGTCTACCTGGCTTCCGACGAATCGAAATTCGTGACCGGCAGCGAGCTGGTCATCGATGGCGGGTATACCTGCCGCTGATCTTCCCGAGCAAGAGGAGTTCACCATGTTCAAACACATCCTGCTGCCCACCGACGGTTCCGAGCTGTCCATGCGGGCGGTCGACACCGGCATCGAGCTGGCCGCCAAGCTCGGCGCCCGCGTGTATGCGTTCCACGTCATCGCCCCCTTCCCTGCCTCGGTCTACTTCGCCGAGTTCGTCGTGGCCAACGAGCCGAGCTATACCCGCGAAGCCATCGCCAACGGCGAACGCTACCTGGCCGACGTGCGCCAGCGTGCGCAGGCTGCCGGGGTTCCGTGCGAGGGCAGTTACGAGATCGACGCCCGCCCCTATTCGGCCATCGTCGGCGTCGCCCGCAAACAACAGTGCGACCTGATCGTGATGGCCTCGCACGGCTGGCGCGGCTTCGACCGCCTGCTGCTGGGCAGCGAGACGCACAAGGTGATCCTCAACGGCGATTTGCCGGTGCTGGTGTGCCGCTGAGCAGCGATACCGGCGGGGGCGGTCAGCGAGTCGACGCATGAGCGAAGCACCCCCCCGACTGGCCGGCCGTCCCGGCCTCGATCCGGCCGAGGCCGCGCGGCGGCTGGCCGAACATGGCCCCAACCTGCTGCCGGGCAGCACGCCGAAGAGCCTGTTCGGGATCGTCCGCGGCGTGCTGACCGAACCGATGTTCCTGATGCTGCTGGTCGCCGGCGGTCTGTACCTGGCACTGGGCGACCGGGCCGAAGCGGCGTTCCTGCTGTCGGCCGTATTCGTGGTCATCGGCATCACGCTGATGCAGGAACGCAAGACCCAGCGGGCGCTGGAGTCATTGCGTGAGCTGTCCGCGCCGCGTGCGCTGGTGCTCCGCGGCGGCGAGGAAATCCGCGTGCCCGGTCGCGATGTGGTGGTCGGCGACCTGCTGGTCTTGCACGAGGGCGACCGCATCGCCGCCGATGCGCTGCTGCTGGACGGTCACCTGGACGTCAACGAGTCGCTGCTCACCGGCGAGGCGGTGCCGGTGACCAAACTGCCGGGTGCGGAGGCCGGCCAGCTGTTCGCCAGCACCGTGGTGACCAAGGGTGTCGGCGTCGCCGAGGCCCATGCCGTCGCCGGATTCACCGCGGTCGGCCGCATCGGGCAGGCGCTCAGCACCACCGTCGAACCCGTCTCCGGCCTGCAGCTGGCTTCGCGCCGGCTGATCCGCCAGCTCGCCACCGGCGGACTGCTGCTGGCCACGGCGTATGCGCTGCTCGGCTGGCTGTGGGACGGCCACGGCCTGCTGCAGAGCGTGCTGGCCGGCATCGCGCTGACCATGGCGATCCTGCCCGAGGAGATCCCGGTGATCCTCACCGTGTTCCTCGCACTCGGCGCGTGGCGGATATCCCGGCACAAGGTGCTGACCCGCGGTGGAAACGCTGGGCGCGATCTCGGTGCTGGCGGTGGACAAGACCGGCACGCTGACGCAGAACCGCATGCAGGTGGCCGAACTGGACCTGGTCGGCGACACCTTCCGCGACGCCGGCGCCGACGAGCTGCCCGAGCCGTTCCACGAGCTGGTCGAGTTCGCCATGCTGGCGACGCCGGCCGATCCGTTCGACCCGATGGAAAAGGCGATCCAGCAGTTCGGGCTGGGTTGGCTCACCGACACCGAACACGTGCACGCCGAGTGGGCGCCGGAATTCGAATACGCGCTGTCGCCGGACATCCTGGCAATGACCCGGGTGTTCCGCGGCGACGCGCGCGACGCGCACCTGCTGGCCACCAAGGGCGCGCCGGAGGCGGTGATCGACCTGTGCCACCTGGACGCCGGGCAGGCCGCCGCGATCCTGCAGCGGGTCGAGGCAATGGCCGAGCGCGGCCTGCGCGTGCTCGGCGTGGCGCGCGGCGAGTGGCAGGGTGCCGCTTGGCCGCGCGGCCAGCACGACTTCGACTTCCGCTTCCTCGGCCTGCTGGGCTTCGTCGACCCGCCGCGCCCGGAAGTGCCGGCGGCGATCGCCGAATGCCGCGGTGCCGGCGTGCGCGTCATCATGATGACCGGCGACCACCCGGCCACCGCGCGTGCCATCGCGCGCGAGGTGGGGCTGAGCGAACGCGCCGAGGTGATCACCGGCGCGGAGTTGGCCATGCTGGACGACGCCGCGCTGGGCGAGCGCCTGCGCCACGTCGACCTGTGCGCGCGGCTCCAGCCCGAACAGAAACTGCGTCTGGTGCAACTGCTGCGCGCAGACGGCGAGGTGGTGGCGATGACCGGCGACGGCGTCAACGACGCGCCCGCGCTGAAGGCCGCCGACGTCGGCATCGCGATGGGCGAGCGCGGCACCGACGTGGCGCGCGAGGCGGCGGCGCTGGTGCTGCTGGACGACAGCTTCGCCAGCATCGTCAGCGCGATCCGCCAGGGCCGGCGCATCTACGACAACATCACCAAGGCCACCCGCTTCGTGTTCGCCGTGCACATGCCGATCATCGCGCTGGCGCTGGTGCCGACCCTGCTGCACTGGCCGGTGCTGCTGATGCCGGTGCACATCGTGCTGCTGGAGCTGTTGATCGACCCGGCCTGCTCCGTGGTCTACGAGGCCGACCCGGCCGCGGACGACATCATGCAGCGGCCGCCGCGTGTGCCGTCGGACTCGCCGTTCGCCGCCGCCAACCTGCGCTACGCGGTGATCCAGGGGCTCGGCTTTGCCGGCCTGCTGCTGCTCGGCTACGGTCTGCTGCTCGGTCAGGGCCTGGACGCGGCGCAAAGCCGCAGCGCGGTGTTCATTGCGCTGGTCGCCGGACTGTTCCTGCTGACCCTGGCCAATCGTGACCTGTCCCGCCCCGCCTTCAGTCGCATGCCGGCGCGCAACCCCTGGCTGCCGCGGATGTTCGGCGCGGTGGCGCTGATGCTGGCGGCCGTGGTCGGGCTGCCGTTCCTGCGCGGCGTGATGGGCTTGGCGGTGCCGGGCGCACTCGCCCTGCTCGCCACCGCCGGCATGCTGGCCGCCGCCGTCGTCTGGCTGGAACTGCTGCGCCGCGCGGCACCCGGCGTGGCGCGAAAGGCCGCGGCGCGCTGAGACGGCCACGTCGCACCGCCGAGGGTGCGGGCTCCCGCGCGCCAGCGCCGCCCTGTCCGGGCCGCCCGGTTCGCCGCGGAGCACGAGCATGCCGCTCCCTGCGGCGGCGCGAGCCGGCACAACCTGCCCACTGAAAGCCACGTCACTCCCGTTGACAACCGCTCCAGTTTGCGTAAGATAGTAACTAATTACTCACTGAAACGAGCCATGGCCACGAACATCCCACGCAAACACCTGCCGGCGGACGAGCGCCGCGCGGTCACCGTCGAGGCGGTCGTCAAGCTGGCCGCCGAACAGAACCCCAGCGAGATCACCACCGCGGCGATCGCCACCTCGATGAAGCTGACCCAGGGCGCGCTGTTCCGCCACTTCCCGAACAAGGACGCGATCTGGCAGGCGGTGATGGAATGGGTCGCCGACCACCTGCTGGCGCGGGTGGAGCGCGCCGCGCGCGACGCCGCGGGCCCGCTGGCCGCGCTGGAGGCGATGTTCATGGCGCACATCGCCTTCGTCGCCGAACACCCGGGCGTACCGCGCATGCTGTTCGGCGAGCTGCAGCGGGCCGAGGACACGGCCACCAAGCGGATGGTGCAGACCATGATCCGCCGCTACGGCGAGCGCCTGCGCACGTTGATCGAGGAAGGCCAGGCCGCCGGCGAACTGGACCCGCAGCTGGACCCGGCCGCAGCGGCCACGCTGTTCATCGGCAGCATCCAGGGCTTGGTGATGCAGGCGCTGCTGGCCGGCGACACCCGCCACATGCGCAAGGAAGCGGCGGGTGCGTTCGCGATCTACCGCCGCGGCATCGCGCGCGCCGCCCGCCGGTCGAGGACATGAAGATGACGGCTCACCCGCAACACCGCGTCTGGATCCGGCTGATGTCGCTGATTGCCATCGGCTTCGGCCTGCTGACCCTCAGGGAAGGCGGCGCAGTCCTGTTCGTGGACGGCGCCGCGCGCCAGGCCGCCGGCCATTACGTGCCGTTCGTGCTCTGGTTCAATTTTCTGGCCGGGTTCGCCTACGTCGTCGCCGGCGTCGGACTGTGGCTGCGCCGTCGCTGGGCGGCGTGGCTGGCGCTCGCCATCGCGCTCGCAACGGCGCTGGTCTTCCTCGCCTTCGGCTTGCATGTGGCCTTGGGCGGTGCGTGGGCGCATCGCACGCCGGTCGCCATGACCCTGCGCACGCTGGTGTGGCTCGGCATCGCGGTCCTGGCCCGGCGTTCGTCGGCGAACGCAGTGCCGGTGGCGCACACGCGCTGAACACCTCTCCTCACGTGGAAAACCCGTCGCGATGAAAACCCCGAGCCTTCCCACTGGAAAAACCCGCTGGATCGCCATCGCCATCGCGGTGATCGCGCTGGGCGGCCTCCTGGTGTTCTGGCTGTTGCGCGACCGCGGCAACCCGGACGTGCTGCGCCTGTACGGCAACGTCGACATCCGCGAGGTGGAGCTGGCCTTTCGCCAGCCCGGCCGCCTGACGAACATAGCCTTCGACGAAGGCGACGCCGTCACCAAGGGCGCGGTGATGGCGCAGCTCGACGCCACGCCGTACCGCGAGAAGCTGGCCGCGGCCGAAGCCGAGCTGGCGGCGGCGCAGGCGCAGCTGGACAAGCTGCACAGCGGCAACCGCCCGCAGGAAATCGCCCAGGCCCGCGAGCAGGTCCGCCAGGCGCAAGCCAGCGCGGACGAGGCCGCGCGCAACTTCAGGCGCCAGGACACCTTGCTCAAGTCCGGCGCCAGCAGCCAGCGCGCCGCCGACGCCGCCCGCGCCGCGCGCGACCAGTCCGCCGCCAACCTGGCCGCGGCGCAGGCCTCGCTGTCGCTGGCCAGCGCGGGCTTCCGTCGCGAGGACATTGCCGCCGGCCAGGCGCGCGTGGCCGCCGCCGAAGCCGCCGTGACCCAGGCGCGCACCGCGGTGGCCGATGCCACGCTGGTTGCGCCCAGCAACGGCGTCGTGATCGCCCGCGTGCGCGAGCCGGGCAGCATGGTGGCGAGCAGCACGCCGGTCTACAGCCTGAGCCTGCGCGATCCGCTGTACCTGCGCGCGTACATCGGCGAGGCGGATCTGGGCCGCATTGCGCCGGGCACCAAGGTACGCATCCACACCGATTCCTCCACGACCGTCTATCACGGCCAGATCGGCTTCATCTCGCCGCGTGCGGAATTCACCCCGAAGACGGTGGAGACCGCCGACCTGCGCACCGATCTGGTCTACCGCCTGCGCGTGGTGGTGTCCGACGCCGACGAGGGCCTGCGCCAGGGCATGCCGGTGACGATCGATATCGACACCGCCGGCGCGGCCGGCCAACCCGCGCGAGGGCGTTGAGATGAGCCCGCAGCCGGCCAGCGCCACGCCGCACCAGCAGGGCGATGCCGCCGTGATGATCGAGCGCGTCGACAAGCGCTTCGGCGCGATCCGCGCGCTGCGCAAGCTCAGCGCCACGATCCGCTACGGCCGCCTCACCGGCCTGGTCGGCCCCGACGGCGCCGGCAAGACCACGCTGATGCGGATCATGACCGGGCTGCTGGTTCCCGACGCCGGCAGCGTCAGCCTGGCCGGCTTCGACGTGGTGAAGGACAACGATGCCATTCACGTCGCCAGCGGCTACATGCCGCAGCGCTTCGGCCTGTACGAAGACCTGTCGGTGATGGAGAACATGCGCCTGTACGCGCGGCTGCGCGGCATGGATGCGGACCGCCACGCCGACCTGTTCGCCGAGCTGCTCGAGTTCACCCGGCTCGGGCCCTTCACCAAGCGCCTCGCCGGCAAGCTCTCCGGCGGCATGAAGCAGAAGCTCGGCCTGGCCTGCGCGTTGATGGCGCGGCCCAAGGTGCTGCTGCTGGACGAGCCCGGCGTGGGCGTCGACCCGGTCAGCCGGCAGGACCTGTGGCGCATGGTGCAGGCGCTGACCGACGAAGGCATGGCGGTGGTCTGGTCCACCGCCTACCTCGATGAGGCCGAGCGCTGCGAGAGCGTGCTGCTGCTCAATCAGGGCAAGCTGCTGTTCGATGGCCCGCCGCAGACACTCACTGCGCAGCTCGAAGGCCGCAGTTTCCGCCTCGAGAACGTCGGCGCCGAGCGCCGGGCGGTGCTGACCCAAGCGCTCGACCTGCCCAGCGTGAGCGATGGCGTGATCCAGGGCGCCGGCGTGCGCGTGGTGCTGCGCGAGGGCGCCGACACCGAGCAGATCCAGTCACTGGCCGACCAGGCGCGGGTAGAGCTGGCGCCGGTACCGGCACGCTTCGAGGACGCCTTCATCGATCTGCTCGGCGGCGGCCCCGGCGGCACCTCGGCCCTGGCCGAGCACCTGCCGCCGGTCGAACTGGGCTCGGACATCGCCGTCTCCTGCCGCAACCTGACCAAGCGCTTCGGCCCCTTCACCGCCACCGACAGCGTCAGTTTCGAGGTGCACAAGGGCGAAATCTTCGGCCTGCTCGGCCCCAACGGCGCAGGCAAGTCCACCACCTTCAAGATGCTGTGCGGCCTGCTTAAACCCACGACGGGCGAGGCGCACGTGGTGGGCCTGGACCTGCGCCGCGCCACCGGCGCGGCCAAGAGTCGCCTGGGCTACATGGCGCAGAAGTTCTCACTGTACGGCCTGCTCTCGGTGCGGCAGAACCTGGAGTTCTCCGCCGGCGTGTACCAGCTGGAAGGCGCCACGCGACGCGAGCGCATCGAGGAGATGATCGCCACCTTCGACCTCGGCGGCTGGCTGTCCGCCACGCCCGACTCGCTGCCGCTCGGGCACAAGCAGCGCCTGGCGCTGGCCTGTTCGCTGATGCACCGCCCGCCCGTGCTGTTCCTGGACGAGCCCACCTCGGGCGTGGACCCGATCACCCGGCGCGAGTTCTGGACCCACATCAACGGGCTGGCGCGCAAGGGCGTGACCATCATGGTCACCACCCACTTCATGGACGAGGCCGAATACTGCGACCGGGTGGCCATGCTCTCGCGTGCGCGCCTGATCGCGCTGGACACGCCCGACGCGCTCAAGCGCATGGCGATCACCCCGCAGCGGCCGGACCCGACCATGGAGGATGCCTTCATCCATCTGGTGCAATCCGCCGACCGCGACATCGAGGCTGCCGCATGAACGCCGCCGCACGCAAGCAGGGCGATGGCGCGCTGCCGACCGGCTCGCGGCGTTTCGACCGGCGGCGGCTGATGGCCCTGGTGGTCAAGGAAAGCCATCAGGCCCTGCGCGACCCCTCGACGCTGCTGATCGCGTTCGTGCTGCCGGTGGTGCTGCTGCTGCTGTTCGCCTATGCGGTGTCGCTGGACGCCAAGAACGTGCGCGTAGGCGTGGTGCTGGAATCGCCGGGCGCTTCGGCACAGTCCCTGGCAGCGGCCTTTTCGGGCACCCGCTTCCTCGACGTGCACTTCGCGCACGACCGGCGCGAAGTGGCCGACCAGCTGGTCTCCGGCGCGCTGCGCGGCTACGTGGTGATCCCGCAGGATTTCGAGCAGCGCTTGGCCCGGCGCGGCAGCGAGCCGCTGGTGCAGATCATCACCGATGGCTCCTACCCCAACACCGCCAACTATGTGGAGAACTACGCCCGCGGCGTGGTGCAGTCCTGGCGCGCCGGCCGCGGCGCCGCCGCGCCGCAGCAGGCCGTGATGCTGGAGCCGCGCTACTGGTTCAACCCCGAGCTGGAGAGCCGTCGCGCGCTGATCCCCGGCGCCATCGCCATCGTCATGACCATCATCGGCACCATGCTCACCGCACTGGTGGTGGCGCGCGAATGGGAGCGCGGCACCATGGAGGCGGTGCTGTCCACGCCCGCCTCCGTGGCCGAGATCCTGATCGGCAAGCTCTTGCCTTACTTCGTGCTCGGCATGCTGTCCACGCTGGGTGCCGCGGCACTGGCGGTGTTCGTGTTCGGCGTGCCGCTGCACGGCTCGCTGGCGGCCTTGCTGCTGTTGTCGGCAGTGTTCATGGTGCCGGCGCTGGGCCAGGGCCTGCTGATCTCGTCGCTGGCGCGCAACCAGTTCCTGGCGGCACAGATCGCACTGTTCACCGGCTTCCTGCCGGCCTTCATGCTGTCGGGCTTTTTGTACGAGATCGACGCCATGCCGGCGCCGATCCGCGCCGTGACCCATCTGATCCCGGCGCGCTATTTCGTCGAATCGCTGAAGACGGTGTTCCTGGCCGGCGACATCTGGGCGGTGTTCGTGCCCAACCTGCTGGCGATGGCGGCGATCGGCGTGGTGTTCTTCGGGCTGGCCAAGCGCGCCACGCGCAAGAACCTGGAGTAGCGCCGTGTCCGGTTCCCTGCTCAGCTTCACCCGCCTGCGCGCGCAGTTCGTCAAGGAAATCCTGAGCATCCTGCGCGACCCGCGCAGCCGCATGGTGGTGTTCGTGCCGCCGATCCTGCAGCTGCTGGTGTTTGCCTTCGCCGCCACGCTGGAAGTGCGCAACGTCGATATCGCCGTCTACAACCAGGACGCCGGCCGCTGGTCGCACGAGCTGGTGCAGCGGATGGACAGCGCCCGCTTCATCACCCACGTCCGGCCCGTGGACAGCCAGCGGCAGCTGCACGAACTGATCGACCGCGGCCAGGTCATCGCCGCACTGGCCATCCCGGCGGATTTCTCGCGCACGATCGCCGCCGGCGGCAGCGGCCGCGCGCAGGTGCTGGTCGATGGCCGGCGCAGCAACTCCGGCCAGATCACCGTGGCCTATCTCTCGACCATAGCCGCCGAGGTCGGCGCCGCGGTCGTGCCGGGCACGCAGACGCCGAACCCGGTCGTCGTGCGCCACTGGTTCAACCCGAACCTGGTCTACCGCTGGTTCATCGTGCCGGGCCTGACCGGTATCCTGGCGCTGTTCAGCGCGCTCCTGATCACCTCGCTGTCGATCGCGCGCGAACGCGAGCTGGGCACCTTCGACCAGTTGCTGGTGTCGCCCACCTCGACGCCGGAAATCATCATCTCCAAATCGCTGCCGGCGCTGGCGATCGGCACCTTGCTCGGCCTGTTCATGATCAGCGCCGGCGTGTTCCTGTTCGGCATCCCCTTTACCGGTTCGTTCGGCCTGCTGCTGGCGAGCCTGGTGCTGTTCATCCTGTCGGTGGTCGGCATCGGTCTGATGATTTCCGCGGTCAGCGCGACGCAGCAGCAGGCTATCCTCGGCGCCTTCGCGATCGGCGTGCCGGCGGTACTGATGTCCGGCTTCGCCACACCGGTGGAAAACATGCCGGTGGCGCTGCAATGGCTGGCGCAGGCGATTCCGCTCACCCACTTCCTGGTCATCGTCGAAGGCACGTTCCTGAAGACGATGCCGGCGCTGGACATCCTCGCCAACCTCTGGCCACTGGCCGTGATCGCGCTGGTGACGCTGACCCTGGCCACGCTGCTGGTGCGCAGCCGCCTGCAGTGACCGCCACCCAAGCCATGCCTGAAGGAGTTGCCATGACCTGCTCATCCAATCGCCGCTGCCGAGCGCCCCGCGTGGCGGCCGTCGCGCTGGGCACGCTGTTGCTCGGCGCCTGCGCCGCCGGCCCCGACTACCGCGGGCCACCGAAGGTCGACACCGGCCATGGCTGGACGCAGCCGGACACCGCCGCGCCGGCGCCGGCCAGCCTGCCCACCTGGTGGACCACGCTGGGCGATCCGACGCTGGAGCGGCTGGTCGCCACGGCGTTGGCGGACAACCTCGACCTGCGCCAGGCGCAGGCGCGCATCGCCGAGGAGCGTGCCCTGCGCGATCGCACCGCCGGCGGCCATGCGCCAACCGTGGGCGCCGGTGCCAGCGTGACCCGGCGCCGGCAGAGCAAGAACGGTCCGCTGCCGATCGGCGCCATCCCCGGACTGGCACGGGACCAGACCATCCACGACGCCGGCTTCGACGCGGCTTGGGAAATCGACCTGTTCGGCGCCACCCGGCGCGCGGTGGAAGGCGCCGAGGCGCGCCTGCAGGCCGCGCAGGACGATGCCGCCGGCGTGCGCATCAGCATCGCCGCCGAAGTGGCGCGCAGCTACCTCAGCCTGCGCGGCGCGCAACGCGAGCTGGCCGCGCGCGAAGCTTCGGTGCAGGCGCTCGCGCAGACGGCGGACCTGGTCGGCCAACGCTTCCGTGCGGGCGACGCGGCGCAGGCCGATGTCGATGCCGCGCAGGCGCGGCTGGACGCCGCCTCGGCCGGCCTGCCTGCCATCCAGGCGCGCGCGCGTGCCGCGGCGCTGGGCCTGGGCGTGTTGCTGGGCGCGCCGCCCGAGCGCGAGCTGGCCCTGCTCGACACCGCCGCTGCACCGATCACGCTGGCGCCGATCCCGGTGGGCCAGCGCGCCGACATCCTGCGCCGCCGGCCGGATGTGCGCGCAGCCGAGCGACGCCTGGCCGCACGCACTGCCGACATCGGCGTGGCGACGGCGGAGCTGTTCCCGAAGCTGTCGATCGGCGCCAGCGGCGGCTTCCAGGCGCTCGATGCGAGCCAGCTGTTCGACTCCGCCAGCCAGCGCTTCTCGCTCATGCCGCTGATCTCCTGGCGCGTGTTCGACGGCGGCCGCGTGCGCGCGGAAATTCGCGCCAGCGAGGCACGCGAGCAGCAGGCCGCGCTCGCCTACGAGAAGGCCGTGCTGACCGCGCTGGGCGACGCGGAGCGCGCGCTGGGCGACTACCGGCTGGGCGTGGAGGCGGTACGGCTGCAGCGGACCGCCCTCGACGCCGCGCGGCGCAGCTACGCCCACGCGCAGGCACGCTACGCCGCCGGCGACATCGCGCTGACCGACCTGCTGGCCGAAGAGCGCGTGCTGCGCGACGCCGAAGACGGTTACGCACGCACGCATACCGCCGCGGCGATCGACCTGGTAGCGCTGTTCAAAGCGCTGGGCGGCGGCTGGGATGCCGACGCTGGCGATGCCGATACCCGCGGCCAGGAAAAGGTCGGGGCGCGGTCGCCGGCACGGCAGGAGCAGCCACCCCATGGGTGACAGGCAACCGCAACGCCTGCGCAGGCACTGCCGGCGCCGCGACGGCGCGTGCCGGACGGACGGCTACTTGCGATGGATCCTGCGCGTGCCCTTGGTGATCACGGCACTGGTCGGCGGGTCGCTGTCCTTCGCGCAGGCCATGGCCGCCGACGCACGTCCCCCGGATGCCGTCGCCCCACGCCAGCTCCAGCTCGACCACGGCCAGCGATGGCCCGCCGATCCCGCGTTGCGCGAAGGCATGCGGCGCATCCGCGCCGTCGCACTGTGGATGCAGCAGGCGCAGGCCGAGGGTTCGCTGTCGGCACGGCAATCCCGCGCCGCCACCGCATCGATCGAAGACAGCGTGGCCGCCATCGTCGATCATCCTCCCCGCGGCGGCGGCATGGACGTCAACCTGCGCCTCCTGCTCGGCCGCGTGCTCGCCGCCGACGGACTGCCGCAACTGCTCGACTCGCTCGAACTGTACCCGCGCTATTTCGACGACCCGGGCTGGCAGCCGCTGACAGCCAACCCAGCCGCCGACCGGGGATCACCCGACCAGGCATCCACCCAAGCCACACCACCCTGACCGCCCGATCGCCGGCTACCACCGGGCAGCCTTGCCGCCGGCGCGACTGAACGAATCCGGAGAACCGCCTCCATGCAGATCACCTTTCTCGGCGCCGCCCGCGAAGTCACCGGCTCCTGCTTCCTGATCGAGACGACCACGACGAGGTTCCTGGTCGACTGCGGCATGTTCCAGGGCGGACGCGAAGCCGCCCAGCGCAACCGGCAAGCGTTCGGGTTCGATCCGTCGACGATCGATTTCGTCCTGCTGACGCATGCGCACATCGACCACAGCGGCCTGCTGCCCAAGCTGACGCGCGCCGGCTTCCGCGGCACGATCCATGCCACCGCCGCCACCGCCGACCTGCTGCAGGTGATGCTGCCGGACAGCGCCCACATCCAGGAAATGCAGGCGCTGCGCGCGCAGCGTGGCGCCCGCGGCGCGCGCGACGCGCAGGCCATCGCCGCACCGCTGTACACCCTGCGCGACGCCGACGCCTGCCTGCGCCAAGTGCAGCCCCACGGCTACGGGCGTGAGTTGCGGCCACACGCGGATGTCCGCTGCCGCTTCCGCGATGCCGGCCACATCCTGGGTTCGGCGATCCTCGAGGTCTGGGTCAGCGAAGGCGAGCGGACCACCAAGCTGGTGTTCAGCGGCGATCTCGGGCAACCGGGCCGGGTGATTCTGCGCGACCCGACGCCGATCGCCGAGGCGGACATCCTGTTCGTCGAATCGACCTACGGCAACCGCCTGCACAAGGACCTTGCCGCGACGCAGGAGGAGCTGATCGACGTGGTCGAACGCACCCTGCCCCGCGGCAACGTGATCGTGCCGGCCTTCGCGGTGGGCCGCACCCAGGAGGTGCTGTACCACCTGCACCACCTGAGCCGGGAAGGGTGGCTGCGCGACCTGCGCATCTTCGTCGATTCGCCGATGGCCGCCGAGGCCACCCGGATCACGCGGCAGCACCTGGAGCTGTTCGACGAGAACGCCGTGCGCCTCGCCGGCTGGCACGCGCTCGGCAAGGACCTGCCCTACCTCAACTTCACCGGCAGCGTGGAGGAGTCCATCGCGCTGAACCAGATCCGCTCCGGCGCCATCATCATCTCCGCCAGCGGCATGTGCACCGCCGGCCGCATCCGGCACCACCTGCGGCACAACCTCGGGCGGGCCGAATGCAGCGTGCTGATCACCGGCTTCCAGGCCCAGGGCACGCTGGGCCGGCGGCTGGCCGACGGCGCCGACCAGGTGCGGCTCTTCGGCGAGGATATTCCGGTGCGCGCCGCGATCCACACCGTCGACGGCTTGTCCGCGCACGCCGACCGGAACGCGTTGCTGGCCTGGACCGCCGGCTTCGCGCGACCGCCGGCGCAGACCTTCGTGGTGCATGGCGAGGAGATGGCGGCGCAGGCGCTGGCCAGCGGGCTGCGTGTGCGCCCCGGCTGGAACGTGACCGTCCCTGCGGCGGGCCAGCAGGTGCACTGGCACGGCAGCGGAGTCCCGGCATGAACGGCAGCGACGACAGCAAGCGGCGGCAGGAGGCGATCGTGCACGGCGAGGCCTACCGGCTGGCGCAGGAAGACGTCGCGTTTCTCGCCAGCGACGAACTGCGCGGCGTGCGCCTGCAACTCGAATTGCTCAAACCCGAGATCTCCTTGCACGCACACGCCATCCGTTCCACCGTCGTGGTCCTCGGCAGCTCACGCACCTGTTCGCCCGAGCAGGCCCAGGCCGACGTGGTGCGGCTCGCGGCTCGCGCGCAAGTCCATCCGGACGAGCCGGGGCTGGCGCGCGAACTCGCCGCCGCACGGCGCCAGCTGGCCGGCGCCCGCTACTACGAGGAAGCCCGCCGCTTCGCGGAAATCGTCTCGAGCCGCTTCCAGCGCGAGGGTCGGCGCGATTTCGTGGTGGTGACCGGCGGCGGCCCGGGCATCATGGAAGCGGCCAATCGCGGCGCCTATGAGGCGCGCGCGCGCTCGATCGGGCTCAACATCACGCTGCCGCAAGAACAGCAGCCCAACAGCTGGATCACCCCGGAGCTCGCCTTCCGCTTCCATTATTTCGCCGTGCGCAAGATGCACTTCATGATGCGTGCGAAGGCACTCGTCGCCTTTCCCGGCGGCTTCGGCACGCTGGACGAGTTGTTCGAAGTGCTGACTCTGGTGCAGACCGGCAAGATGCCGCGCCTGCCGATCGTGCTGGTCGGCAGCGCCTTCTGGCGCCGCGCCTGCGACCTGGCGTTCCTGATCGAACAGGGCATGCTCGACCCCCGTGACGCCGAACTGCTCAGCGTGGTCGAGAACGCCGAACAGGCCGTGGCCGCCATGCATGCGTTCTACGACGGCGAGCCGCCGGCATGAGCGCGCCTTCCGGCAGCGCAACGCGCCAAGCCGGCCTACCCTCCGGACACCCATCGACACCCAGCCCACAGGAGTACCGCCCATGCCTCCCACGCCACGCACTTCCACACCGCGACGCGTCGCCGCCGTCGCCTTGATGATAGTCGCCGGCAGCCTGCTGCCGGCGGCCGACGCGGCCGATGCGCCGGACCGGACCGCGCCGATGGCGTTGACGACGATCATGCGCGACCTTGGCCACGACATGCAGGGCGCCACCGACGGCATCGCGCGCGAGGACTGGCCCGCGGTGGCGACCGTGGCGGCGCGCATTGCCGACCACCCGCAACCGCCGCTGGCGGAGAAGCTGCGCATCCTCGCCTTCGTGGGCAAGGACACCGGCCACTTCCGCGGCTACGACCAGCAAGCCCACGACGCCGCGCAACAGCTGGCCATGGCCGCACAGCGGCAGGATGGCATCGCCGCGATCACGGCGTTCGCCAACGTGCAGAGCGCGTGCCTGGGCTGCCACCAGCAATTCCGCAAGCCGTTCCGCGAGCACTTCCACGGCGGACGCTGAGCGGCCCGCGAACCCTGCTCGCCGCCATGCTGGCGATGCTGCTGGCCTGACTGGGGCAGCGACGCCAGCCTGCTGCGCAACGGGTCGCCACGGACGGGCCGGCGCGGCAACGACCGCGCTTCAGCCGGACCGCCGCAGCACGCCGGCGAGGCGGGTGCCCGGCGCCACCGTGTTGAACACCGTGCCGTACTTGCGCACGTTGTCGTGCAGCAGGGCCAGTCGCTGCTCGCTCTCGTCGCTGTCCACCAGGATCTCGTAGTCGATCGATTCCAGCCGCGGCGGCACGTCCTGGCGCACGCCATGCACGCGCACCTCGACCCCGCGCAGCTGGAACTTCAGGATCGGCGCGACCCGTTCGATGCCCTTGATCATGCAGGCCGACAACGCGGCCAGCAGCAGCTCGGCGGGGTTGAACGCATCCATGCGGCCGGCCAGGTCGGTGTCCAGCCACAGTTCGGCATCCTTGCAGCGGGCGACGCTGCCGTGCGCGTCGGTTCGACGGGCGGTGACCTGGAAGCTCAGCTTGCGGGTGGTTTCGGTCATGGGTCTCTCCGCGAAGATGTGAGGAGTGTTTCGCCCGCTCAGGCGTAACCGGGTACATGCGGCGCGGCGCCTGCGACGCGTGGCAGGCTGAGGCTGACCCGCGCACCGCCCAGCGCGGAGCGGCCGAAGGCCAGCTCGCCGTGGTGCAGGTGGGCGATCGCCTGCGCGATCGACAGGCCCAGCCCGCTGCCCTCGCCCACGCTGCCTTCGGGGCGGTGGAAGCGCTCGCCCAGCCGCGCCGTGTCGTCCGCCGCAAAGCCGGCCCCGCTGTCGCTGACCTCCAGGCTGACCCGCCCGTCGTGGCCACCGACGCGCACGTTCACCTGGCCGCGCTCGGGTGCGTGGCGCAGCGCGTTGTCCAGCAGGTTCTGCGCCAGGATGCCGAGCAGACTGCGGCTGCCCAGCACGAAGTCGTTGCCGTCGTGATCCAGCGACAACTCGATCGAGCGCGCCGCCGCGCGCTCGCTGACGTCGCGCAGGGCGGCTTCGGCCACGCTCGCCAGGCGCAGCGGACCGGCGTCGTCCAGTTCGGCCAGTTTCTCGACCCGCGCCAGCATCAGGAGCTGGGCCACCAGGCGCTGCATGCGGTCGAGCGCGTCCTGCGCGCGCTGCAGGTGCCGCGCACGGGCGGCCGCATCGTCACCGCTTCCGGCCAGGTCCAGTTCCAGCCGCAACGCCGCCAGCGGATGGCGCAGTTCGTGCGCCGCGTCGGCAGTGAAGCGGCGCTCGTGCTCCAGGCTGAGCCGGAGGCGATCGACCAGCTGATCGATCGCCTCGGTGAATGGCGCCAACTCGACCGGCACCCGATCGTCGGTGAGCGAGGCCACCGCCGGATTGGCGCCGGCGGACAGGCTGCGGGTCAGCCGGTGCAGCGGCTTCAGCCCGCTGCGCAGGCCGGCGAATACCGTCGGCGGCACCAGCACCAGCAGCGCCAGCAAGGCCAGCAGCGCCGGCGCCAGCAGCTTGCGCATCAGTTCGTCGCGTTCGTCCAACGGAGCGCCAACCTGGATCCAGTACTGGTGCCGCGCATCCCAGCGCTGGAATACCCGCCAGCGCCGCCCGTCGTGGCTGATCGAATGGAAATGCGCGTCGCCCGGATCGAAGCGCAATATCGGCAGCTCGGCGCTCTCCACCAGCAGCTCGCCGCGGGCATCGCGCAGCACGATGGCCGGTCGCTGGGCCGTGGCGTCCGAGCCGACCATTTTCCTGTCCGGCAGGCGCACCGCGCCGGCGCGGGCCGCGTCGTCCGGCATCACCGCGAACACGCTGGCGGCGGTGCGCACCAGCATCTGGTCGAAGATCTCGTCGACCTCATGCAGGCTGCGCCAGGCCAGCCAGCCGGCGGCGGCGCACCACACCAGCACGATGCCGGCCACCAGCCGCAGCACCAGCCGCCGGTTGAGCGAGGGGCGGATCATGCGACCGGGCCGCCGGGCCGGTTGATCGCGTAGCCGATGCCGCGCAAGGTACGGATCCAGCCCGGACCCAGCTTGTGGCGCAGGTGGTGGATGTGCACTTCGACCGCGTTGCTGGCCACTTCCTGGTCCCAGCCGTACAGGGCCTCCTCCAGCTGGTCGCGCGAATAGGCCCGCCCGGGATGGCGCACCAGGGTTTCCAGCAGCTGGTATTCGCGCGCGGTCAGCTCCAGCGCGGCCCCCTCCAGCGTGGCGGCGCGGGCGGCCGGGGTGACTTCGAGCCCACCCACGCGGATCGCCGGTTCGAGCTGGCCATCGGCGCGGCGCAGCAAGGCGCGCAGGCGCGCGGCCAGTTCGTCCAGGTGCACCGGCTTGACCACGTAATCGTCGGCGCCGGCGTCCAGCCCGGCGACCCGGTCGGCAAGCTCGTCGCGGGCGGTCAGCAGCAGCACCGGGGTGGCGTCGCGACGCCGGCGCATGCCAGCGATGATGGCCGGCCCACTGCTGCGCGGCAGGTTCCAGTCCAGCACGGCGGCGGCGTAGCTGGTGTCGGCCAGCGCGACGGCGGCCTGGTTGCCGTCCGTGATCCAGTCCACCGCATAGCCGAGCTGGCGCAGGCCTTCGGCCAGCGCCTGCCCCAGTGCCCGATCGTCTTCGGCTAGCAGGATGCGCATGGCCTCATTCTTGTCGCGTGACTGGACGGCTCACTTGACTTGCCGCAAGTCGCGGTGCTTTTCCGCCGGCTGCGACATCCTGCCCCAGCGCGCGCTTGCGGCCGTGGACCATCGCGGCAACCAGGTTCTCGCGGTAGTGCACGCTCTCGCCCACTGCCGCCAGCACGTGCACCACGACCAGCCCCAGCACGCCGTAGGCCAGCAGCTCGTGCAGTTCCTCCAGCCAGGGCGTGCCGAAGAACGCGTCGGTGGTCTGCAGCCAGCCGGTGACGCCCACCAGCAGCACGCCGGCGAGCAGGGCCAGGATCATCATCGCCGCCGCCGGGTTGTGCCCCAACTGCCGTTGCGAGCGCCCGGCCAGTCGCGCACGCAGGTAATCGCGCACGCGGTGCGGGCCGGGCACCCAGTCGGCGAAACGTGCATGCCGCGTGCCGACCCAGCCCCACACGAAGCGCACCGCGAGCAGGACCAGCACGGCGTAGCCGATCCCGCGGTGGACCAGCTCGCCGTCCTCGGTGAAGAAATTGGCGAGGAACAAACCCGCCAGCGACCAGTGAAACACGCGTACCAGCGGATCCCATACCTTGACCGTGGCGTTCATGGCTTGTCCTCGCTCAGGTGATCGATCAGCCGCCCTTCCGCTTGACGATGCGGCCGTCGGTGGGGTCGAAGTAGATCTCGACGTTCTTGCCGGCCTTGTCCTTGCCGTAGATCTCGTAGCAGTTGCCCGAGACCTGGAACACCTTGATGGTGTAGCCTTGGTCGAGCACCTTCTGCTTCATCGCCGCTTCGGTGAGCCACTGCGCACGCGGCGCATTGGTGCATTGCGGTGCGGCGAAGGCGGACGCCGACAACGCGGCGGCGGCGAGGAAGAACGATGCAACGAGGGTGTGTTTCATGATGCGTCTCCGGTGTCGGCAGGATTGCCTTGGACGACATTGCAACCGGAACGGCTTACATGGGTCTTAAGGATCCGGCGCGTCACCCCGCAGGCGCTGAGCGGCGGCGCGCGCCCGGCGCAGCCGCAGCGGCCGGCCGCGACCGGCGACGCCGGCGGCGGGACCGGGGGCAAGGCGCTGCTCAGGCTCCCGCGCGAGAGGCCCCCGGAGGCGCCACCGCCGCGGCCACCACGATCTGGTCGCGCCCCGTATGCTTGGCGTCATACAGCGCGGCGTCGGCGCGCCGGATCAGGTTCTCGGCAGCATCGCCGTTGGCGGACTGCGCCACGCCGATGCTGATCGTGACCAGGCGGTGTGGCCACTCGAAGGTGCGAAATGCGTCGAGGATGCGCGTCGCCACCTCGCTGGCCCCGGCCACGTCGGTCTCCGGCAACAGCAGCACGAACTCCTCGCCGCCATAGCGCGCGGCCAGG
Organism: Rhodanobacter sp. OR87; assembly: GCF_000473345.1. NCBI lineage: Bacteria > Pseudomonadati > Pseudomonadota > Gammaproteobacteria > Lysobacterales > Rhodanobacteraceae > Rhodanobacter > Rhodanobacter sp. OR87. Next base: position 91,703 of record NZ_AXBJ01000004.1, read on the forward strand.
TCCGACGGCCGCAGCGCAGCGCGCAGCAGGTGGCCGGTGATGCGCAGTACCTGGTCGCCGGCGAGGTGGCCGAACTCGTCGTTGAAGGTCTTGAACCGGTCCAGGTCGAGCATCAGCAGCGAAAACATCCGGTCGTGTTCGCGCTGGCTGCGCAGCAGGCCGGCCAGCGCTTCGTCGAGCGCGCGCCGGTTGGCCAGCCCGGTCAGGATGTCGGTGTCGGCGTCATTGCGCAGCAGCATGCTCTCGCGGCGCTGGCGCTCCAGTTTGTCGAACAGGTTCGCCGCCCACCACACCAGCCCGGCCACCGCGCCGCCGCTGAACAGGGTCATGAACACGAAGGCCAGCGTTTCGGACAGGCCCAGCCAGGACTGCAGCAGTTCGAATACGAACGCAAACACGGCCGGCAGCAGCAACGCCGGCAGCAGCAGTCGGCGCGCCAGCGCGCCACCCAGCGTGTCCGCCGTGGCCACCCGGGTCAGCCCGAGGGTGGGTGTGGCGGACAGCCAGCCCAGGGTCGCCAGCAGCAACAACAGCATGGTGTGGATCGGCATCCGTCCGAACAGCATGTCGTCCTTGCCGGCCAGTGCGATGCCGTAGGAAGCCAGGCCGCTCATGGCGATAGCCAGCAGGCCCACGGCCAGGCCTTCGCGCAGATACAGCCAGCGCCGGACCGGCAGCAGCAGGCCCAGGCCGCCGAGCAGCACGAACCCCGCCGCGACCGGTTCGGCCATGCGCCCGGGCCACGGGCCGGCCGCATGCGCCGGCAGACCGCCGAACAGGTGGTCGATGCCCAGGTCGGTCGCCCAGAGGTATTCCACCAGGGTGGCCTCGCCGATCGCCAGCACGAGCAGCGACAGCCAGCGGCCGAGACCCGACCACCGCGGCGAGGCGTGCCGGCTGAGCAGCAGCGAACTGCCGGAAAGCACGAAGCCGATCGCCGCATTCGCCGTCATCGCGGCCTGCCCCGGCCATACCGTGGTCAGCCGCGGCCAGTTCCACCACCAGCCGGCCAGCACCACCAGCGCCACCGCGCAGATCAGTGCGGCAGCCGCGCGCGAGAACTGCAGGAACCCCCGCACGACGTGCGAATCGTGGTGGAAAGGCACCGTGATCATGGCAAACCCCCGCGTGTGCCGGACGCCCGCCGCCGCCGTGCACGGCGGCACAACGACACAAGACGCACCATGGCACAGTCGCTGGGCGCCCCGAATTGACGACGATCAATCCGGCTGCCGGGGTACTCTGCCAGAGTGCGCCGCAAACTGCCCGGGCCGCCCTCACCCATACCGTCGGGGAACGCATGATCATCTACAGCTGCCACGGCGCCGCCAAGCAGGTCACCGGCTCCTGCCACCTGATCACCTGCAACGACCGTCGCGTGCTGATCGACTGCGGCATGTTCCAGGGCAGCGAAGAAGTCGAGCGCGCCAACGCCGAGCCGTTCGGCTTCGACCCGGCCGGCATCGACGTGCTGCTGCTCACCCATGCCCACCTGGACCACTGCGGGCGGATCCCGCTGCTGGTGCGACGGGGTTTTCGCGGCCGCATCCTCACCACCGCCGCCACCCGCGAACTGACCCGCGTGGTGATGCTGGATGCCGCCGGCCTGCAGGAGGAAGACGCGCGCCGCGCGCAACGCAACAACCGCCGCGGCGAGGCGGTGGCGCCGCCGCTGTACACGCTGGACGACGCGCTGCACGCGCTGGACTTCTTCGGCGCCGACGTCGGCTACGACAAGACCGTGCCGGTCGTCGACGGCGTCAGCGCCCGCTTCCTCGACGCCGGCCACATCCTCGGCTCGGCCTCGATCCTGCTGGAACTGGACGACGGCAAGCAGCACCGTCGCATGCTGTTCTCCGGCGACTTGGGCAACCCGGGCCGCCCGCTGCTGCGCGATCCGACCAGTGCGCCGCCGGCCGATTACGTGGTGATGGAAAGCACCTACGGCGACCGCCCGCACCGCTCGGTGCCCGACTCGGTAGAAGAGATGTACCGGGCCATCCGCGACACGGTGAACCGGCGCGGCAACGTGGTGATTCCCACCTTCGCGCTGGAACGCACCCAGGAAATCCTCTACTACCTGCACCGCGGCATCCGCGACGGCGCGATCCCCGCGCACGTGCGGGTATTCCTCGATTCGCCGATGGCGATTTCCGCCACCGAGATCTTCCGCCGCCATCCGGAATGCTTCGACGACGGCTTCCTCGACGAGTTGCAGCATGGCGACCCGTTCGCCATGCCAGGCCTGCACTTCACCCGCGAGACGGCCGAGTCGATGGCGATCAACAACGTCGACGGCGGCGCGATCATCCTGGCCGGCTCGGGCATGTGCAACGGCGGCCGCGTGCGCCACCACCTCAAGCACAACCTGTGGCGCGAGCGCTGCAGCGTGGTGTTCGTCGGCTATGCCGCGGAAGGCACGCTGGCGCGGCGGATCATCGATGGCGCAGCCAGCGTGCGCGTGTTCAACGAGGAGATCCCGGTGCGCGCGCAGGTGTGGACGATCAACGGCTTCTCCGCGCACGCCGACCAACCCTCGCTGCTGGCCTGGCTGGGCGATGCGCCGCAACGCAAGGTGTTCCTGGTGCACGGCGAATACGGCCGCGGCATGCAGGCGATGCAGGAGATGCTGGCCGCACGCGGCGTCAGCTGCCAGCTGCCCGGGCTGCACGAGCCGATCAAGATCGACTGATGCGCCCTGGCGCGCGCGCCGACGCGCGCGCCGAATGGTACGGCACGGTCACGCTGCGCCATGCCGGCTGCGAACCACTGCGCCACCGCCTGACGCTGGACGACCTCAAGCAGGACCTGCACCTGCGCCTGGACTGTTCCGCCGCGGTGACGGCGACGACGGCACGCGTGGCGCTGCCGGCAGCAACACCGGCAGCGACGGCAGCAGCGACGACGCGCCCGCTGCCCACCCACCGTCGACCATGCCGCAGCGTGGGCTGCGCCAGCTGCGGACTCTGCAGGAGTTGCTGGACGAAGGGCTCGTCAGTCCGGCCGAGGAACAGCGCGTGCGTCGAAAGATCCTGCAGCTCGGCAGCGGTGCCGACGACTGGCCGCGGCCACTACCGCGCGTGGCCCGCGCGGCAACGCCGATCGTTCCCGCGCAAGCGATGGCCGGCGCCGAAGCCCCGCGACCATGCGCGTCGAAAACACGCGCACGCTTGACCTGGATCATGCGTGCGCGCAAATGCCACACCTAGTATTCAGCCCGCCTTGCACGCGAATCCCTCGGGGTAGGGTTTCGATGGTTCTGGTGCTATCCGACGAGGCTCGAACCCTTTGGGGAAAATCGCATGACGCAACGGATCACTGATCTGACGCTTTCGATGCTGGCCTGTGTGGCAGCCCTTCTATTGTCCTGGCCATTCTGGCGCAACTTCGAGTATTGGCCCGAGTCGCATCTTGCATGGTGGATCTACTTCATCACCGGCTTCGTGCTGGCGGTGTACGTGTTCTACGTCTTCATCGGCAGCCTGCGCATCCTGTTCCTGCACGACACCCAGGAGCAGGCCACCACCGTCAAGGACAAACTCTCATGAGCTGCGGAACCGGCGGTAGCAGTTGCGAGACGCCCCGGCGCCGGGGTGCATTTCTGGTATTGGCCATCCTGGCCCTGATCTTCGTCGCGCTGTCGATCTTCTCCTTCCTGAAGTCGCGCCATCAGGTAACCCCGGACACGGTTTCCTTCGGCCCCTATCAGGCGGTCGACGGCAAGCGTGTGTTCCAGGCGTACAACTGCATGGGTTGCCACACCATGGTCGGCAACGGCGCCTACCTGGGGCCGGATCTCACCGAAGAATACAAGCGCGTCGGTCCGGCCTGGCTGGCCGCCTTCCTGCCCTCGGCCGGAGGCTGGCCGACGACCGCGGCGGTGCGTGCGCAGTTGCTCGATCCGAACCAGCAAGCCGACACCGGCACCGATTCGATCGAGGCTTACCTCAAGAAATTCCCCGGCGCAGCGCAGCGCATCGAGCGGCGCGGCGGCGGCACCACGATGATGCCCAACCTGCCGTTCAGCAAGGACGAAATCGGCCAGCTGATCGCCTACCTGAAGTACACCTCGGCAATGAACACCGAAGGCTGGCCGCCGAAGGTGGAAGTGGAAGGGTTCGACCATCGCGTGCAGCTTGCGCACGGCATCGCGCCCGTCGCCCAGGCGAACGCTGCAGCGGCATCGCCGGCGCCCGCCGCGGCCGCGCCGGATCCCGTGGCCCACGGCGCGCAACTGGTCAAGGACACCGGCTGCCTGGCCTGTCATGCCACCGACGAGAAGCGGCTGGTCGGCCCGGGCTGGGGCGGCCTGTACAACTCGAAGGTCAGCCTCGCCGACGGCAGCACGGTCACTGCCGACGACGCCTACCTGCGCGAGTCGATCCGCCAGCCCAATGCAAAGATCGTGGCGGGCTACCCGACCGGCGTGATGCCTCCCTATGGCACCTTGCTCAAGGACGATGAAGTCAACGCCATCGTGGCCTACCTCCACTCCCTGGAGAAGCAGTGATGCAGATCGAATTCCAGACTCAACGGCTGAGCATGCGTTTCTTCATGCTGATGCTGGTGCTGTTCATGCTGCAGGTCGGTTACGGCCTGCTGCTGTCGGTGCAACAGACCGACCCGACCGTGCTGGCGGGGGTGATGAACTTCAACGTCGCGCGCGCCGAGCACCTCAACCTCGGCATCCTGTGGATCCTGTGCGGCTTCATCGGCGCGATCCTGTTCGTCGGCCCGCTGCTGGCCAAACGCGAGATGGTCTCGCCGTGGCTGGTCAAGCTGCTGTTCTATGCGTTGATCGTGATCGCCGTGTGGAACTTCTTCACCCTGCGGCTGGCCCAGTTCGGCATTGCCGGGTGGTGGCACGGGCAGCCATGGCTGCAGCAGGGGCTTGAGTACCTGGAGGCAGGGCGCATCGCCGGCGTGCTGGTGCTGATCGGCTTCGCGATCCTCGCCTACGTGGTGCTGCGCACGTTCCCGCCGGTGCGCCAGTGGAACGAGATCCACTGGGGCCTCGGCCTCGGCGTCAGTGCGCTGATGGCGGTCTGGGTGTTCGGCCTGTTCTACGTGGCGCGGCTGGATCTGCAGGAATACTTCCGCTGGTTCGTGGTGCACTACTGGGTGGAGGGCGTGTGGGAAGTCATCCACATCACCCTGGTCGGCTTCCTGCTGGTGCTGATGTTCAAGGTCGACGTCAAGTCGGTGGGCTTTGCGGTGTTCTGGGGCGTGGCGCTGGTGTGGCTGTCCGGGCTGATCGGCAACGCGCACCACTATTTCTGGATCGGCACGCCGGCGTTCTGGCAATTCTGGGGCTCGCTGTTCAGCGCGCTGGAACCGCTGCCGCTGGTGTTCTGCTTCTGGCACATCTACCTCGATGCGCACACCAACAAGCGCCCGCTGGAAAACGCGCCCGCGTTCTACTTCATCCTGGGCTCGGTGGTGCTGGAGCAGATCGGCGCCGGCATCCTCGGCTTCACCATGACCTTCGCGCTGACCAACGTGTGGTCGCATGGCACCTGGGTGACGCCGGGGCATGCTCACCTGGCGCTGTTCGGCACCTTCGGCATGCTGGGCATCGCGGCGGCCTATTTCGCGGTGCCGATCCTGCGCAAGGTGCCGAACTACGACCAGCGGCTGGGCAAGCTCAGTTTCTGGCTGGTGCTCACCGGCGTGCTCGGCATGGCGTTCTCCTTCTCGATCGGCGGCACGGTGCAGATCTACGTCTACCGCATCCTCGGGCTGGACTGGTTCGGCGGTGACGTGGCCCGCTCGATGGGCGTGTTCAAGCTGATGCTGCCGCTGTTCGGCGTGGTCTTCGCGACAGGTGCGGGCGTGCTGGTCTATGACCTGCTCACCCTGGGCCGCCGCCTGGCCGTGCCGGCCGGTGCGGATGCCCACGGCGAGTCTGCCGCGGCCCATCCCGTCACCCGCTGGAGCCGGCCGCTGAGCGGCTTCGAGGCAGGCATCTGGCTGATGATGATGTGGATCTTCGGCACGATCATCACGCTCGGCCTGCTCAGCTTCAACCTGCCGCGGGTGCGCGTGGCCGGCGACCCGACCCTGCCCTACCTGCTGGCCGGCGTCGGCTACCCGGGGCTGCTGCTGGTCACCCTGCTGTTCGTGTGGCGTTTCCTCGCCTCGATGGAAGCGCGCGCGAAGGCGGTGGCGGCGCCTTCACTGTTGCGGGTGTTGCCCGCGCAAGCCTGAGTTCGAACCGGCCCCGGGGAACGGGGCCGGGAAGCAGCAAGACAAGGCCGCCGGGGAAACCCGGCGGCCTTGTTTTTGCCTGGCCAGCGGCGGCGCCCGGCGCCGGCGTGGCGGACGGCCTTACGGGCGCTGCCCGCCACGCCGCGGCAACATGCGCAGCAAGGTGTTGTCGCGGTTCACGTAGTGATGCACCAGTGCGGCCGCTGCGTGCAGGCCGACCAGGTAGTAGCCCACCGTGCCGATGGTCCCGTGGATGTCTTCCAGCAAGTCGGCGAACGCCTTGTCCGCCCCCACCAGCGCCGGCAAGTGCAGGCCGAAGAACGGCACCGGCTTGCCTGCGGCGCTGAGCACCAGCCAGCCGAGCAAAGGCATCGCGATCAGGAAGGCGTACAGCGCCAGGTGCATCAGCGCGGCCAGGCGCTCCTGCCACACGGGTGGCGCCGGCCGGATCGGCGGCCGCGGCCCCGACCCGAGACGGATTGCCAGCCGCACGAAGACCAGGGCGAACACCCCCAGGCCAAGCATGAAGTGCCAAGTCTTCAGGCCCTCGCGCAGGTCGCTCCCGCGTGGGTAGAACTCGCGCAGCTCGATGCAGGCATACACGGCGACCAGCAACAGCAGCGTCAGCCAATGCATGCCGATCGACAGCGCGCCGTAACGATCCTCGGTGTTCTTCCAGTTCATGGTGTTCTCTGCAGGTGAAAGTCGGGAGACGCCGACCCGGCCGCCAGCCTACGGCGGGGTCACGGCGCGCCATTTGACCGCAGTCAAATACACGCGGAATTTGCGCATCGTCATGCTAAGGTCCAGCCCTGCCCGGCCACAACCGGGTTCACCAGCCCCCTCCGCTCCAGCTTCGCGAGGACGTTGATGGTTCCGGAAACCAACGTTTTCGACCTGAACCAGCTGCGACGCAGTTGCTCCTCCTGCGCGCTGGGCGAGCTGTGCCTGCCGGCCGGCATCGGCCACGACGACCTGGATCGGCTGGACACCACAGTTCGCGACAAGCGGATGCTGGATCGCGGCAGCGTGCTGTACCGCGATGGCGACCCGTTCGCGGCGCTCTACGTGGTGCGTTCCGGCTCGCTCAAGACCTTCGTGCAGGACGAGGCCGGCGACGTGCAGGTGCTCGGTTTCCACCTGCCCGGCGAAATCATCGGTTTCGACGCATTGGCGCTGAACCGGCATGTCAGTCAGGCCGAGGCGCTCGAACGCAGCAGCATCTGCGAACTGCCCTATGCACGGCTGCAGCAGGTCATCAGCGAGGTGCCGGCACTGCACCGGCAGCTGATGCGGGTGATCAGCCGCGAGGTGATCGAGGAACACCGCCACCTGGTGATGATGGGCCGACAGCAGGCCCAGGAGCAGCTGGCGATCTTCCTGAAGAGCCTGGCCGACCGCTACCAGCGCCTGCAGCGCGATGGCATCGCGCTCTCCCTGCCGATGTCCCGCTACGACATCGCCAACTACCTCGGCCTGGTGGTCGAGACGGTCAGCCGGCTGTTTTCGCGGCTGGAGGAAATGGGCGTGCTCGAAGTCAATCGCAAGGCCGTGCGTATACTGCGCCCCGACCTGCTCGCCGGCCTCTGCCGCAACAACACGGCGGCGACGAAACGACACGACGCCGGCTGAGAGACCGGCCATCGAACCGCCGCGCGAACGCGCACGTGCTGGCCGGCGCCGTTGCCGACCGATGCCGCAGCACGCCGGTTCATGCATGGGCACACGGCCCGCGCTCGCGTTCCGCACGGATTGACCGAGGTCAACTCGGGCCACGGCCGGCCGGCGTAGAACTCGTCTCGCAAGCCGCCATGCCGTGGCCGCCGCCGCTCACGGCAGCGGAATCGCTCACGGTTCATCTGCCGCGGGAACAGCCCATGCCCAATATCCACCACACCGAACACACCCCCGCCCCCGCCGCGCCGTTCGGCGCCATCGAGGGAACCCACTGGATCGAGACCCTGAACGACGGCAGCCCGGTGCTGGTACGCCCGCTGCGCGCGGAGGACCGCCAGCGCGAAACGGAGTTCATCGACCGCCTGTCCGAACAGGCCTGCCGCTTCCGCTTCCTCGGCAACCTGAAGGAAGCCAGCACGGCCCTGCTCGACCAGTTGATGAACGTGGATTACCACGACCGCATGGCGTTCGTCGCGCTCGCCCACGACAACGGCGAGCTGCGCCTGGTCGGCGTCAGCCGCTACGGCGCCAGCGGCGACGACAAGCAGTGCGAATGCGCGGTGACCGTGGCCGACGACTGGCGCCACCGCGGCCTGGGCGTGCTGCTGATGCGGCGGCTGATCGAGATCGCGCGCAAGAACGGATTCCGCCGGATGTTCTCGATCGACGCCACCGAGAACGAACCGATGCGCGAACTGGCCGGTTTCCTGGGTTTCCAGCGCCGGATCGATCCGGATGACGCCACCCAGGTCATCCACTCCCTCGACCTCTGAGCACCGCCGAACCCGGGCCATCCGCCATGACAAGCACCGACCCCATGCCGCGCGTGACGCGCCCGGGCGACATCCTCGCGCTGGTGACCAACACCGACCCGTGGAGCCCCGCCGCCGTTGCCGGTGTCGCCATCGCCGCACGCTGGGACGGCAACCTGACCGGCTGCTACGTCGACCCCGCCCTGCGCAAACTCACTGCCGGCGAAGCCGGCAGCGAACCCACCGTACTCGGCCTGCTGCTCGAACCGCGGGCCGAGCTCGCCGACGAACACGCCGCCTTCGGCTCGTTCGCGCGCCACGCCGGCGTGCGCAACGCCGACTGGATCGTGGCCCGCTCCGGCATCACTCCGACCCTGCGCTGGCTCGGTGCGCGACACGACCTGGCGGTGATCGAACGCGACATGGTGCAGGCATCCGGCCTGCTCGACATCCTGGGCGAAGCGATCCTGGACTGCCGCATGCCCTGCCTGGTGCTGCCCCCGCACTGGGCCGGCGAGCTCCGCTTCGAGCGCATCGTAATCGGCTGCAACGGCAGCCTCGAGGCGATCCGCGCGATCCACTCCGCGCTGCCGTTCCTCAAGGTGGCAAAGCAGGTCACCCTGGTCGACGGCGACGTGCGCGACGGCGACGAGGGACATCCGCGCTTCGACCCGTTCGTCTATCTGCTGCGCCATGGCATCATGGCCAAGCCCAGCTACGTCCGTGCCTCCTCCACGATGGCCGGCGAGATCCTGCTGAAGGAAGTCGGCAACATCGACGCCGACCTGCTGGTGATGGGCGCCTACGGCCGCTCGCGCATGCGCGAGCGCGTGTTCGGCGGCGCCACCCGGCGCGTGCTGGAGGAAGCCACCCTCCCGGTGCTGATGCAGCACTAGCGGTGCGCTGATCCATCCGGCGCGGGCGTGGTGACGGCGTCGCGGCGACGGCGACGCCGGGCCATACCGGCCAGCACCGCCACCGCGGCAAGGCTGCCCAGCAGGGCGAGCAGCATATCCTGCTGCGCGTCCCACGGATCGCCCTGGGTGCCGAGGTAGGCCACGCCGAGGTCGCCGCCGAACCCCACGGCGGCGGCCCATTCGAACAGTTCGTACAGGGTCGAGCCGGCAGTCATCAGGCTGACCGGCACGATCCAGCGCCAGGCGCCGGGCGAGGACGTGCGCGCGGCCACCAGCTCCACCACCGCCGGCGTCACCAGCAGGCCGTAGGCGAAATGGATGGCACGGTCGAAGTGGTTGCGCGACAGGCCCAGTGCCGCATCCAGCGAGAAGCCGAACAGTGCGGCGAACCACTGGTCCCACGGCACCTCCGAGTAGGTGTAGTGCGCGCCGATCTCGTGCAGCAGCAGGAACGCGAACAGCGCCGCATAGCTGGCGTTCGAAAAGCGCAGCCGGCGAAACCCCAGCACCAGCGCCGGCAGCACCAGGAGCACCAGCACGTTCTCCATCAGCCAGTCCCGGCGATAGCGCGGCGCGATGCCCAGGGCCACCGCGGCAACCAGGAAAACAGCCAGCAACAGCAGCGGAAATCGAGATCCTTCCTTCCCGGGTCGCTCGTTCATGCCTGCCTGCATTCCGTCAGCGCTGCGCGTCGTGCCGATCATGCCACGCCGGCCGCGGGCCACTGCGACAATTCGCGCGGCGCGCCGGCCGGACCGCCTGACCTGCATCAAGATCAGCGGACACTGCCTCGCCGAGCATGCGCACACCTTTCTGGGAGATGCGCAATGAGTACCACCCGAAAACTCTGGCTTGGCCTGGCGGCCTTGCTGGTAGCGTCGTTCGCCGTGCTGCTGTGGGTCGGCAGCGTGGTCCACCAGCAGGCGCCGCCGCTGCCCGCGGCGGTCGTCACCAGCGACGGCCAGACGCTGTACACCAAGGCCGACATGGAGCAAGGCCGCCAGGTGTGGCAGAGCATCGGCGGCCAGCAACTGGGATCCATCTGGGGCCACGGCGCGCTGCTGGCGCCGGACTGGAGCGCCGACTGGCTGCATCGCGAAGCCACCGCCATGCTGGAACTGCTCTCGCGCGACGCAGGGCTGGGCCCGTACGACTCGCTCGATGCGTCCCAACAGGCGGCCCTGAAAGCGCGGGTGCAGGAAGAACTGCGCACCAACACCTACGACGCGGCCAGCAACACCATCACCGTCTCGGCGCTGCGCGCGCACGCGATGGAAGCCGTCGCGGCGCATTACATGAGCCTGTTCGGCAACGACCCGGCCACGCACAAGCTGCGCGTAGGCTATGCCATGCGCGAGAACACCGTGGCCGAGATGGAGCATCGGCGCGCGGTCACCGCGTTCTTCTGGTGGACCAGCTGGGCCGCCGCCACGCAGCGACCGAACGAGGCGATGAGCTACACCCAGAACTGGCCGTACGAACCGCTGGTCGGCAACGTGCCGACCTCGACCAGTTTCCTGTGGTCGGTCTTCAGCATCCTGTTCATGATCTTCGGCATCGGCCTGCTCGGCTGGCATCACGCGCGCCAGGCAAGCCATGAACCCCTGCCGCCGATCCCCTCGCGCGACCCGTTGACCGAAATGAAGGCGACGCCTTCGATGAAGGCTACCGGCAAGTATTTCTGGACCGTGCTGGCGCTGTTCCTGGCGCAGATCCTGCTGGGCGCCACCACCGCGCATTACCAGGTGGAAGGCCAGCAGGCCTACGGCTTCGCGCTGGCCAACTACCTGCCGTACAGCCTCACCCGCACCTGGCACACCGAGCTGGCCGTGCTGTGGATCGCCACCGCGTGGCTGGCGACCGGCCTGTACATCGCGCCGCTGATCTCCGGCCACGAGCCGAAGTTCCAGCGACTCGGGGTGAACTTCCTGTGGGTCTGCCTGCTGCTGATCGTGGTCGGCTCGTTCGCCGGCCAGTGGTTCGCGGTGATGGACAAGATGGGCCTGCAATACAACTTCTGGTTCGGCCACCAGGGCTGGGAATACACCGACCTCGGCCGCTTCTGGCAGATCTTCCTGTTCATCGGGCTGATGCTGTGGCTGTTCCTGGTCGGCCGCGCGCTGTGGCCGGCGATGCACGGCGGCAGGGAAGGCGCCTCGATCGTGGGCCTCTTGTTCCTGTCCACCGTGGCGATCGGCCTGCTCTACGGCGCCGGCCTGATGTGGGGCGAGCACACCCACATCGCGATGGTCGAGTACTGGCGCTGGTGGGTGGTGCACCTGTGGGTGGAAGGCTTCTTCGAGGTGTTCGCCACCGCGGTGATCAGCTACCTGTTCGTCAAGCTGGGCCTGCTGCGCGTGGGCAGCGCCACCACCAACGTGCTGTTCGCCACCATCGTGTTCATGGCCGGTGGCGTGCTCGGCACGCTGCACCACCTGTACTTCAGCGGCACCACCACGGCGGTGATCGCGCTCGGCGCCAGCTTCTCGGCGCTGGAAGTGGTGCCGCTGGCGCTGATCGGGCTGGAAGCCCACGACACCTGGAAGAAGCAGCACGCCGCGCCGTGGATGGCGCGCTACCGCTGGCCGATCCTGTTCTTCGTGGCGGTGAGCTTCTGGAATCTGGTCGGCGCGGGCCTGCTCGGCTTCCTGGTCAACACGCCGATCGCGCTGTACTACATGCAAGGCCTGAACCTCACCGCCAGCCACGGCCATACCGCGCTGTTCGGCGTGTACGGCATGCTCGGCCTGGGCCTGATGCTGTTCTGCCTGCGCGGCATCAAGCCGCAGGCGCAGTGGCGCGAAGGCTGGCTGCGCGGCGCGTTCTGGTGCCTCAACATCGGCCTGTCGCTGATGGCCGCGCTGACCCTGCTGCCGCTGGGCATCCTGCAGCTGAAGGCGGTGCTGGAACACGGCTACTGGTTCGCCCGCTCGGCCGAGTTCATGGATCGCCCGCTGATCCACATGCTGGTGTGGATGCGCGTGCCGGGCGACACCCTGTTCGCCGTCGGCGCCCTGCTGATCGCGGTGTTCGTCGCCGCCCTGTGGCTGTGGCCGAAGCGCCGGACCGCCAGCGCGCCCCTGCCGCAGGGCGTTCCCGAGCGCGCGTGATCCCTCGCGCACATGACGTACGTCAGGGCGCGCCGCACGGCATGCCCTGATGCTTTTACCGTATCCCGAACCCCGGAACCCGCATGTTCGAGTTCTATCCGCAGATCAAATGGGTGCACATCGCCTGCGTGCTGGCCAGCGGCACGCTGTTCGCGTTGCGCGGGCTGCTGGTGCAGGCCGGCCACGCCGGCGCCGCGCAGTGGGAGCCGGTGCGCTGGCTCAGCTACGCCATCGACACCACCCTGCTCACCGCCGCATTGATGCTGGTGAGCATCCTGCCCGGCGCGATGTTCGCCAACGGCTGGCTGACCACCAAGCTGGTGCTGCTGGTGGCCTATGTGGTGCTCGCCATGCTCGCCCTGAAACGGACACGCACGCCGCGCGCGCGGCGGGCCTTCTACGTGGCGGCACTGGCCACCTACGTCTACATGCTGGGCGTGGCCCGCATGCATCATCCGCTGAGCTGGCTGCACGGATGGCTGGCATGAGCGCGGCACAACCGTTCGACCACGTCGAGCCGCGCGACCACACGCTGGACGCCTGCTTCCTCGGCCCCTACGGCGAGAACGACACGCTGCTGGAAAAGCTGCTGGTGGAGTTCCTGCGCGATCACGTCTACTGGCGGCGCAACTTCCACCCGGAGGACCCGCCGGCGATCGGCACCGGCGCCGCGCACCACCCGGACTACCTCGCCTTCGAATCGCGCATGCGCCGCGAGCTGCACCAGCTCTCCGCCGCGCTGAAGAAGTCGGTGCCGTTCCACAGCCCGCGCTACATCGGCCATATGGCTTCCGACCTGCTGCTGCCGGGACTGGCCGCGCAGATGCTCACGCTGCCGTACAACCCCAACAACGTCAGCGAGGACGCCGCCCCGGTCACCGTCGACCTGGAAGTGCAGGCGGGCCTGCAACTGGCGCGCATGCTCGGCTATCCGCACGACCCGGCGCAGGAGGCCTGCGCGTTCGGCCACCTCACCTCCGGCGGCACCCTGGCCAACTACCAGGCGCTGCGCCTGGCATTGGCACTGAAAGCGTTCCCGGTGGCGCTGCGCGCCGCCGGCGCGCCGGAGCTGGCGCTGCCGGCGGACGACTGGAGCGCCTTCAATCTTTCCACGGCCGACGGCATCGCGTTGCTGGAGACCTGGCAGCACTGGCTGGCCGCGCAGACACCGGCGCAACGCGCGCACTGGCTGCACCGGGTCGAGAACGAGCGCATCGAACAACTCGGTCTGGCCGGCTTCTTCGCCGCGCACCCGCAGCTGCGCGTGCCGCTGGTGCTGGCGCCGGTCACCGCGCACTACTCGTGGAGCAAAGGGCTGAAGCTGCTCGGCCTGGGCCGCGACCAGCTGGAGCTGCTGCCCACCGACGGCATGCGGCTGGACCCGGCCGCGCTGCGCGATACCCTGGAGCGCTGCGCGCGCGAGCGCCAACCCGTGCTGATGTGCGTGGCCGTGCTCGGCGGCACCGAGTACGGCACCATCGACCCGATCGACGCCGTGCTCGCCGCGCGGCAGGCCTCGCGCGGGCGCGGCCTGGATTTCGCCGTGCACGTCGACGCCGCCTGGGGCGGCTACCTGGCCACATTATTCCGCAACGAAGACGGCTCGCTGCGCACGCGCGAGGAGGTGGCCGCCGACTACGTGCAGTTCCCCACGCCGGCAGTGCATGCGGCGTTCGCTGCGCTGGGCGAGACCGACTCGGTCACCGTCGACCCGCACAAGCTCGGCTACCTGCCCTACGGCAGCGGCGCCTTCATCTGCCGCGACCACCGCGCGATGACGCTGCTGGCCGAACGCGCCGACTACGTGTTCCACGCCGCCACGCCGGCCGGATATCTGGCGCGCTACCGCAGCCTGGGCCAGTTCATCCCGGAAGGCTCGAAATCCGGCGCGGCCGCCGCCGCGGTGTACGTGACGCACCGGGTGCTGCCGCTGGACCACGCCCACTTCGGCGCCCTGCCGCGCGCCACCGTGCGCGCGGCGGAGACCTTCCACGCACGTGCGCAGCGTTTCGCGCTGGAGCTGGCCGACGACGTCCACGCGCTGGTGCCGTTCGCGCCGGACAGCAACCTGGTCTGCCTCGCGCTCAACCCCTGCGGCAACACCTCGGTGGCCGCAGCGAACGCCTTCGTGCGCGAGCTGCACGACACCCTGCGCTGCGACCCGCACCAGCCGCTGCAGACCAAGGAATTCTTCGGCTCGGTGACCAGCCTGCGCCCGGACATGCTGGGTCCGGTGCAGACCTCGCGCATCTTCGCTGCGCTGGGCCTGGATACGGCCAGCCTCGGCCCGGACGAGGACCGGCTGCTGATCCTGCGCCACACGCTGATGAACCCGTACCTGATCGATCACGAAAACGGCATCAGCTACATCGACCGCTATTTCGACTTCCTCGGCCGTCGCATGCGCATGCTGCGCGGCGGCGCCACCAGCCAGACATGAACCCGGAGCCTCCCATGGACAGCGTCCTGCGCCTGGTCAGCCTGCAACACGAGACGGATCGCCGCTGGGTGCACGACGCCCTGGCGAAACTGGCGCAGGAAGCGGCACGCTCGGCCGACACCCACCTGCTGAAGCTGAACTTCCCCGGCTTCCACGGCATCGACTTCTACTTCAAGGACGAGGCCGCGCACCCCAGCGGCAGCCTGAAGCATCGCCTCGCCCGCTCGCTGTTCCTGTACGCACTGTGCAACGGCCGCCTGCGCGGAGGCCAGGGCGTGGTGGACGCCTCCTCCGGCAGCACGGCGATCTCCGAAGCGTGGTTCGCACGCCTGCTCGGCCTGCCCTTCACGGCGGTGATGCCGGCCTGCACCGCACCGGGCAAGATCCACGACGTGCGGGCGCTGGGCGGCGAGTGCGACCTGGTCGACGACCCCGCCCAGGTACACGCCCGCGCCGCCGAGCACGCCGCGCGCGGCGCCTGCCACCTGGACCAGTTCGGCCTGGCCGAACGCGCCACCGACTGGCGCGGCAACAACAACATCGCCGAGTCGATCATCGGCCAGCTCGCGCTGGAGGCCGAACCGGAACCCGCGTGGATCGTCTGCGGCGCCGGCACCGGCGGCACCTCGGCCACCATCGGCCGCTACCTGCGCTACCGCCGGCTGCACACGCAGCTGTGCGTGGCCGAGCCGGCCGGCAGCGCCTATGTGCACGGCTGGCGCAACCGCGACGCACAGGCGCTGGCCAGCCAGCCAACCCTGATCGAAGGCATCGGCCGGCCGCGGGTGGAACCGGGCTTCATCTTCGAGGTGGTCGACCGGGTAAGCGAAGTGCCCGACGCCGCCTCGATCGCCGGCGCCTGGCTGCTGGAGGAGCTGTTCGGCCACCGCTACGGCGGCTCGTCCGGTACCAACCTGGTCGCCTGCCTGCAGCTGGCCGCCTCGATGCGTGCCCGCGGCGAGCGCGGCAGCATCGTCAGCCTGCTGTGCGACCGCGGCGAGCGCTATGCGCAGACGCTGTTCGATCCGTCGTGGCTGGCCGCCCACCGCATCGACCTCGCGCTGTGGACGACCGCGCTGCGCGCCAGCCTGGCCAGCGGCCGCCCGCCGCTCACCGCATGAGCGCGGCCGGACCGCGCGAACCGGCGCCACCCGCTGCGACGGTTGCCGTGCTCGGCTACGGCCGCTTCGGCCAGGCCTTCGCCGGGCTGCTGCAGCAGGCGGGGCATCGCGTGCGTGCATGGGATCCGCGCGCGCAGATCCCCGCTGCGCTGGCTGCCACGTCGATGCCGACGGCGATCGACGGCGCAGCATGGATCGTGCTGGCGATGCCGGTGCCGCAGCTACGAGAGTCGCTGATCGCGCTGCGCCCGCTGCTGCATGCCGGACAGACCGTGCTCGACGTGGGCAGCGTGAAGATGCACCCCTGCGCGACGATGGACGAGCTGCTCGGCGCGGCCATTCCGCACGTCGGCACGCACCCGCTGTTCGGCCCGCTCAGCCTGGCCCGCGACGAGCGTCCGCGGCGCACGGTGATCTGCCCAGCCGCGGATCACCCAGAGGCCGCCGAGCGGGCCCGCGAGCTGTTCGCCGGACTCGGCTGCGAAGTCATCGAGCAGAACCCGGAAGCGCACGACCGTGCCATGGCGATGACCCATGCGCTGGCGTTCTTCGTCGCCAAGGGCCTGCTCGACATCGGCGTGAACGACGGCCTGCCGCTGGCGCCGCCTTCGTTCCAGGGCATGCAACACATGCTGGCAGCGGTGCGCGGCGACGCCGGCCACCTGTTCGCCGCGATCCAGCGCGAGAACCCGTTCGCCGCCGAGGCGCGTGCGCGGCTGCTGGCCGAACTCGAACGGGTGCACCGGCAACTGCTGGCCGATGCGGACGGCGACGGCCTGGCCATCCCCGCGCCGCCCGCATGAGCTTGCACGACCTGCGCGGTTTCCGAACGCCGCCCTCACTCGTGCATGGACGCTTCCGGCAACGTCGCCAGCACCGCCAGCGCTTCGCGCAGCTCGGCCTGCAAGGCCAGCCACGAGCGTTCCCATTGGCCTTCATGCGGTGTGGCCAGAACAAAGCGCTGCAGCATTGCGCGGGCCCGCGCAAGCTGCGCGTGCAGCGCCGTGATTTCCGCCAGCGCGCGTTCGTGCGCCTCCTTGCCGACCATCAGGATCTTGTGGTCGCGGCACACGCCGATGCACGGCTGCGGCGCTTCGATCTTGCCGCAGCCGATGCATTGCCAGGCCTGGATCCAGTCAGTCATGCGCCGGCATCCGCTCAGGGCTCGTCGTGCATCTCGTGCATGGCCGGGGCCGGCTTGTCCCAGCCGGGGTCGTTGAAATACTGCGGATAGTGCGCGATCGCCGCGCGCATCTCGGCCACCGCCGACACCTTTTTCGGGTCGGCCTTCAGCGTCTGCGCCGCGCTCATCAGCGGCACCAGGATGCCGTGCAGCGCGGCATCGGGCTCGGGTGCCAGCTTGCAGTTGGCGAACATGTAGCTCACCGCCTGCTCGACCTCGGTGGCGCGGTCGACCGCCATCGGCGCGCTCATGTGGCCCATCTCGTAGTGGCGCAGTTCGTCCACCGCCGCATGGGCCCGGCGCATGCCCTCGCTGAGCGGCGCGTCCGGCGCCCAGCGCTGCGCCGGCGCGGCAGTCGTGGCGGCGGCGTGCGCGGGGTGGCTTTCATGGGCGTGCTGGGGGGATGCCTGGGCCGCCAGGCCCAGGCCAAGGCCACACGCCAGCGCAATCACAACATTGACCGATTTCATGCGGAAGACTCCGGCAAGCGGCACGGCGGCCGCGGATGGGAAAAGGCTAGCGCACCGCGACCTCGCCGCGACTGACCCACGTCAACCCGGCGCCAGCGCGGCATGCGCCTGCGGCAAACGGCCGCCCGGCGGCCTGGGCACGCCGCAAGAACGCCCTTCGCGCCCGGCCAGCGGCTGCGGCAAGTTGCCCGGGATCCACCTGCGCGGTCCGCCGTTGTGTATAAATCGAACCCACCCATGCTGGCGGCCACGTCCGCACCGGGAATCGGCGCGGCAGGCCGGAACAACCCACCGAGGGGCAAGCGTTGCAGCTGAAAATCGTCCACATGCTGGTTCGTCGCGCC
Organism: Rhodanobacter sp. OR87; assembly: GCF_000473345.1. Lineage (NCBI taxonomy): Bacteria > Pseudomonadati > Pseudomonadota > Gammaproteobacteria > Lysobacterales > Rhodanobacteraceae > Rhodanobacter > Rhodanobacter sp. OR87. The sequence goes on from NZ_AXBJ01000004.1 coordinate 109,924, forward strand.
GTGCCGGTGCTGCTGGCCATCGCCAGTCTGGCCGCCTGGCCAGCAGGCCGGGCCAGCGCGAGCACGCCACCGGTGGCGCGGGCGCGGGTCGCCGTGGCCGCCAATTTCAGCGAGGTGGCCCACCTGCTGGCGGCACAATACACACGCCGCAGCGGCAACCGCATCGACATCAGCGTGGCCTCGACCGGCAAGCTGTATGCGCAGATCCGCCATGGCGCGCCGTTCGACGTGCTGCTGGCGGCGGACGACAGCACGCCGCAGCGCCTGGTCGACGAAGGGCTGGCGGTGCGCTCGTCGCTGTACGACTACGCGCGCGGCCGGCTGGTGTTGTGGAGCCGCGATGCCGCGCTGGTCGCCGACGGCGAGCAGGTGCTGCGCCGGCACGACTTCCGCAAGTTCGCGATCGCCAACCCCGCGCTGGCACCCTACGGCGCCGCCGCACGCCAGGTGCTGCAGCACGTCGGCCGCTGGGACACGCTGCAGCCGCGGCTGGTGCTCGGCGAAAACGTGGGCCAGGCCACCCAGTTCGTGTTGAGCGGCAATGCCGAGGCCGGGCTGTTGCCGCGCTCGCTGGTGCTGGAGGCGCAGCGCCAGGTCGGCGGTTCGGCCTGGCTGGTTCCCGCCGACTGGCACCGGCCGATCGTCCAGAGTGCGGTGCTGCTCGACCACGGCCGCGACAACCCGGCGGCGATTGGCTTCCTGGAATATCTGCGCGACGATACCGCCCGACGCACCATCGCGGCCCACGGTTATGACTGAGCCGGCACCGGCATCGCAACGACGGCCATGACGACGCTGCAGGCCGCCATCCTGGTCACCCTCAAGCTCGCCGGGCTGACTACGCTGATCCTGCTGCTGCTGGGCATGCCGCTGGCCTGGTGGTTGGCGCGCAGCCGTTCGCGCTGGCGCATGCCGGTCGGGGCGCTGGTTGCCCTGCCGATGGTGCTGCCGCCCACCGTGCTGGGCTTCTACCTGTTGCTGGGGATGGGGCCGGACGGACCGCTTGGCCAGCTCACCACGGCACTGGGGCTGGGCACGCTGGCGTTCACTTTCCAGGGGCTGCTCCTTGCCTCGGTGCTGTATTCGCTGCCGTTCGTGGTGCATCCGCTGCAGTCCGGCTTCGCCGCGATCGAGGCGAGCGTGCTGGAGGCCGCCGCCACGCTGCGCGCGTCCCCATTCGACCGTTTCATCAGCGTGGTGCTGCCGCTGTCGAAACCGGCGCTGGTCACCGCCACGCTGTTCGGCTTCGCCCACACGGTGGGCGAGTTCGGCGTGGTGCTGATGGTGGGCGGCAACATCGACGGCCAGACGCGGGTGCTGTCGGTATTGCTGTACGACCAGGTCGAGGCCATGGCCTACGCCGACGCCCACCGGCTGGCGGCCGGGCTGCTGGCGTTCTCCTTCGGCATGCTGCTGGTGGTGCAGTGGCTGGGCCGGCGGACGGCGCTCGCGCATGACTGAGCCGGCCCCGGGCATCGAGCTGCGCCTGCAGCTGCGGCGCACGAATTTCGCGCTGGACGTGGCGCTGTCGCTGCCCGCGCAGGGCGTCGCCGTAGTGTTCGGCCCCTCCGGCAGCGGCAAGAGCACCCTGCTGCGCGCAATTGCCGGCCTCGAGCCGGCGGCTCGCGGCGTGCTGCGCATCGGCGGGGAGACCTGGCAGGACGCGCACGTCCGCCTGCCGCCGCACCGGCGCCGGGCGGGCGTAGTGTTCCAGCATGCGGCGCTGCTGCCGCACCTGTCGGTGCACGACAACCTGCGCTACGGCTGGCGGCGTGCCGGCGCGCCAACCAGCGCCATGCAGGAGTGGATCGACAAGCTGGCGCTGGGGTCGCTGCTGGCGCGGCCGCCGGCCACGCTGTCCGGCGGCGAGCGGCAGCGCGTGGCGCTCGGCCGCGCACTGGTGTGCCAGCCGCGCTGGCTGCTGCTGGACGAGCCGCTGAGCGCGCTCGACGCCGGGCGGCGCGCCGAGATCCTGCCGTACCTGGAAGCGATCCGGCGCGAGACGCGCATCCCCCTGCTGTACGTCACCCATGCGGTGGAAGAAGCCACGCGCCTGGCCGACCACCTGGTGCTGCTCGAAGCCGGCCGGGTGCGTATCGCCGGCCCGGCGCTGGAAGTGCTGAACCGCTCCGACCTGCCGTTGGCGCTGCGCGATGACGCTGCCAGCGTGATCGAGGCCAGCGTGCTCGGCCACGACGGGCACGGCCTGCTGCGGCTGGACACGCCCGCCGGTACGCTGCACGCCCACGGTCCCGCGCACCCCGCCGGCACCCGCGTGCGCCTGCGCGTGCAGGCGCGCGACGTCAGCGTCGCGCTGAGCGCGCACGCCGACACCAGCGTGCTGAACATCGTCCCGGCCGTGCTGCAATCGCTGTCGCCGCTGCCCAACGGGCAGCTCCAGTTGCAGCTGCTGGCCGGTGGCCTCCCCTTGCTGGCGCGCGTCTCGCACCAGTCGGCGCTGCGCCTGCAGTTGCGCGAGGGCCTGGCCGTGTGGGCGCAGATCAAGTCGGTAGCGCTGCTGGTCTGAAACGCGCCGCGGCATGGCCCGGCACCGGACCCGGCCCGGCCATGCCGGCAGCCTTCGCCGGGCGGGTTGACTGCAATCAACTTGCGCCCGTCCCGACCACCCTAATCTGTCCGCAGGCACGGACGCACACCTGCCGTCGAGGGAGCCGCCCCGTGCCGTGATTCGCGTCCATCCCGCCACCGACCACGGAGGCGGGACCGTGATTTCCCGCCGTCCATTCCGGCTACGCCGGCGACCATCGAGAAACGCCACATGCAGCAGGCATCGCGCTTCCCCCCTTCCGCCCTGGCAGGACTCTCGCCGGCCTACTTCGGCATGGTCATGGCCACCGGCATCGTCTCCATCGGCGCCTGGCGGCTGGGCCTGCCGCGGCTGGCCTGGGGCCTGTTCGCCATCAACGCCGGCGTCTATGCATTGCTCTGGCTGCTCTACGCCTTGCGCCTGGCGCGCTATCCGCAACGATTCCTCGGCGACCTGACCGACCACCTGAGCGGGCCGGGCTTCTTCACCATGGTGGCCGCCTCCAGCATCCTGGGCTGCCAGTTCCTGCTGCTGGCCGGCAGTGTCCGCGGCGGCCTGCTGCTGTGGGGCGTGGCGATCGTGCTGTGGCTGGCGCTGACCTACACGGTGTTCACCGCCTTCACCGTCAAGGAAGGCAAGCCCACGCTGGACCGCGGCATCAGCGGCGGCTGGCTGCTGGCAGTGGTGGCGACCCAGTCGATCGCGGTGCTGAGCGCCCTGCTCGCCGCGCACGCGGCGCAGCCGTACAAGCTGGAGCTGAACTTCTTCGCGCTGTCGATGTGGCTGTGGGGCGGCATGCTGTACATCTGGATGATGTCGCTGATCTTCTACCGCTACACGTTCTTCGAGTTCTCGCCGGCCGACCTGTCGCCGCCGTACTGGATCAACATGGGCGCGATGGCCATTTCCACCCTGGCCGGTTCGCTGCTCAGCATCAATGCGGTGGATGCGCCCTACCTGCTGTCGCTGCAACCCTTCATCAAGGGTTTCACGGTGTTCTACTGGGCCACCGGCACCTGGTGGATCCCGATGCTGCTGGTGCTCGGCGTGTGGCGCCATGTCTACAGGCGCTTTCCGCTGCACTACGACCCGCTGTACTGGGGCGCGGTGTTCCCGCTGGGCATGTACGCCACCAGCACGCTGGAAATGGCCAAGGCGATGGGCTTCGGTTTCCTCGGCTTCCTGCCGAAGCTGTTTTTCGCGATTGCACTGGTTGCATGGCTCGGCGCGTTCGCTGGCGTCGCGCACAACCTGTGGCGCCTCGCGCACGGTTCGCGCGCGCCGTCAACGTGACCGCTTCGTCCGGTTTGCCCGATGACGCACCACACCGACTCCACGATCCACGTCAGACACAGGCAGGAAGCCCCCACGCTCAGCCTCGCCGGCTGATTCCCACGAGACGACCCGAGGACCACCATGAACACGAAATCAGGCCCTGGCGCTGCGCCACCAACGCACTCAAGCGGCGCGGACATCGACGACTGGCGCCCGGAGGATCCCGCGTTCTGGGAGACGACCGGCAAGCGGATCGCCTACCGCAACCTGTGGATCTCGGTCCCCGCCCTGCTGTGCGGCTTCGCGATCTGGGGCATGTGGGGCATCATCACGGTGCAGATGCTCAATCTCGGCTTTCCGTTCACGCAAGCCGAGCTCTTCACCCTGACCGCGATCGCCGGCATTGCCGGCGCCACGATGCGCATCCCGGCATCGTTCCTGATCCGCCTCGCGGGCGGACGCAACACGATCTTCCTGACCACGGCGATGCTGCTGGCGCCGGCCATCGGCACCGGCATCGTGCTGCAGCACAAGGACTGGCCACTGTGGGCCTTCCAGCTGATGGCGTTGTGGTGCGGCGTCGGTGGCGGCAACTTCGCCTCATCGATGTCCAACATCAGCGGCTTTTTCCCCAAGCGGTTGCAGGGCACGGCGCTCGGCCTCAATGCGGGACTCGGCAACTTCGGCGTGACGACGATGCAGATCGTCATTCCACTCGTGATGACGGTGAGCATCTTCGGCGCCCTCGGCGGCAACCCCGAGACCCTGCTCAAGGAAAGCGGCTGGATCTTCGGCAAGATCCCGGCCGGCACGCCGACCTGGATACAGAACTCCGGCTTCGCCTGGGCGCTGTCGCTGGTGCCGCTGTCGATCCTGTGCTGGTTCGGCATGAACAACCTGAAGACGATCTCGCCCGCCACCGGCAACCCGCTGGTCGCGTTCTCGAAGATCACCTATCTGTACACGCTCGCGTTCGTGCCGTCGATTTTCATGCTCTGGCTGTACCTGCCGGCGCCGACCGGCCTGGGGGTGCTCAACGTCTGGGTCGCGATCCCGCTTGACATCATCCTGATGCTGACGGTGATGAAGCTCGCCGCCTTCGGCCCGATGAAGGAGGGCGTGACCAAGCAGTTCGAGATTTTCCGCAACAGGCACACCTGGGCGATGACGATCCTCTACATCGTCACCTTCGGCTCGTTCATCGGCTTCTCGATGGCGCTGCCGCTGTCGATGAAGGTGATCTTCGACGTCATCCACGTGCCCGACGCGAACGGCGTGATGACCCACACGCAACCGAATCCGAACGGGTTGCCGGTGCTTGCCTACGCATGGATCGGCCCCTTCGTCGGTGCGTTGACGCGCCCGATCGGTGGCTGGATCTCGGACAAGATCGGCGGCTCGATCGTCACCCAGTGGGTCTCCGTGGTGATGGTCGTCGTCTCGGTGGCGGCCGGCTACGTGATGATGAAGGCCTACCACTCGGCGACGCCCGAGGATTACTTCTTCACCTTCCTCGCGCTCTTCGTCCTGCTGTTCGCCGCCACCGGTGTCGGCAACGGCTCGACCTTCCGCACCATCGGCGCGATCTTCGACCGTCAGCAGGCCGGTCCGGTGCTGGGCTGGACCTCAGCCGTCGCCGCCTACGGCGCGTTTGCCGCGCCGGTCGTCATCGGGGAGCAGATCAAACTCGGGACACCCGAGATGGCGATGTACGGCTTCGCGGCGTTCTATGCCCTGTGCCTGTTGCTCAACTGGTGGTTCTACCTGCGCAAGAACGCATACGTGAAGAATCCTTGATCGCAAGCGGCGGGCCGGGCAGGCGCGGCCCGCCGTGCTTGCCGGCGTTGCGCACACCCTGCCGTGCGGCGCACTCCGTCCGCATGCACCTTCGACGTGACGGCGTGGTCGGGTATCCGCCCGCGCGGCATGGGCGCCACCCACGGTTCCGGCGCAAGCGCGCTCCGCAGCCATCAGTTGCTCATCGGTCCCGCGACAGAGCCACGGCATCCATGACCTCCGGCAGATCCGTCTCGCCGCCAATCTGCGGGAAGTGCCTGCGCTCCATGCGCCGAATCGCGAAGTGCATCCACGCCAGCGAAGCGGCCACCAGGACGAACAGCAGCATGAAACAGCTGGTCCACACGCCCACGACGTCGTTCAACACACCGAACGCGATCGGCAGGATGAAACCGCCCAGTCCGCCGATCATGCCGACCACACCGCCCACCGAGCCGACGTGCCGGGGGTAATAGACCGGGATGTGCTTGTATACCGCCGCCTTGCCCAATGACATGAAGAAACCCAGCACGAACACCAGCACCGTGAACGGCACCACGCCGATCGCCAGGTGCAGGCTGATGTCGCCCGTGATGCCCTTCACGACATAGTGGGTGTCCGGATAGGCGAGCAGGAAGGTGCAGATGGCGGAGACGCCGAAGGTCCAGTACATCACCTTGCGCGCACCGATGCGATCGGACAGCACCCCGCCAACGATGCGGAACAGGCTGGCCGGAATCGAATAGCAGGCACCAAGAATGCCGGCGGTCCTCACGTCCAGCTTGTAGACCCCGGTGAGGAAGTGCGGCAGCCATAAGGCCAGCGCCACGAAGCCGCCGAAGACGAAGAAATAGTAGAGCGAAAAACGCCACACCTGCAGGTTGCGAAGCGGCATCATCTGTTCGCGGAACGACATTGGCTTGGTGCCGGACTTGCGCCGCTGCGCCAGCGAAGGGTCCTCCTGACTGAACAGGTAGAACAGCGCGGCGGTCAGCGCCAGAGCGATCGCCCAGATCTTGCTGACCAGGATCCAGCCCGAGGCAACCATCACCATCGGTGCCAGCAGCTTGGTGACCGCGGCGCCGACGTTGCCCGCACCGAAGATACCCAGCGCCGTGCCCTGCCGGTTCGTCGGGAACCACTTCGACACGTAGGCCACCCCGACCGAGAACGCGCCGCCGGCAATGCCGACGAATAGCGCGGCGACCAGAAACTGTGGATAGGTGTGCGCGTAGCCCAGCATCCAGGTGGCCATGGCCGCGCACAGCATCACCGCGGCGAACACGCGGCGACCGCCGTACTGGTCGGCCCAGATGCCGAGCAGCAGGCGGATCAGCGATCCGGTGAGGATCGGCGTGGCGATCAGCAGGCCGAACTGGGTTTCATTGAGGCCGAGTTGCTGCTTGATCTGGATGCCGATGATGGAAAATATCGTCCACACCGCGAAACACACGGTGAAGGCGAAGGTGCTGAGCCACATGGCGCGCTGCTGCTCGCCACGGGACACGATGTTCGGCTCATGCATGCTGGTGCATCCGGTAGATGTGAGGCGTTGAGGGCCGGTCCACGGGAAGGCCGGCTGTCGTCGTCGCGGAAACGTGCGACCGGCGCATCAGGCGCTGGCCAGTGCCTCGATCGCATCCAGGCCGCGCACCGGGTAACGCTCCTGCAAGCCGAGCAGGTAGCGCTGCAGCTCGCGTTGACGCACCTGCAATTCCAGATAGTCGGAAATCCGCTCCCGGACCGCGTCGAACGCCTGCTCGGCGCCGGGCCGGATGCCATCGACGCTGACCACGTGGTAGCCCCAGCGCGACTCGACCGGGAACGCCGCCAGACCCTCGCGCAGGCGGAACACCTGGCGATCGAATTCGGGCGTGGCCTGGCCCCGCTGCAACCAGCCGAGTTCGCCGCCCTGCGTCTTCGACGGGCAGTCGGAATGGCGCATCGCGAAATCGGCAAACAGCACGGGGTTGATCTTCAGCTCGGCAATCAGGCGCTCGGCCTCGGTACGGGCACGAATGCGGCCAGTGACGTCGTCGGCCGCCGCACCCAGCAGGATGTGCCGCACGCGGATCAAATCGGGCGCGCGGAACAGCTGGCGGTTCTGCTCGTAGTAGCGCCGGCAATCCTCTTCCGCAGGCACGCGATCCTCGATTTCGCGTTCCAGCAGCACGCGGATGCCGGCCTCCTCCGCGGTTTCCTGGCTGCCGGCCGGCATCTGGTCGGCCAGGCCGAGCCGCTGCACTTCGCGGCGCAACAGCTCGCGCACCACCAGCGCGCGGGCTGCAGCGGCGCGGGAGTGCGCCGGGGTCGGTGCACGATGGTGCTGCATCTCCTGCGCGATCTCGGCTTCACTGATTGCCTGCTCGGCCACGAACAGGTAGCACGGCGCCGGCTGGCCCAGTGTGCGCGGGCCCTCGCCCTTGCTGTCGTGCCGATGCTCGTGCGCCTCCTGCGTCACCGGCTTGGCCGAATCGATGATGGTCAGCGGGATGCCTCGCGCACCGGCTTTGCCCAGCGTCATGCTCAGTCCCTCGCTCCGTAGCGCAACGTCGCCTGGCGCCGGCGCACCACCTGGTAGGGCCGCCACAGGTAGCTGACCGGGATGCTCCATACGTGCACCAGCCGCGTGAACGGCGCCACCAGGAACAGCGTCATGCCGAGGAAGATGTGCGCCTTGTAGACCCAGTCCACGCCGATCACGTAACTTGCCGCGCCCCAGCGGAAGGTGACGATGTGCTGCGCCCACTCGGCCAGCGCGATCATCACGCTGCCGTCCATGTGATGGCTGGAAAGCACGATGGTGTACAGGCCGAGCAGCAGCTGCAGCAGCAGCAGCACCAGGATCACGCTGTCGCCGACGGTGCCGGTGGCACGCACCCGCGGGTTGAACAGCCGGCGCGCCAAGAGGATCAGTAGACCCGCCAGGCAGATCACGCCGAACACGCCGCCGACCAGCATCGCCAGCAGCTGCTTCTGCGGTGCAGTGATGAAGATCGTGTACACCGAATGCGGCGTCAGCAGGCCGACCAGATGGCCGCCGAGCACGACCAGGATGCCGACGTGGAACAGGTTGCTGCCCAGCCGCATGCCGCGACTGGACAGCAACTGGCTGGAGCCGGTGCGCCAGGTGTACATGGCACGATCGAAGCGCGCCCAGCTGCCGATGAAGAACACCGCCATGGCGATGTACGGGTACAACTGGAAGGCGAATTGGTCGAGATAGTTCATGGCTGCACCTGCGGGGCGGCAGTGGATGGCGAGGGCCGGAGTGTGTTCGGCCGGCAGCTGTCGTCAGGCGCCTCGGCGCCGAAACGGACCGCTTCCTCCTCCCACAACCGATCCATCGCCTCGGCGGTGTCGTCGCGTGCCTCCTCGCTGGCGCGCTGGCGCAGCACGGCCAGGTCGACCTTGCCGTCGGCCAATTCCAGCAAAAGCTCGAACAGCACCTGGCTAGGGCTGCCGCGCTCGCCGGCACGCGCCGCGAGCATGCCGACGATGTGGCTGATGTGGCCGAGCCAGTCGCGCACCTCGGCCGGCGGGCGCTGCGCCAGGAATTCCAGCAGCAGCGGCAGGTAATCGGGCAGCTCCTTCGCGGCCAGTTCGAAGCCCTGCTTGCGGTAGGCTTCGATCAGGTCGACCATCGCCTGGCCGCGGTCGCGCGATTCGCCATGGATGTGCTCGAACAGCAGCAGGCTCATCGAGCGGCCGCGGTCGAAGGTCTGCAGCCAGGCGTCCTGCGCGGTCAACGGGTCGCTGTCGAGCAGGCCCTGCAGGAAGCCCGTCAGCGCCTTGCGCCGCGCCGCCGGCAACGCCGGGTCGGCGGCGGCGTCGAGCAGTTCGTCGCCATGCCGCCACAGCTCGTCGTCGGGGTAATCCAGCAGCACGCCGATCAGTTTCAGCAGGCTCATGGCGCGACCCCGTCTTTTTCCTTGCGCACCGGCTGCACCGCGAAGGTGGTGATCTTGCGCTCGCTGAACAGGTCGGCCGGGCTGTCGCCGCTGCAGCCGTTGCCGAAGCTGAAGCCGCAGCCGCCGCGCTCGCCGAAGGCGTCGTTGGCGTATTCGCGGTGCCCGGTGGGGATGACGAAGCGGTCCTCGTAGTTGGCGATGGCGAGGTAGCGGTACATGTCCTCGGCCTGTGCCACGCTCAGGCCGGCCTGCTTCAGCACGGCCAGGTCCTCGATGCCGTCGACATTGCGCGCGCGGCGCCACGCGCGCATCGCCATCATCCGCTCCAGCGCGCGCACCACCGGCGCCTCGTCGCCGGCCGACAGCAGGTTGGCGAGGTAGCGCAGCGGGATGCGCAGCGAGGCGACATCCGGCAGCTCGCCGTTCATGCCCACGCGGCCGCGTTCGGCGGCGGACTGGATCGGCGACAGCGGCGGCACGTACCACACCATCGGCAAGGTGCGGTATTCCGGGTGCAGCGGCAGCGCCAATTTCCACTCGATCGCCAGCTTGTAGACCGGCGAACCCTTGGCCGCCTCCAGCCAGCTGTCGGGGATGCCTTCCTTGCGTGCGGCTTCGATCACCGCCGGATCGAACGGGTCGAGGAAGATGTCCAGATGCGCCTGGTACAGGTCCTTCTCGGCCGGCACCGAGGCCGCCTGCTGGATGCGGTCGGCGTCGTACAGCATCACGCCGAGGTAGCGGATGCGCCCGACGCAGGTTTCCGAGCACACGGTCGGCTCGCCCATCTCGATGCGCGGGTAGCAGAAGGTGCACTTTTCCGACTTGCCGCTTTTCCAGTTGTAGTAGATCTTCTTGTACGGGCAGGCCGACACGCACATGCGCCAGCCGCGGCACTTGTCCTGGTCGATCAGCACGATGCCGTCTTCCTCGCGCTTGTAGATCGCGCCAGAGGGACACGCCGACACGCACGCCGGGTTGAGGCAGTGCTCGCACAGGCGCGGCAGGTACATCATGAAGGTCTTCTCGAACGCGCTGTAGATCTCTTTCTGCACGTTGTCGAAGTTGCGGTCCTTGGCGCGCTTGGCGAATTCGGTGCCGAGGATTTCCTCCCAGTTCGGCCCCCATTCGATTTTCTGCATGCGCTCGCCGCTGATCAGCGAACGCGGGCGCGCAGTGGGCTGGTGCTGGCCTTCCGGCGCCTGGTGCAGGTGCTGGTAGTCGAAGGTGAACGGCTCGTAGTAGTCGTCGATCTGCGGCAGGTCGGGGTTGGCGAAGATCTTCGACAGCATGCGCCAGCGTCCGCCAGCGCGCGGCACCAGCTTGCCCTTGCCTGTGCGCACCCAGCCGCCGTTCCACTTGTCCTGGTTTTCCCACTCCTTCGGGTAGCCGATGCCGGGCTTGGTTTCGACGTTGTTGAACCAGGCGTACTCGACGCCTTCGCGGCTGGTCCACACGTTCTTGCAGGTGATCGAGCAGGTGTGGCAGCCGATGCACTTGTCCAGGTTCAGCACCATCGCGATCTGGGCACGGACTTTCATCACACCACCTCCTTGGCATTCGCCAAGCTCGGGCTTGCAGAGCCCGACTCGCCGTCCAGCCAGTCGACCTTGTCCATCTTGCGCACGATCACGAACTCGTCGCGGTTGGTGCCGCAGGTGCCGTAATAGTTGAAGCCCCAGGCCAGCTGCGCATAGCCGCCGATCATGTGGGTCGGCTTGAGCACCACGCGGGTGACCGAGTTGTGGATGCCACCGCGGGTGCCGGTGATTTCCGAACCGGGCATGTTGATGATGCGTTCCTGCGCGTGGTACATCATCGCCATCCCCGGCATCACGCGCTGGCTGACCACCGCGCGCGCGGCGATCGCACCGTTGACGTTGAACAGCTCGATCCAGTCGTTGTCCTCGATGCCGGCCTCGCGCGCATCGTCCTCGCTGATCCACACGATCGGGCCGCCGCGCGACAGGGTCTGCATCAGCAGGTTGTCGCTGTAGGTGCTGTGGATGCCCCACTTCTGGTGCGGGGTGATCCAGTTCAGCACGATCTCGCGGTGGCCGTTGCCGCGCTTGTTGTGCAGCGGCTCGATGGTCTTGGTGTCGACCGGCGGGCGGTAGCTCATGAAGCCCTCGCCGAAGGCGACCATCCACTCGTGGTCCTGGTAGAACTGCTGGCGGCCGCTGACGGTGCGCCACGGGATCAGCTCGTGCACGTTGGTGTAGCAGGCGTTGTAGCTGACGTGCTCGTCCTCCAGGCCCGACCAGATCGGCGAGGAAATGATCTTGCGCGGCTGCGCCTGGATGTCACGGAAGCGGATCGCCTCGTGTTCCTTGCCGCGCGCCAGGTGGGTGTGCTCGCGCCCGGTGAACGTGCCCAGCGACTCCCATGCCTTGACCGCGACATGGCCGTTGGTCTCCGGTGCCAGGTGCAGCACCACCTCGCAAGCGTCGATCGCGGTTTCGATGCGCGGCCGTCCGTGGCTGACGCCCTGCTCGGTCACCGTGTGGTTGAGCTTGCCGAGGAAATCGACCTCGTCGCGCGTATCCCACTGCATGCCCTTGCCGCCGTTGCCGAGCTTGTCCAGCAGCGGCCCGAGCGAGGTGAACTTCTTGTACAGGTTGGGGTAGTCGCGTTCGACCACGGCGATCGACGGCATGGTCTTGCCGGGAATCGGCTCGCACTGGCCCTTCTTCCAGTCGGTGACGCCGAACGGCATGGCCAGCTCGCCGGGCGTGTCGTGCAGGGTCGGTACCAGCACCAGGTCCTTTTCCACCCCCAGCACGCCGGGCGCCATCTCGCTGACCGACCTGGCGATGCCCTTGAAGATGTCCCAGTCGCTGCGCGACTCCCACGCCGGATCGACCGCCTTGGACAGCGGGTGGATGAACGGGTGCATGTCGGAGGTGTTGAGGTCGTTCTTCTCGTACCAGGTCGCCGTCGGCAGCACGATGTCCGAGTACAGCGCCGTCGTGCACATGCGGAAGTCCAGCGTCACCAGCAGGTCGAGCTTGCCTTCCGGCGCCTCGTCGCGCCACTTCACTTCCTCGGGCTTGACCGCGCCGCGCTCGCCGAGATCCTTGCCCTGCAGGCCATGCCGCGTACCCAGCAGGTGCCGCAGCATGTACTCGTGACCCTTGCCGGAGGAACCGAGCAGGTTCGAGCGCCAGATGAACAGCACGCGCGGGAAGTTCTGCGGGGCATCGGGATCGGCGTAGGCGAAATCCAGCTTGCCCTGCTGCAACTGCTCGACCACGTACTCGGAGGGCGAACGGCCGGCCTGTTCGGCGGCCTTGACGATCTCCAGCGGATTGCGGTCCAGCTGTGGCGCACTGGGCAGCCAACCCATGCGGATCGCCTGCAGGTTGAGGTCGGCCTGGCTGCCGGTGAAGCGGGCCGGGTCGGCCAGCGGCGACAGGATCTCCTTCATCTCCAGCTTTTCGTAGCGCCACTGGTCGGACATGAAGTAGAAGAACGAGGTGCCGTTCATCTGCCGCGGCGGGCGGCTCCAGTCCAGACCGAACGCCAGCGGCTGCCAACCGGTCTGCGGGCGCAGTTTTTCCTGCCCCACGTAGTGCGCCCAACCACCGCCGGTCTGGCCGATGCAGCCGCACATCATCAGCATGTTGATCAGGCCGCGGTAGTTCATGTCGTTGTGGAACCAGTGGTTCATGCCGGCGCCGACGATGATCATGCTGCGGCCGCGGGTCTTGGCCGCGGTGCCGGCGAATTCGCGCGCGATTTCCACCACTTCGGCGCGCGACACGCCGGTGATCTTCTCCTGCCACGCCGGCGTGCCCGGCACGTTGTCGTCGTAGCTCGACGCCACGTTGGCGCCGCCGAAGCCGCGGTCGACGCCGTAGTGCGCCAGCAGCAGGTCGTAGACGGTGGCCACCTCCCACTGCTTGCCGTCGGCCAGCTGCAGGCGGCGCACCGGCACGTTGCGCTCGAGGATGTCCTCGAACTTGGAGGCGGTCCAGCGATCGTGCTCGATGCCGCCGAAGTAGGGGAAGCTGACCGCCTCGATGCCGTCGTTGGCGTCCTTGAGCGACAGCCGCAGGCGGGTCGCCCGGCCCTGGCTGTCCTTCTCCTCGACGTTCCACTTGCCCTGCTCGCCCCAGCGGAAGCCGACCGAGCCGTTGGGCACGGTGATTTCGCCGCTGTGCTCGTCCAGCGCCAGCGTCTTCCACTCGGGGTTGTTCGATTCGCCCAGGCCGCCGAGGTCGCTCGCGCGCAGGAAACGCCCCGCCACCAGGCGGCCGTCGGCACGCCGCTCCAGCCGCACCAGCAGCGGCATGTCGGTGTACTGGCGGCAGTAGTCGATGAAGTATTCCGCCGGGTTGTCGACGTGGAACTCCTTCAGGATCACGTGGCCGAAGGCGAACGCCAAGGCGGCGTCGGTGCCCTGCTTGGGGTGCAGCCAGTGGTCGGTGAGCTTGGCGACTTCGGCATAGTCGGGCGTGATCGCCACCGTCTTGGTGCCGTTGTAGCGGGCCTCGGTGAAGAAGTGCGCGTCGGGCGTGCGCGTCTGCGGCACGTTGGAACCCCACGCGATGATGTAGCGGCTGTTGTACCAGTCGGCCGATTCGGGCACGTCGGTCTGCTCGCCCCACACCTGCGGCGAGGACGGCGGCAGGTCGCAGTACCAGTCGTAGAACGACAGGCAGGCGCCGCCCAGCAGCGACAGGTAGCGTGCGCCCGACGCGTAGGAAATCATCGACATCGCCGGGATCGGCGAGAAGCCGATCACCCGGTCGGGGCCGTGCTTCTTCACCGTGTGCAGGTTGGACGCGGCGATGATCTCGTTGGCCTCGTCCCAGCGCACGCGCACGAAGCCGCCCATGCCGCGCTTGCTCTTGTACGACTTCGCGCTGGCCGGGTCGCCGACGATGCTGGCCCACGCCTCGACCGGCGCCATCGTCTTGCGCGCCTCGCGCCACAGGCGCAGCAGCGCGCCGCGCACCAGCGGGTACTTCAGCCGGTTGGCGCTGTACAGGTACCAGGAATAGCTGGCCCCGCGCGGGCAGCCGCGCGGCTCGTGGTTGGGCAGGTCCGGCCGCGTGCGCGGATAGTCGGTCTGCTGGGTTTCCCAGGTCACCAGGCCGTTCTTGACGTAGATCTTCCAGCTGCACGAGCCGGTGCAGTTCACGCCGTGGGTGGAGCGCACGATCTTGTCGTGCTGCCAGCGGGCGCGATAGCCATTTTCCCAGTCCCGGTTGTCCGTGCGGGTGATGCCGTGGCCCGCTGAAAACGTCTCTGAGCTGCGCTTGAAGAACTGCAGCCGGTCAAGGAAGTAACTCATGCAAAGCCCTCTTGGCAGTCTGTGGCGTCGTCGTGTCAGCAGCGCTTGCGCATCACTTCCAGCAACCCGATGACCGGAGCCTAGGCGAGTGATGCCGCCGTCAAATTGATGCCGATCAAGAGTGCGAAATCACGACCAGATTGGTACGGATTCGACTGGATCGGCGCGACCTGTCCGCAAGTTCCGCCGCAACTGTTACCACACCTGTGCTGGCATCGCGAGCACGGCATTCCCCCCGTCCGTCGCAGGCCGTCGGCGCGGCCACGCTGCGACGCCTTGCCGCAGCGGCTTCCTCAGCGCGGGCGCTGCGGCGCGCCGCGGCGACTCACGCTGTCGCGCACGTCCACCTCGAACAGCAGCCGCCACTCGGCCGCGGCGCCGGCCGGCAGCACGAATTCCAGCCCCTTTTTGCACGGCAATTGCTGCACGTACGCCTCCACGCGCTCGAGCGGTAGGCCGAACGACCAGCTGTCGCCGCGCCGCCGCAGCTCGGCCTGCGCCACGGGCAGCAGCGCCAGCGAAAAGCCGAATGCGGCGCCGTCGGGAAGGCAGCTCACGCTGTCCAGCGCCCGGCCGTCGCGCAGGCGCGCGAGCTCGTCCTCGTCGATCCGCAAGCGCCATTGCTGGCCATCGATCTGCAACTTCACGGCTGCACCTCCTTCCACTCTTCGGGTGTGTTGCAATTGGCCAGGCAGCGGCGCTCGTCGTCGGTCACGGCCAGTTCCACGCTGCGCAACCGGGCATGCAGGGCGTGCAGCGAACGCATGCGCGGCGCCCGATCGGCAACCTCGCCGATCGCCGCGCGCGTGGTTCCGTCCAGGCGCAGGCACAGCGGCAGCATGTGCCCGGCGAACATCGCGCAGGACACTTCTTCGGCATCCGTGAGTGCGCCGACCAGCCGCCGCAGCAGCCCGCTCGTCAGCCGCGGCATGTCCACCGGCAGTATCAGGTAGACGCCATCCGGCTGGGTCTGCGCCAGCGTGAGCAGGCCGCCGAGCGGCCCCAGGCCGGGCTGCCGGTCGGGCAGGCTCTGCGCATCGGGGCCGGGACCGCAAATCAGCACGCGTTGCGCGCCGGCCTGTTCCAGCAGCCCGCGCACGTGCTGCAGCAGCGGGCGGCCGCGCCACGGCAGGCCGGCCTTGTCGGTGCCCATGCGCGAGGATCGGCCGCCGGCAAGCACCACGCCGTCGAACGCGGCCACCGGCTCAGCCGTGCGCGTGGCCGTCATGTCGCGACTCCGCCCGGCTGTCCTGTTCGTGTGGCTCGCACAGCGAGCAGCCTTCGCTCCACTCGCTGCTGCCGTCCACGTAGTGCTCCTGCTTCCAGATCGGGCTGCCGTGCTTGACCGCCTCGATGACCTGGCGGCAGGCGCGGAACGCCTCGTCGCGGTGCGGCGTGCCCACCGCCACGACCACCGCGACGTCGCCGATGCCGAGCCGCCCGCGGGCATGGGCCAGATAGATCTTCAGGCGCGGCCCGAACTGCTCTTGCGCACGCCGCATGATGTCGTCGAAGCCCACCAGCGCCAGCTGCTCGAACACGTCGTAGCTGACGCCGGTGACCGCCCGTCCCTGGTTCTGCTCGCGCACCCGGCCGACGAACATGGCGAACCCGCCGAAGGCCGGATCGGCGACGAACTCCAGCGCGGCGGCCGGATCGATGCACTCGTGTTCGACGTCCACGATTCTGCGCAAGAAATTGCCCATCTCAACCTCCACCGACCGGCGGCAGCACCACGACCGGCCCGCTTTCGGGCAAGTGCTCCTGCTCGCCCAGCACGCAGGTCTGGCTGGCGAAGGCCGAGCGCATCAGCAAACCTTCCCTGAATCCCGGCCAATGCGCGCGGCCGTGCGCCGCCAGCGCGCTGCGCAGGTCGGCCACGCGCGCGCCCGCGGGCACCTCCAGCGTCACCGCCGCAGCCGGCTCGTAATCGCGGAACGCGCCGAACAGGCTGACTTCGACCTTCATGCCTCGCTCCCGATCGCCAGCGGCTGCAAGTGCCCCAGCGCGTAAACCTCGACCATGCTGCCCGGTTCGCGCACCTGCGCATCCTCGGCCAGCACCACCCAACCGCCGGTGTCGAGCAGCGGCCGGATCCGGAACGACTCCTGCCCGTCCAGCAGCACGGCCTGCAAGCGTCCGTCGGCCGCCAGCGCCAGCTTGCCCTTGAGGAAGCAGCGCAGCGGCGCGCGCTGCTCGAAGCGCTGCCGCAACGGCAACCGCAGCGGGCGCTCCGGCGGCAGGCCGAGCATGCCGCGCAGGGCCGGCTCGACGAAGAAGCGCAGGCCCACCGCGCTGGACACCGGGTTCCCGGGCAGCCCGAAGAACAACGCGCCATCCGGCAAACTGGCAAACAGCAAGGGCTTGCCCGGGCGAATCCGCAGCTTGTGGAAATGGATCCGCGCACCGAGCCCGCGCAGCGCCTCGGGCACGAAATCATGGCGCCCCATCGACACCGCGCCGGTACTGAGCACGACGGTGGCCCCGGCGTGCAGCGCCTCGCCCAGCGCGCGCACGAAGGCCGACAGATCGTCCCCCACCGTCTGCCGATACACCACCTGCGCGCCGGCGGCGACGAGGCGCACGGCCAGGAACGGGCCGTTGCTGTTGCGGATCTGCCCGCTCTGCAGCGGCTGACCGGGATCGTCCACCAGTTCCCGGCCGGTGCAGATGATGGCCACGCGCGGGCGCCGCACGACCGGCACCTCGGCGATGCCCAGCGCAGCCAGCAGCGCCAGGTGTTGCGCCTGCAGCAGCTCGCCCGCCGGTATCACCTCGGCATCGAGCGGCACGTCCTCGCCGCAGCGGCGCACATGCCGACCGGCCTCGACGTCGATGCTCAAGCGGATGCGCCGCGGCCGGCCGTCGCCCGCCTGCTCGACGATCTCGACCTGCTCCACCGGCACCACCGTGTCCATCCCGGCGGGCATGCGCGCGCCGGTCATGATCTCCCAGGCGCCGCCGTCGGCCTGCGCCAGGGCGTCGCCAGCCGCCTGCGCGCCCATCACGGCATGCTCGCTGCCGGCCGGCAGCCGGGCCTGGCCGGCATGCAGGGCGAAGCCGTCCATCGCGGCATTGTCGAACGGCGGCAACGCGGCGGGGCTGCTCACCGGCCGGGCCAGCACCCGACCCAGCGCCTGGTCGACGGGGCATGGACGCTCCGGCAACCGGCGCGTGCACTCGAGGATGAGCATCAGCGCATCGTGGTAGCCGATCACGGGTGGCCCTCGCCGTTCATCATGGCCAGCGCATGCGCCAGCAGCGGCCCCACGATCGCCAGGCCCTGGCCTGCCGCCCGCGGGCTGCCCGGCATCGCCAGCACCAGCATGCGTCCCACCTGCACCGCCTCGGCCCGACTCAGCCATGCCAGCGGCGTATGCCGCGCGCTCTCGCTGCGCAGCATCTCGGCCAGCCCGTCGACCCGGCGATCGGCCACCTGCGCCAGTGCCTCGGGCGTGAGGTCGCGCGGACCCAATCCGGTGCCGCCGGTGCACAGGCACAGGCGCACCTGCGCCTCGGCCAGCGCGCGCAGGTGCGCGGCCAGCGGCTGCACGCCATCGGGCAGCACCTCGACGTGGTCCACCTGCGCGCCCAGCTGGCGCAGGCCTTCCACCAGCAGCGGGCCGGAGCGATCCTCGTAGCTGCCCTCGTGCGCGCGGTCGCTGAGCGTGACCACGGCGCATGGCACGCCCTGCAGGCGCGCGATGTCGCGCGGGCGGTAGTGCGCCTGCTCCGCCTCGCTCATGCCTTCCGGGTGCCGCCACAGGCCGCTCTTGCCGCCCTCCTTGAACAGCAGCCGGATGCCGCCGATCGCCAGCGCCGGCTCGACCGGCTTGCTCAGGTCGTACAGCGTCAGCAGCGCGGCGTTGACGCCGGCCAGCGCCTCCATCTCCACCCCGGTGCGCGCCTCGGTCGCCACCTCGCAATAGACCCGGATCGCCAGTCGCTCGGCCACCGGCTCGCAGTGCACGCGCACCAGCTCCAGCGGCAGCGGGTGGCACAGCGGCATCAGTGCCGAAGCCTGCTTGGCGCCCTGCAGCCCGGCCACTTCCGCCATCACCAGCGCATCGCCCTTGGGCAGGCGGCGCTCGACGATCAGCGGCCAGGCCACCGGACCGGCCTGCAACTCGCCCACCGCCACGGCGCGGCGGCGGGTCGGGCGCTTGTCGCGGATGTCCGCCATGTGGAAGGCGGCGACGTGTTCGGTGGCGGGCAAGGTCATCCTCCGATCGAGGCCAGGTGCGGCGTGATGCCGGTCAGTCCCTGATGCAGGCCGTGGCCGGCGGCCTTCAGGCCGAGCTGGGTGGCGATGTGCGCCACCAGCGCGTCGTGGTCGTCGTCGGACTGCAACAGCGGCCGCAACGAAACGCCGAAATTGCCGAACAGGCACAGGCGCAGGTCGCCGCGCGCGGTGACCCGCAGGCGATTGCAGCCGGCGCAGAAATCGCGGGCATACGGCGCGATCACGCCAATGCGGCCGCGATAGTCCGGATGCGCATATTCGAGCGCCGGCCCGGCGTCCGCCGCGCGCGGTCGCAACACCCAGCCGTCGGCCAGCAACTGCCGCTGCAAGCCCTCGGCGCGCAGGTGGTGGCGCTCGAAGAACTCGCGGTTCTCGCCGGTTTGCATCAGCTCGATGAAGCGCAGCGCGACATCGCGCTCGCGCAGGTAGTCCAGCCAGGCGGGAAGCTCGTCGTCGTTGCGCCCGCGCAGCAGTACCGCGTTGATCTTCACCGCCTCGAAGCCCAGCGCAAGCGCCTGCTCGATGCCCTCGGTGACCTCGGCGAAACGGTCGTGTCCGGTGATGTCCAGGTAACGCGCGGCATCGAGGCTGTCGAGGCTGACATTGAGCGCGGTCAGCCCCGCCTCGCGCCAGCCGCGCACCAGCCGCGGCAGGCGGCAGCCGTTGGTGGTCAGCGCGATCCGGCGGATGCCGGGCACCGCGGCCACGGCGGCGATGATCGCCGGCAGGTCCTTGCGCAGGCTGGGCTCGCCGCCGGTCAGGCGGATCTTGCTCATGCCCAGCGCGGCAAACCCGCGCACCAGCCGCCGGATTTCCTCGAGGACGAGGAAGACGGGCCGGCCGTTCGCCTGGTAGCCGTCGGGCAGGCAATACGCGCAGCGATAATTGCACGCCTCGGTCAACGACAGGCGCAGGTAGGGAAATGAGCGTCCATGATGGTCAACCAGGGTCTGCACTGCCGCTCCATTTCGATTAGCGAACCTGCCGATCCGGCGGTCCTTCGGCCACGTCGCGGGCGGCCGACGTGGCCGCTGCCGCAAGCGGGTGCCGCATCGGCATCAGTTTACGCACAACTCACGTTAGCGTGTCGGCACGCAGGCACGATTGACCGGAGTCAAACCGGCGTGCGGCACGTTGTCACGACCGCGGCGCCGGCACGCGCAGCGCATGCTAATTTGCCCATCCACTCCGGGAGACCGTGACCACCATGGCGCTGACCAGCTTCCAGGATCTGCTCGACGCGAGCCGCCGACAGCCCGAGCCACAACGGCTGCTGTTCGTCTTCGCACGCGTCGAATTGCCGGAGGCGGCCACCGACGCGCAGCGCAAACGCGCGGCGCGGGGAGAAGGCGGCCACCTGTCGCCCAGCCTGTGCGTGGACAAGGCGCCGGAGGAAGTCGCCAGCTTCGCCGCGCTGGTGGAGGAGTCCGCAACCACCGGCCTGCCGTGGGACATCGTGTGCGTCGCCAGCCTGTCCGGTCGCGCCGGCGTGGCCCCGGGCACCGACGAAGCCGCGCAGCCGCTGCGCTTCATGGTCAACGCGATCAACAACGGCCGCGTGGCCGAATTCGCCGCCTTCGACCGCGAAGGCAACGTGCTGCAGTTCTGCTGAGCCGGGCCACGGCTCCGCCGCGCTCCGGGCGCCGGCTTGCATACCCTTCTCCCCGCGCACAGACTTCCGCCATGAGCGTCCCGACCAACCGCGACTCCTGGCTGGAACAGCTGCGCCGGCGCATACCGGAGGTTTCCCCGGCGCAGGCGCTGGCGCAACAGGCCCTGGGCGCGCTGCTGATCGACGTGCGCGAAGACGCCGAGCGCGCCGGCGGCCTGCCCGCCCATGCGCTGGGCCTGTCGCGCGGCCATCTCGAGCTGCGCATCGAAGACGTGCAGGGCGATCGCGAACGCCCCGTGCTGCTGCTGTGCGCCTCCGGGCAACGCTCGCTGCTCGCCGCCGAATCGCTGCAACGCCTCGGCTACCGTCAGGTGAGCTCGGTCGCCGGCGGGTTCGCGCGCTGGAAAGCCGAAGGCCTGCCCATCGCCGCCGGCACGCTCGACCCGGATGCCGCCGAGCGCTATGCACGTCAGCTGCAGCTGGCGCCGGTCGGCGAGCGCGGGCAGGCCCGCCTGGGCGCGGCCAGAGTGGCGATCGTGGGCGCCGGCGGGCTGGGCTCGCCGGCGGCGCTGTATCTCGCCGCCGCGGGCGTCGGCCAGCTCACCCTGATCGACAACGACACGGTGGAGCGCTCGAACCTGCACCGGCAAGTCGTCCACGCCGATGCGCGCGTGGGCATGGCCAAGACCGAGTCGGCGCGGATGACGCTGCAGGCGCTGAACCCGCGCATCCGCGTCGAGACGCGAACCGAACGGCTGGACGCCGGCAACGTGGAGCGGCTGCTGGCCGGCCACGACCTGATGCTCGACGGCACCGACAACTTTCCCACCCGCTACCTGCTGGCTTGTGCCTCGCTGCGCCTGAAGCTGCCGATGATCTACGGCGCGGTGGAGCGCTTCAGCGGGCAGCTCGGCGTGTTCGATCCGCGCCGCGACGATTCGCCGTGCTACCGCTGCCTGTTTCCGTTGCCGCCGTCCGCGGCCGACGCGCCCAATTGCAGCGAGGCGGGAGTGCTTGGCGTACTTCCCGGCATCGTCGGCCTGCTGCAGGCGACCGAGGCGCTGAAGCTGATCCTGGGCCTGGGCGATTCGCTGGTCGGCCAGTTGCTCAGCATCGATGCGCTGGGCATGCAGTTCCACAAGACGCGGCTGCCGCGCAATCCGGATTGCCCGGGCTGTTCGCCGCAGGCGTCATTCGCGGGCTACCCGCAGGTCGCGGCGCTGTGTTCGTCCGGCGATCGCCCGGACTGAGCGCGACGGCGCGCCGGCCGAAACTCAACTCCCTGCCGGCAGCAGGCTGTCCAGCACCAGCG
This sequence comes from Rhodanobacter sp. OR87, assembly GCF_000473345.1. Classification (NCBI taxonomy): domain Bacteria; kingdom Pseudomonadati; phylum Pseudomonadota; class Gammaproteobacteria; order Lysobacterales; family Rhodanobacteraceae; genus Rhodanobacter; species Rhodanobacter sp. OR87. The sequence goes on from NZ_AXBJ01000004.1 coordinate 131,900, forward strand.
CGGTCATCCGCGCCAGGCCCTGCTCGCGCTGCGTCGGCGGCATGTGCGCGTCGTGCTGCAGGTGGTCGCTGACGGTCAGCACGGACAGCGCCTGGAAACCTTCGCGCATGGCCACGCCGTAGAGCCCGGCCGATTCCATCTCGACTCCGCGGATGCGGTGCGCCAGCAGCCGCGCGAGCAGCTGCGGGTCGCCGCCGTGGAAGCAGTCGGTGCTGAACACGCCGGCCACGCGCAGCTCCACGCGCTGCGCGGCGGCGGTGTCGACGGCCGCACGCATCAGGCCGAAATCGGCGCACGCGGCCAGCTCGTGGCCACCGAACTGCAGTCGGTTGAAGTTCGAGTCGGTCGATGCCGCCTGCGCCAGCAGCAGGTCGCCGAGCGCGACGTCGCCGACGCCGCCGCAAGTGCCCACGCGCACGATCCGGCGCACGCCGAAGACCCGCGCCAGTTCGGTGGCGTAGATCGCGCAGGACGGAATGCCCATGCCGCTGCCGATCACCGACACCCGCATGCCGCGGTAACGGCCGCTGTAACCGAGCATGTTGCGGCGGGTGTTGACCTCGACCACGCCATCGAGGAACTCGCGCGCGATGTGCCTTGCGCGCAGCGGGTCGCCCGGCAGCAATACGGTGTCGGCGATGTCGCCGGGCCTGGCGTCGAGGTGGGGCGTGCTCATGCGGCGCTCGTCATGCGGGAGAAAGGAAGCTGCGGCCGGCCGCCAGCGGCGGCAGGCCGAGGTGGCTGGCCATGCTCTGGCCGATGTCGGCAAAGCTGTCGCGCCGGCCCAGCGCACGCGGCGCCAACCCCGGCGCGAACGCCAGCACCGGGATGCATTCGCGGGTGTGGTCGCTGCCCGGCCAGACCGGGTCGCAACCGTGGTCGGCGCTGACCACCAGCAAGTCGCCCGGCTGCAGCGCCTGCAGCAGCTCCGGCAGCCGCGCGTCCAGCGCTTCCAGTGCCGCGGCGTAGCCGAGCACGTCGCGCCGGTGGCCGTACAGCATGTCGAAATCGACGAAGTTGGTCGCGATCAGGCTGTGCGCGCCGGCCTGCGCCATCGCCGCCAGCGTGGCGTCGAACAGGGCGTCGTGGCCGTACGCGTGCACCACCCGCGACACGCCGCGGTGGGCAAAGATGTCGTCGATCTTGCCGATCGCAATCACCTCGCCGCCGGCCGCCTGCAGCGCGTCGAACAGGGTCGGCGCGGGCGGCGGCAGCGCATAGTCGCGCCGGTGCACGGTGCGGCTGAAGCCGGTTTCCGCGTCGCCGACGAACGGCCGCGCGATCACCCGGCCGATGTGGTAGTCGGCAAGCAACGCGCGTGCCAGCTCGCACAGGCGGTACAGGCGCTCCAGGCCGAACGCCTGCTCGTGGGCGGCGATCTGGAACACCGAATCGGCCGAGGTGTAGACGATCGGACAGCCGTTGCGTAGATGCTCCGCGCCGAGGCGCTGGATGATCTCGGTGCCGGAGGCATGGCAATTGCCGAGCACGCCGGGCACGTCGCCCTGCGTCACCAGGGCCTGCAGCAGGGCGGGCGGGAACGAATGCTCGGCCTGCCCGAAGACCCCGAACGGCTGCGTCAGCACCACGCCGGCGGTTTCCCAGTGCCCCGACGGCGTGTCCTTGCCGCGCGCGCGCTCCACCGCATGGCCCCACAGGCCCTCGGGCGCAGGCAGCCCGACGAAGCCCGGCGCCGCCTGCCCGTGGATCGCGGCATGCGCCTGCGGCAGGCCGAGCCGGCTGAACTGCGGCAGGCGCAGCGGGCCGCGGGCCGCGGCGACACACGCGGCGGCGATGTGGCCAAAGGTGTCGGCGCCCAGGTCGCCGTAGGCGGCGGCATCGGGCGCGGCGCCGAGCCCCAGCGAATCGCACACCAGCCAGATCGCGCGGGTCATGCAACACGCTCCGCCGGCACGTGCCATTGCCACAGCGGCCGGCTCGGCGGCATCTCGGAGGTGATCCGGAAGGCGCAGGCCACCCTGCGCTGCACCGCCTCGGCATCGTCGGCGCGGCGGGCGTGGATGATCGCCAGCGGCTGACCGGCCTCGACGGCGCTGCCGCAGCCGAGCACCTCGGCCAGGCCTACCGCGTGGTCCAGTGCCTGGCCCGGCCGGCTGCGGCCGCCGCCCAGCTCGACCACCGCCTGGCCCAGCGCGCGTACATCCACCGCCACCACGTAGCCGGAGCCGGGCGAACGAACCTCGCGTTGGATCGGTGCCCTGGCCAGATGGACGTCCGCTCGCTGCAGCAGATCCGCCGGCCCGCCCAGGGCGACCACCATGCGCGCGAAGCGCTCGGCCGCCTCGCCCGTGTCCAGCGCGCGGCGCAGGCGCCGTTCCGCATCGTTCCGATCGTCGGCCAGGCCGCCCGTGCAGAGCAACGCAGCGGCCAGCTCCAGGGTCAAGCTGAGCAGGCGCGGGTTGTCGCCGCGACTGCACAGCAGGTCGAGCACGGCGCGCAGTTCCAGCGCATTGCCCGCCTCGCGGCCCAGCAACTGGTCCATGTCGCTGTACACGACCCGCAGGTCGAGGCCGCTGCCTTCGGCAACCGCCAGCATGCGCCCGGCCAGCGCGCGGGCAGCCGCCATCCCCGGCAGCTGGGCGCCGTTGCCGGTCTTGATGTCCAGCACCAGCACGCGGGCGCCGCCGGCGAGTTTCTTGGAGAGGATCGAGGCCACCATCAGGTCGGCCACGTCCACCGTGGCGGTGACATCGCGCACTGCGTACAGCCGGCGATCGGCCGGCACCAGCTCGTCGCCCTGGCCGACGATGGCGCAGCCGACCTCCTCCACCACCTGGCGCAGACGCGCGGTGGAAGGATGCACGTCGTAGCCGGCCAGGCTTTCCAGCTTGTCGAGGGTGCCGCCGGTATGCCCCAGGCCGCGGCCGGAGATCATCGGCACGTAGCCGCCGCAGGCCGCCAGCAGCGGCGCCAGCAGCAGGCTCACGCCGTCGCCCACGCCGCCGGTGGAGTGCTTGTCCAGCGTCGGCCCGGGCAGGTGATCCCAGCGCAGGCATTGGCCGGAATCGCGCAGCGCCAAGGTGAACTGGCGGCACTCCGGCGTGCTCATGCCGCGCCACGCCACCGCCATCGCGAATGCCGCGATCTGGCCTTCGCTCCAGGCGCCGCTGCCGATTCCCTGCGCCACCGCACGCAGCTGGCTGGCATCGAGCTGGCCGCCATCGCGCTTGCAGCGGATCAGGCCGGTGGCACGCTGCGCGCTCACGACGCCGCCGAGGCTGCCGCGACCAGCGCGCCGAACAGCGCGCTGGCGCCGATCCGGAAATGGGCCGGGTCGCTCCAGCCCGGGCCGAGCCGGGCTTCGGCCAGGTCCAGGTAGGCGGCCGCATCGGCCAGCGTGCGGATGCCGCCGGCCGCCTTGAAGCCGCAGCGCCCGCCCGCCTCGGCGATCGCATCGAGCATCACCGCCGCGGCCGCCAGGCTCGCGTTGACCGGCACCTTGCCGGTGGAGGTCTTGAGGAAATCCACGCCGGCCTCGAGCCCGATCGCACACGCCTGACGGATGTGTTCGGGCGTACCCAGCTCGCCGCTCTCGACGATCAGCTTGAGCACGATGCCGTCGCCGCAGACGGCGCGGCAGGCGCGCACCACCGCGCCGGCGACGGCCGCGTCGCCGGCCAGCAGCGCGCGGTACGGCAGCACCAGGTCGATCTCGTCGGCGCCGGCCGCCAGCGCTCGCTGCGTTTCGCGCTCCACCCGGGCCGGGTCGCCGCCGCCATCGGGGAAATTCACCACCGTCGCCAGCTTGATCGTGCTGCCCTGCAAGTGGCGCCGCGCGCCGGCCACGTGCTCTGGATAGACGCACAACGCCGCCGGCAACACCGGCGCGGCCAGCGCGCTCGCGCACAACGCCTCGATCTGCGCCGGCGTGTCGCTCTCGCCCAGGCTGGTCAGGTCAAGCAGGGACAACAGACGCGCCGCCAGGGCGCGCGGGCTGTGGGGGTCGTCGGACACGGGCATGCTCCATGGATCTTCAGCGGCGTGTCGGAAAAGGATCGTCCTGCCCTTTTCCAGCGCGCCAACCCAGGCACTTGGCGTGCCTGATCCGCGACTGGCCTTCCATGGCTCGGCCTGGCAGACGGGTTTCCACACCCTGCCAGCCTGCAGCCTAGGCCGCGCTGACGGCGGCTTCCTTGATCTGCGACAAGTCGATCAGAACGCGTAGAACAGCACGGCGAAGAAGTGGCAGGTGGTGCCGGCCAGCACGAACAGGTGCCAGATGAAATGGCCGTAGCGCAGCCTTTCGTCCAGCACGAAGAACACCACGCCCAGGCTGTAGGCCAGCCCGCCGGCGGCCAGCCAGGCCAGCCCGCCCGCTTCCATGCGCACCCACAGCGGGTGGATCGCGATCAGGCCGACCCAGCCCATGGCCAGGTACAGCGCGGTGGACACGTGCGGGAAACGCATCCCGCCCAGCGCCTTGAACAGCATGCCGGCCAGGGCCAGGCCCCAGACCAGGCCGAACAACCCCCAGCCCCAGCCGCCGCGCAACACGCCCAGCGTGATCGGCGTGTAGGTTCCCGCGATCAGCAGGTAGATCGCCGCATGATCGAGCGCGCGCAGGACCGCCTTGGCCTTCGGATGCGCCATCGCGTGGTACAGCGTCGAGGCCAGGTACAGCAGCACCGCGCTGCCGCCGAAACTGAGCGCACCGGCCATCGCATAACCGCTGTCGAGGTGATCGGCCCGCACCACCAGCACCGGCAGGCCGGCGATGGCCAGCAGCAGGCCCAGCCCGTGGCTGAGGCTGTTGGCCAGTTCCTCGCGCCAGCTCTGCGTCCGGGCGATCGTGGCGGTGCGGGTCGGTGACATGCGGATGGCCGGGGCGCGCGCCGTCACACCTTGGCGAACACCAGGCTGGCGTTGGTGCCGCCGAAGCCGAAGCTGTTCGACATCACCGTGGCCAGTTGCGCCGGGCGGCTCTCGCGCAGGATCGGGAAGCCCTCGGCGCGCGGATCGAGTTCGTCGATGTGGGCCGAGCCGGCCATGAAGCCCTCGTTGAGCATCAGCAGGCTGTAGATCGCCTCGTGCACGCTGGCCGCGCCGAGCGAATGGCCGGTCAGCGCCTTGGTCGAGGACAGCGGCGGCACCGCCTCGCCGAATACTTCGCGCACCGCATTGAGTTCGACGATGTCGCCCAGCGGCGTGGCGGTGCCATGGGTGTTGAGGTAGTCGACCGGCGCGTCCACGCCGGCCAGCGCCATCCGCATGCAGCGCACCGCGCCTTCGCCCGACGGCGCCACCATCTCGGCACCGTCGGAGGTGACGCCGTAGCCGACCAGCTCGGCATGGATGTGCGCGCCGCGCGCCTTCGCGTGCTCGTACTCCTCCAGCACCAGCATGCCGCCGCCGCCGGCGATGACGAAGCCGTCGCGACCGGTGTCATAGGGACGCGAGGCGGTGGCCGGCGTGTCGTTGTGGTGGCTGGACAGCGCACCCATCGCATCGAACTGCGCGGTCATGCCCCAGTGTTCTTCCTCGCCGCCGCCGGCGAACATCACGTCCTGCGCGCCGTGGCGGATCAGGTCGGCGGCAGCGCCGATGCAGTGCGCCGAGGTAGCGCAGGCCGCGGAGATCGAATAGCTCAGCCCCAGGATGCCGAACGCGGTGGCCAGCGAGGCGGACACGGTCGAGCACATCGTGCGCGGCACCATGTACGGGCCGATCTTGCGCACGCCCTTCTCGCGCAGGATGTCGCCGGTCTCGATCTGCCACTGTGCCGAACCGCCGCCGGAACCGGCGATCACGCCGCTGCGCGGATGGCGGATGTGCTCGATGGCCAGCCCCGCGTCGGCGATCGCCGAACGCATCGCCACGTAGGCATAGGCCGCGGCGTCACCCATGAAGCGCTTCAGCTTGCGGTCGATCGCGGCATCAAGATCGATCTGCGGCACGCCCGCCACGTGGCTGCGCAGGCCGCGCTCGATGTACTCCGGGATCGCCTGGATGCCGCTGCGGCCGTCGCGCAGCGCGCGCGCCACCGTGGCCGGAAGATTGCCCAGGCACGACACGATGCCCATGCCCGTCACTACGACACGACGCATCTCAAAAACCCTCGGTGGTCTGGAACAGGCCCACGCGCATGTCGCTGGCCTCGTAGATCAGGCGATCGTCGACGAAGGTCTTGCCGTCGGCGATCACCAGCCGCAGCTTGCCGCGCATCACGCGGCGGATGTCGATCTCGTAGCGCACCAGCTTGGCCGTCGGCATCACCTGGCCAGAGAACTTCACGTTGCCCACACCGAGCGCGCGGCCACGACCGGGTTCGCCCAGCCAGGGCAGGAAGAAACCGCTGAGCTGCCACATCGCATCCAGGCCCAGGCAACCGGGCATCACCGGGTCGCCGATGAAGTGGCAGTCGAAAAACCACAGCTTCGGATGGACGTCCATTTCGGCATGGATCAAACCCTTGCCGTAGGCACCGCCTTCCTCGGAGATCTGCGTGATGCGATCGAACATCAGCATCGGCGGCGAAGGCAGACGGGCATTGTCGTCGCCGAACAGCTCGCCGCGACCGCAGGCACGCAGCTGTTCGTAGTCGAAGGAGGAAGGACGTGTCATGAAATACTCGCGGGGTGAGGAACGCCCAGTGTGCCAGCTGCGCGCCGTCCTGTCTTGACGCCGATCAACCGTGCCTGCCCGTACGCAAGCGCATTGAAATGGCTCAGCGCGGACAGCCGCGATCCTGCCGCCAATGCGCGCCCAGCGAACGCCGGCGCAGGCGCATCGCGCGCAGCAGCGCCTTGGCCAGCCGTGCCTGCCAGCCGAGTTCGGCCAGCGCCGCGCAGGCCCGCCATGCATCGCGCAGGGCACCGGCCTCGCGTACCGGGCCGGCCGAGCGCCACAGCAGCTCGCGCAGCGCCGCGAGCTGGTCGGACGGCAGACTTTCGCCGCGCTCGATCACGCGAAGCGGGCCGTTGCCGGACGCCGATACCGACGCGTCCGCCAGCAACCGGCCCAGCCGGCGGCCGCACAGCACGCCTTCCAGCAGCGAATTGCTGGCCAGGCGATTGGCGCCGTGCACGCCATTGCAGGCCACCTCGCCCACCGCGTACAGGCCCGGCACGCTGGTGCGCCCGTCCGCATCGGTGGCCAACCCGCCCATGTGGAAATGCGCCGCCGGCGTCACCGGCAGCGCCTGCCGGCGCGGATCGAAACCGTGCGCCAGGCACGCGGCCAGCACGGTAGGAAAGCGCTTTCCCCAATCGCCGTCCACTGCCGTCGCGTCGAGCCAGACCCGCCCACCCGCTGCCTGTTCTGCAGCCACGCGCCGCGACACTACGTCGCGTGGAGCCAGGTCGCCCAGCGGGTGCACCCCCGCCATCAGCGCGTTGCCGTCGGCATCGTGCAGGCGGGCACCGGCACCGCGCAACGCCTCGGTGATCAGCGGCAGGCAGTGGCCCGGCACGTCGAGCGCGGTGGGATGGAACTGCACGAACTCCAGGTCGCGCGGTGCGGCCCCCGCCGCCAGTCCCAGCGCGAGACCGGCGCCATCGGCGCCCGGCGGGTTGCTGGTGCGCGCGTACGAGGCGCCGATGCCGCCGGTGGCCAGCACCACGGCCGCCGCCTCGACTTGCTCATGACGGCCGCGCTCGTCGCGGGTGCGCACGCCCACCACGCGCCCTCCGCGCAGCAGCAGGCCATCGACATCGACACCACCGCGCCACTGCACGTGCATCGCCGCCTGCGCCATGGCGCGCAGTGCCTGCACCAGCACGGCCCCGCTGGCATCGCCGCCGGCGTGCACGATGCGCGCCGCGCCGTGGCCGCCTTCCCGGCCAAGCTGCAGACGACCCTGTGCATCGCTGTCGAAAACCACCCCCTGCGCCTGCAGCCACGCAATTGCCGCGGGCGCCTCGGCCGCCAGCCACTGCACCATCGCCGCGTCGTTGTGGTTCGCACCGGCGGCCAGCGTGTCGGCGGCATGCGCGGCGGCGCTGTCCTGCGGATCGAGTGCCGCGGCGATGCCGCCCTGGGCCAGCGCACTGGCGCTGCCGCAGCCATCGTGGGCGCGACACAACAGCCGCACCGGCGCCGGCGCCATGGCCAGCGCCGTCGCCAGCCCGGCCACGCCGCCGCCCACCACCACGACTGGCAGGTATGCGTGCCTCACACGCTTTCGCGCCGCCCGATGGCCAGCATGCGCTCCAGCGCCGCGCGCGCGCGCGCGCTGACGTCGTCGGGAATCTCGATCGCGTGGCGCAGGTCGCGCAGGCTGGCGTAGATGTTCTGCAAGGTGATCCGCTGCATGTGCGGACACAGGTTGCACGGCTTGATGAACTCGGTCTGCGGGAACTGCGACTTGAGGTTGTCGGCCATCGAGCACTCGGTGACCATCGCCACCCGGGCCGGCTTCTCGCGCGCCAGCCACTTGCCCATGGCGGTGGTGGAGCCGACGAAGTCGGCCTCGGCCAGCACCTCGGGCGAACATTCCGGATGCGCCACCACCTTGGTGCCGAACTGCTCGCGCACGTGCCGCACTTCCTGCGCGGTGAAGCGCTCATGCACTTCGCAGCGGCCGTGCCACAGGACGATTTCCACCTGCGTCTGCTTGGCGATGTGGCGGCCGAGGAACTCGTCGGGCAGGAAGATCACCTTCGGCGCGCCCATCGCCTCCACCACCTGCACCGCGTTCGCCGAGGTGCAGATCGCGTCGGATTCCGCCTTCACCGCAGCCGAGGTGTTGGCGTAACTCACCACCGGCGCGCCGGGATGCTGCGCGCGCAGCGCACGCACGTCGGCGGCGGTGATCGAGGAGGCCAGCGAGCAGCCGGCCTCCCGGTCGGGGATCAGCACAGTCTTGTGCGGCGCCAGGATCTTCGCGGTCTCGGCCATGAAGTGCACGCCGCACAGCACGATCAGGTCGGCATCGCAGCTGGCCGCGGCCTGGGCCAGGCCGAGCGAGTCGCCGGTGATGTCGGCCACGCCGTGGAAGATCTCCGGCGACTGGTAGCTGTGCGCCATGATCACCGCGCCGCGCTGCTTCTTCAGCTTGTTGATCGCGTCGATCCACGGCAGGTGCAGCGGAATCTCCAGGCACGGCACCAGCGGTTCGAGGCGCTCGGCCAGTGCGGCGTATTCGTGTTCCAGTTCGTCGCGCCAGACCGGCACGGGCAGGTTTGCAGGGGCGGTCATGCTGATCGCTTTTCGATGGAGGGAAACGGATGGGCTCAGGCGGTGGCGGCGCGGCAGACGGGCGCGGCGTGCCGGCCCGGAGGCTCCGCCGCCCGCGGCAAACGGCGCGGCAACGGCCGTGAAGGGATCGCGCTGAAAATCGGGCCGGGCATGGTGGGCGGCATCATGGCCGGCCCGACCGCCCGCGCGCCTTGACCCACGTCAACCATCCTGCCCGGTGGCGGCGAGCGCCTGCGCCGCCGGCAGCACGTCGGCGGCGTACAGCCGCTGCGCCTCGACCGGATCGAAATCCGCGTGCTGGCGTTTCTTCACGCCATGCTCGGAGAGCACCACGTGGGTATCGGCCAGCACGCCCGCGTTGGCGAGGCAGGCCGCGACACACTTCAGCACGCAGCCGTCCAGCGCCAGGATGCGCCGCCCGCTCCGCGCCGTGCGCACCAGCCCGGTGACGCCGCCGCCGACGCCGGCGATGCAGGACATCTCGGCGACGCCGGCGCGGTCGAGTTGCAGCGCCAGGTGATTGGCCATCTGCGCCGCACTGGAACAGCCGGAGCAGGAATAGACGAGCGGCAACTTGGCACTCACGGGCGAGCCTCCACGGTCGACAGGAAAAGATGCGCGCGCCGGCGCACGCCGCGCAGCGTCCACCACGCGCTGCCCCACGCCAGCACCAGCGCCAGCCCGGCGACACGCGCCAGCCACGCCGACGGCCACAGCACGGCAGCCGGCAACAGCAGCAGCGGCAGTTGCGCCAGCAGCGCGCGGGTCTTCTCGGGCACCGGCAGCAGCCGCTGCACGCCGGGCAGCTGCACGCCGCGGCCGATGCGCCGGTGCAGCTCGATCCAGCCGATGAAGGGCACGATCTCCAGCATCATGCCGGTGACCAGCAGCGGCAGCGCGACGCCCAGCCCCAGCGCACCGGCCAGCATGCCGCCGCGCACGTCCGCGAGCAGCGCCAGTGCAGCCAGCGCCAGCACCATCAGTCCGGCGCGCCAGCTCCACAGCAGCGGCCCGCGGCGCAGCCGCGGCGCACGCCATTGCAGCCACAGTCCGGCGACGGCGAACGCCAGCGTGAGCACAGCCACCGTGCCGACCAGCCAGGCGCCACCGCCATCGACCAGACGCCAGATAGCCGCGCCGAGCAGCATCAGCACCGCGCTGCCCAGCCACGCCGCCTGCATCGGCTCGCGCACTGTGCCGGTACCCTGGAACATCGGCATCACCACCCGCGCCACGCTGGCCATCAGCACCACCACCCAGCCCAGCACGCCCCAGCCTGCATGCACGTCGGCGATGGCGGCCAGCGGCAAGGCCAGGCGCCCGGCAAGGCCCAGCGCCAGCAGGCCGCCGAGCAGCGCGGTGAGCACGGCGAAGCCGATCGCCACGCCGAAGCCCGCGCGCAGCAGGCGCTGCCCGGCCGTGGCCAGCAGGCCGGGCACGGTCATCGCCGCCAGCAGCACGAAGGCCAGCGGCAGCAGCAGCGCCGCAGCGATCAGGGCCAGGCGCCAGCGCTGGTGCAAACCGGCCACCAGCAGCAGCACACCGAGGTTGAACAGGCCATGCAGCCACGGCCCCAGCACCGCGCTGCCGCGCACCCGCACGCCGGCCGCGGCCGGCAGGAACTGCAGCACGCTGCCGAGCATCGCGTTGCCCAGCACGCCGAGCGTGAACACGTGCACCAGCGCCAGCGTGGCCGGGTTCCAGCGCATGCGCAGCGCCGCCTCGCCATCGACGATCAGCAGCGCGCCGGCCAGCATGCCCCAGCATGGCGCGCCGAGCAGGAAGCGCCGCGGCAGCGACGGCGTCGGCGCCTGCTCAAGCCGAAGCTGCGTCATCGCCGTCCGGGCAGCGGATCAGCACGCGCGCGCCGCCGGTCGGCAGGGCGAACGCCGTCGTCCGCATGCCGCGCGATGCCAGTGCGTCGAGCAGCGGCAGCGGCATCAGCGGCGTGAGCACCTGCACCGTCTGCCCCGGCAGCAGCGCCTCGGCTGCCGCCAGCGCGCGCAGCATCGGCTCGGGCGACGGCAGCCAGCGCAGGTCGAGTTCGGGAAGTACCGCGTCGTCGACGCGGTGTTGCAGGGAGGGTTTCGCGTGCATGGCGCCATCTCAACGCAGCGGCGGCGCCGGCGCGCTGACCTGGGTCAACGCGCCGGTGCGCATGGCGGTTTCGTTCAAGGTGCACCGGCCACGGCCTGCCGGCCGTGCCATTCCAGTTGCAGCCACAGTTTCGCGCTGTCGCGGCCGAAATCGTCGGCGCGATAGTCCGCCACCTTCAGCAGGCCGCTGAGGCCCGGCGCCAGCGGAAACGTCAGCGCGGCATCCCACTCGCTGCCGTAGCGAGCGCCGCGGTCGGCGCGGTAGTCGTGATATGCCACGCTCCAGCCCGGCTTGCCGGCAGCGCCGCCGCGACCGAAGCTGCCGTTGACGCCGACGTAGCGATCCTTCAGCCCGCCGGGCGGGGTCACGCCGAACTGGTCGTCCCAGCCATTGAACGCGTGCAGCGTGGCCAGCGGCGTCTGCAGCGCGTGCCGGCCGTCGCCGCCCAGGTGCTCCCAGCCCAGCTTCGCGGTGATCCCGGACTGCGTCCAGCTCGGCTCCAGCAGCCAGTAGCCGTGTGCGAAATGCTGCGGGTTGTTGGCGTAGTCGTACTGCCGCGCCGCTTCCAGCGTCCAGCCGAGACCGTTGCCTTCGCGCAGCGCCTTGCCGCTCCAGCGCAGGCCGTAGGTGGCACTGGAAGCGCTGGCCACGTCGCGGTCCTCGTGCAGGTAGGCATAGCCGACCCATTGCTGGGCATCCCGGCTCCAGGCCAGGTTGAACAGATGGGTGTTCAACTTGCGCTCGCGCGCGAGCGGATTCAGCGCATCGCGGCCGGCCACCCGGTGCACGCGGTCGAGCCAGTCGTAGCGCAGCGTCAGCGCCGCCGACGGCCGCCAGCGCAATTCGAGCGCGTCGAAGGTCTGCTCGTGCTGGCGCCAGCCGACGTTGCCGACCCAGCGCTGGTTGTCCAGCAGCAGCCGCTGGCGGCCCGCACTGGCGCCGAGCTTCTCGCCCTGCCAGCGCAGCCAGTACTGGTTGAACTCGCCGCCGCGCGGATCGGTCACCGCCGGATACGCGGTGCGGCCATTGGCGCCGCTGTTGTAGCGGCTGCCGGCGCTGGCCACGCCGGCGCCTTCGACCAGGCCGCTCCAGCCGTGCCCGAACTCGCCATGCAGGCCGAGGCGCAGGCGCACGGTGTCGGCCTCGGCGCTGCGCGCGAACGCATCGTCATCGACCCGCTCGTGACGCAGGCGGGCATCCCACTCCAGTTGCCAGGACGGTCCGGCCGATGCTGCCGGCTCGCCGGTACTGACGGTTCCGCCGGTCGCCCAGGCCGGTGCGGCCAGGATGGCGAGCAGGCAGGCGGCCGAAAGACGGTTGCGTGCATGATTCATGGTGTTGCTCCCTTGAGGTCGGCGCAGTCTCGAAGCCGGCGCGCGCGCCCGGGCTGATCCCGGTCAAGTACCGCTCATGCAAGGTGCGGCTGTGACAACGCACCGCGGCCACGCTGGCCGTCGAAACGACAACGCCGGCCACGGGGGTCGGCGTTGTTTCACGCAGTGCTTCGTCTGGACGTCTTTACTTCCAGACAGTTTTTCAAGAACGGCCCGGATCAGTGCTCCGGTGCCGCCGCGGCGGGTGCCTCGGCGCGCGCCTTGGTCACCTCTTCCTTGCTGAACTGCCCGCCCGGGTTGCCCCAGCTGTTCAGCACGTAGGTGAGGATGTTCGCCACTTCGTCGTCGTTGAGCTGGCTCATCGGCGGCATCACCGAGTCGTACTCGTGGCCGTTCACCGTGACCTTGCCGGACAGGCCGTGCGTCACGATGGTCATCGCCCGCTTCGGGTCGGCCGCCAGGAAGTCCGACTTGGCCAGCGGCGGGAACACGTTCGGCAGGCCCTCGCCGTTCGCCTGATGGCACACCGAGCAGGTCCCGGTGAACAGCTGCTTGCCCGCCGCGACCTGCTCGGCCTTGGTCAGCGTGCCGGCCGCATGCGCCGTCGCCGCCGTGGTCACCGCCTTCAGGTTCGGCTCCGAGCGGTCGCCCAGGTAGACCGAGTCCACTTCCTTGCCCGAGTAGATCGTCTTGTCTTCCGGGCCGTCCACCTTGAGGATGCCCAGCGCGCCCTTGTTGAACGCGCGGAAGATCGAGTGGTCGACCAGCACGTAGCTGCCCGGCACGTCGGTGTGGAACTCCACCATCGCCGCGCCGCCGGACGGGATCAGCGTGGTCTGCACGTTGTGCTGCGCCACCGTGCCGCCTTCGGGCTGCACCTTGTCGAAGATCTCGCCGATCACGTGGAAGCTCGACACCAGGTTCGGCCCGCCGTTGCCCACGAACAGCCGCACCGTCTGGTTGGTCTTGGCGGTCAGTGCGTTGTCGCCGGTGAGCGCGCCTTCCCTGCCGTTGAACAGCACGTAGGTCGGGTGCTCGTCGATCGCCTTCTCCATGTCGAACGGCTGGTGGCCCTTCTGCCGGTACTTGCCGGTGGTGTAGAAGTCGCCCTGCATCACGTAGTACTCGTGGTCGACCTTCGGCAAGCCTTCCGGCGGCTCGACCAGGATCAGCCCGTACATGCCGTTGGCGATGTGCATGCCCACCGGCGCGGTGGCGCAGTGGTAGACGTAGATGCCCTGGTTCAGCGCCTTGAAGGTGAAGCGCGATTCATGCCCCGGCGCGGTGAAACTCGACGCCGCGCCGCCGCCCGGCCCGGTCACCCCGTGCAGGTCGATGTTGTGCGGCATCTTGCTGTCCGGCGCGTTCTTCAGGTGGAACTCCACCGTGTCGCCCTGGCGCACCCGGATGAAGCTGCCCGGCACGGTGCCACCGAAGGTCCAGAACGTGTAGCTCACGCCTTCGGAGATCGGCATCTCCTTCTCCACCACCTCCAGCTCCACGATCACCTTCGCCGGGTAGTTGCGGTTCACCGGCGGCGGCACATGCGGCGGGCTGGTCAGCACCGCGTGGATCGGCTCACCCTGCGGCGGACCGAAGTCGCCGTGGGTGGCGGCGATCGCGGCGGGGCTGGCGTCAGCCTCCCCTACCGGCGATACCGCGGACGGCTTGCCGGAGCAGCCGGCAAGCGCCAGCGCGCCTGCCGCGGCAAGAATGAGGAACAACGAACGTGACATGGGTATCTCCCTGTGGTTTCTGCGTGCAGAGCCTAGGGAGACGTCGCGAAACGCGCTTGATGTATGTCATCTCTGTCGATGGAAAACGGCTGCTGCGTCAAGCCGCCACAGCTGCCGCGAAGCCACTCACTGCGGCAGCAGATTCTTGCCGATCTCGCGCAGTCTCTCGGGGTCGCGCAACACCATTTCGCGCCCCTCCAGTTCGATCAATCCCTGCTGGCGGAAACGGCTGAGCACGCGGCTCACCGTCTCGGCCGCCAGGCGCAGGTAGTTGGCGATGTCGCCGCGCGACATGCTGAGATGGAAGCGCGTGCCGGAGAAGCCGCGCTCCTCGTAACGCGCAGCCAGGTCGGTGAGGAAGGCGGCCATGCGCACGTCGGCGTTGTGGTCGCCGGCCAGCAAGGTGGCCATGCCGAGCTCCTTGCTGATCAGCCGGAACAACCGCTGCTGCACCGCCGGCATGCGCGTGGCCAGCGCGCTCATCGCGGGGAACGAGAAGCGGCAGAAGTAGGCCGTGTCCAGCGCCACCGCATCGCACGGAAACTGATCCGGGTAGATCGCGTTGAGGCCGATCACCTCGCCGGGCAGGTAGAAGCCGAGTACCTGTTCGCGTCCGGCAGGGTCGACCATGCTGGTCTTCACCGTGCCGGCGCGCACCGCGAAGATCGAGCGGAACGGATCGCCGGTGCGGAAGATGTGCTCGCCGGCGTGGAACGGCCCCACGTGCTCGACCAGGCAGTGCAGCGCAACCAGCTCCGGCTTGCCGTAACCTTCGGCGATGCATGCGCCGGAGAATGCGCAGGTGCGGCAGAAGTGCGTCTCGTCGCCATCGTCGGCGATCGGGCTGGGCGGTTCGGGCAGGCGGCCTGCCGAGTGGTTGTGGCGCATGGGGAACCTGTGGGGATCGCGCGTGGGGTTCGGGCGTGATGGCGCCAGGTCGCAGCCATCACGTCAACATGGGGCGGAACATATCGCGATGATACGCAACGGCGACGGTTGCGGTGGGCAATGCCGCGGGGCATGACGTCGCAGCAACGACTGCGCCCGGTTTTTGCCGGCCCGGAAAGAACAAGGGCCGGCATCGGGCGCCCGAAGTTGGACTCGAACCGGCGCCCCCTGATCAACAGCCCACCAGATTCTCCCGAAGCAACCATCGGCCCCCGCGACCCTGATCCTTCATGTACGCGGACTATGCTGGGCGGGCACATCGGGCGGAGCGTCATGATCGCTTCAAGACACTGAAATAAAACAGAAATATTTTAAACAGCGCTCAAGCTCCCTACCCGATCTGCCGCTAAACAAGCTCCTCCGACAGCCGGTATCCCCATGCTTCCGCGATTGTCTCTCCCCTCGCCGTCCTCGTTTGGTGCACGCCTGATCGCCCGTCTCGCGGGTACGGTGGCGCTGTTGTTGCTGGTGCTGCTGGTGTCGGCCGGATTGCTCAACCGCTCCGACATGCGGCTGCAGAGCATGGTGTCCGAAACGCTCGCACCCGCCTCGGCGGTGGGACATATCCAGAACGACTACGCCACGGTGCTGCAGACACTCACCCACGCCGCGCTCACCGAGCTGCCCTCGTCGGTCGACGATGCGCAGACGTTGATCGAGGCGCGCCGCGTGAGCATCGCCAGGTACCGGCAACGCCTGCTCGAGAGCGGCCTGGGAGCGCAGCAGAAGCAGCTGATCGGCCTGATCGACGTGCATCGCGCCGCAGCCGACCAGGCGGTGGACGAGGCCATGCAGCTGCTCAAGGCGGAACAGTTCGACCTGGCGCGGCTGAAAATATCCGGCGACGTCTACGACACCTTCGGCCCGCTGCAGAGCGACTTCTCCAACCTGTTCGGTTCGGCGCTGGACGACGGCCAGGCCACAGCCGCCGCCCAGCACCGGGTCAACAAGGTCGGTCTCTATACCCTGGTCGCGCTGGTGCTGGCGGCGATGGGCCTCACGCTGTGGATGGACCTGCGCATCCTGCGCCAGCTCACCAGGCGGCTGATAGCCGCCACGCGCGTGGCGTCGCGGATCAGCGAGGGTGCGCTGGGCACGCCGGTCGACCCCGGTCGCAACGACGAGATCGGTCGCCTGCTGGTCGGTCTCGGCGGCATGGACAGACAACTCGTGCAGGTGGTGCGACGCGTGCGCCAGCGTGCCGACACCCTCAGCCACGGCGCATCGGGCATGGCCGACGGCAACGATGCGCTGAGCCGGCGCACCGAGCTGCAGGCGATGCGGCTGGAGCAGACCTCCGGCGCCATGTCCCGCATCACCGCCACTCTGACCGGGCATCGGCAGCTCGGCACGCAGGTCGATCGCGCGGTGGACGAGGCACGCTGCCAGGCCGGGCTGGGCCGCACCGCGGTCGGCGAGGCGATCGATGCCATGGGCGCGATCGAGCGCAGCAGCCGCCGCATGGGCGACATGCTCGACCTGATCGACCGGGTTGCCTTCCAGACCCGGCTGCTGGCACTCAACGCCGCAGTCGAGGCCGCGCGTGCCGGTCAGCATGGCAAGGGTTTCGCCGTGGTCGCCATGGAGGTCCGCGAACTGGCGCAGCGCAGCTCGGAGGCCGCGCGCGACATTCGCCGCCTGATCACCGGCAGCGAACAAGCCGTGCGCACTGGCCTGGAGCGGGTGAGCCGCACCGGCGAGGTGATCGAGAGCATCGGCAGCAGCGTTGACCGCCTGGCCGAGACGGTGACCGCCATCCTCGCGGCAGGCCGCGCCCAGGCGGACGAGATCGCGGCGGCCAGCCAGGCGGTGATCGCCATGGACGCGATGACCCAGGAGAACGCCGCACTCGGCGAACAGGCTGCAGCCGCCAGCCGCGCCATGCTGGAGAGCGTCACCGCGCTGGTGCGCGACGTGGGCTTCTTCACCCTCCCGGACGAGGCAGCCGTCGCGGAACCGGCTGCCCTGCGGCCGGCCGAGGCACTCGCATGAGCACGGAACTCCCGCCATGACCCCAGCCTACGGCCCGGATCCCCGCCACGCGTCGCTGCTTGACCAGATCACCGGCGGCGCCGGCCTGCGCGCGGTGTTCCAGCCGATCGTGCGGCTGGACACCCTGACGGTGGTGGCGCACGAGGGCCTCAGCCGCCCGGCCGAGGCCGCCGCCGGCCTCAGCGTGCTGGACATGCTGGACCTGGCGCGTGCCAAGGGGCGGCTGGGCGAGTTTGAGCTGCTGGCAGCACGTACCGTGTGCGGCGCGTTCGCGGCCCAGGACGGCCATGGTCGGCTTCTGGTCAACCTCAGCGCACAGGCCGTGCTGCACGGTGGCCTACGACCGGACGAGGTGATCGATGCGCTGTCCGGCGCAGGCATCGGAATGGAGCGCGTCACGGTGGAGATCACCGAACGTGACGTCGTCAAGGACCCTGCCGAACTGGCCCATGCGCTGGGCTACCTGCGCGCCCGCGGCACGCGCATTGCGTTGGACGACTTCGGCAACGGCCATTCCAACTTCGAGATGTGGAACGAGCTGCATCCGGACGTGGTGAAGATCGATCGCTACCTGGTCAACGGGCTGGCGCGCAGTGCGGGAAAGCTCGCCATCGTGCGCGCGCTGTGCCGCGTGGCCGAGACGCTGGGCGCGGACCTGGTCGGCGAAGGCGTGGAAGAGGCGGAAGACCTGCGCATGCTGCGCGAACTGGGCATCTCCTACGCCCAGGGCTATCTGCTCGGCGTGCCCCTGCCGTCCCTCGTGGCCGATGTACGGGACGAGGCACGCGACGCCTTCCGCATCCACGCCGTCCCGGTGCCGCCGCACCCCCGCGGGCCGGTCACGCAACGGCCGCTGCAGGTCGGGCACCTGGCGATCGCCGCGCCGAGCCTCGCCGTGCAGCAGCTCAACGACGACGTGGCTGCGCTGTTTGGCCGCAACGAGTCGCTGCACGCGGTGGCGGTGACCGACCACGACCGTCCGGTCGGCCTGATCAATCGCCGCATATTCGCCGAACGCATGGCGCAGCCGTTCGCACGCGAGCTGTTCGGGCGCAAGTCCTGCATCAGCTTCATGCACGCCGAGCCGCTGCTGTGCGACGAGCAGCAATCGCTGGACAGCCTCACCGACGTGCTGCGCGGCGAGGACCAGCGCTACCTCACCGACGGCTTCATCATCACCCGCGAGGGGCGCTACCTCGGCCTTGGCACCGGCGAGTCGCTGGTGCGCCGGGTCACCGAGCAGCGCATCGAGGCGGCGCGCCACGCCAATCCGTTGACGTTCCTGCCCGGCAACATTCCGGTCACCGCCCACATCGAACGGCTGATGCGCGAGCTGCGGCCGTTCGTCGCCGCCTACATCGACCTCAACGACTTCAAGCCCTTCAACGACCAGTACGGATACTTCCGCGGCGACGAGATGATCCGCCTGCTGGCCGCCATCGTCACCACCAGCATCGATGCGCGGCACGACTTCGTCGGCCACATCGGCGGCGACGATTTCATGATCCTGTTCCAGAGCGGGGACTGGGAAACGCGCTGCCGCAGCATCATTGCCGCGTTCAACGAGCGGTCCCGCGCGCTGTTCGACGAACAGGACCTCGCGCAGGGCGGCATCGAGGGCGAAGACCGCCGCGGCGCACGGCAGCTGTTCGCGCTGACCACGGTGTCGATCGGCGCGGTGCAGGTGCCGGCGCAGGCGCCACGCCGCCCCGAGCTGATCGCTACGCTGGCCGCGCGCGCCAAGCGCCACGCCAAGCGCGGACGGCTGGGCTTCCATGTGCTCGCCGCCATGGGAGGCGAATGGCCGGAGCCGGCCGCCTGAACCGGACACGGTCCGCTTTGGCGCAATCGGCGCTCGCTGCCACATTGACGGCGCTGGGTGACACAACGATTTACACGCCGGCCAAGAAAAAGGGCCTGCATCGCTGCAAGCCCTTGATACATCTGGCGCCCGAAGTTGGACTCGAACCAACGACCCCCTGATTAACAGTCAAGTGCTCTAACCGGCTGAGCTATTCGGGCGGGAGCTGCGTAGTTTGCTGAGCACCCGACAAACTGTCAAGCCGCGCCGGGGGCTGCCGCCGCACTTCGTCAGGCGCTCAGCACCCGGTAGCACGGCACGTACGCGGTGCCGCCGGGAAGCTTCATGCGGTGCTGGTCGACGAAGGCCTGCAGCAGCTTGTCCAGTGCCCGCATGATGTCCGCGTCGCCGTCGATGGCGAACGGGCCGTGCTGTTCGATCGCCTGCACGCCTTCTTCCTTCACGTTGCCGGCGACGATGCCGGAAAACGCCCGACGCAGGTCGGCCGCCAGCGCGTGCCGCGGACGCTCGCGGTGGATCTGCAGCGCGCGCATCGCCTCGTGGGTGGGGCGGAACGGCTGCTGGAACTCCAGTGGAATCTGCAGCGCCCAGTTGAAGAAGAACGCATCCTTGGTGTCGAGCCGATTGTGGCGCACTTTTTCCAGGCCCTTGATCATCATCCTCGCGACCGTTTCCGGATCGTCGACCACGATCTGGTAGTGCCGGGCCACCTCGTCGCCCAGGCTGAGCCGCAGGAAGCGGTCGATCTGCTCGAAATAGGCGGCCGACTGGCGCGGCCCGGTGAAGATCAGCGGGAACGGCGTGCTGGCGTTGTCCGGGTGCAGCAGGATGCCGAGCAGATAGAGGATTTCCTCGGCGGTGCCGACGCCGCCGGGGAACACGATGATGCCGTGGCCCAGGCGCACGAACGCCTCCAGCCGCTTCTCGATGTCCGGCATAATCACCAGGTGGTTGACAATCGGGTTCGGCGACTCGGCCGCGATGATGCCCGGCTCGGTGATGCCGATGTAGCGGTTGTGCCGGCGCCGCTGCTTGGCGTGCGAGATGGTGGCGCCCTTCATCGGCCCCTTCATCGCGCCGGGGCCGCAGCCGGTGCAGATGTCCAGCCCGCGCAGGCCAAGCTGGTAGCCGACCAGCTTGGTGTAGTCGTACTCCTCGCGCGAGATCGAGTGGCCGCCCCAGCAAACCACCAGGTTCGGATCGACCTGCGGCTTCAGGATGCGCGCGTTGCGCAGGATCTCGAACACGCTCTGGGTCAGCGCGGCGGAGGCGTCCAGGTCGAAGCCGATCTGTTCCAGTTGGGTCGACACGTAGACGATGTCGCGCACCACCGCGACCAGCAGCTCGTTGATGCCGCGGATGATCTGGCCGTCCACGAACGCCTGTGCCGGTGCGTTCGACAGCTCGATCTTCATGCCGCGGTCCTGCTGCAGCACCTGGATGTCGAAATCCGGATACTGCTCCAGGATCGCGCGCGGATCATCGCTGATGTTGCCCGATGTCAGCACCGCCAGTGCGCAACGGCGCAGCAGCGCATGCAGGCCCGAGCCGCTGGCGCCGCGCAGGCGCGCCACTTCATGGCGCGAAAGTACGTCCAGGCCGCCGATGGGTGAGATCCGTGCGCTGACCGTGCTGGGCTTGCCGGCACGGCCGGCCTGAAAATCGTTCATCCGCTAATTCTCCTGCCGCTGACGGCGTGGCTGCCTCATGCAGCGCCGTGGCGGACCGCCTAGCATCCCTTGCTCGGCAGGCATGGGTCAAGACAAGAAAAAACCGGCGCCCTCGCGGGCGCCGGTCCTGGGCCAAGCCGGTGACGGGCGATCAGAACGTGTACTTGACCGTCAGCAACACCGACCAGCGCTGGGCGAGATCGTCGCCGAAGTTCACGTAGGTCGGGATGGCGCGCGGCGCGTAGTTGCCGTTCGCATTGGTGTAGTTGCCGCCACTGATGTCGTAGATGTACTTGCCGGTGGCAGGATCCACGCCGTAGTAGTCGGCGAGGGCGCGGCCACCCGGGAAGGCCACCCGCTTCTCGATGCCCCACTTCTTGTTCAGCAGGTTCGTGAAGTTGTAGACGTCGAGCTTGATGATGCCCTTGTTGCCCTTGAAGATGCCCGGAATCTCCTGGCTGAAGCTCAGGTCGATCTGGTTGATCCAGCCCGCGCGATCACCGTTGCGACCGGCGATGCCGCCCTGGTGATCCTTCAGGTAGTCGTTCTTCTGGATGTAGGCGTAGAACTGATCGATCCTCTGCTGGCTGACATTGGAGCGGAACTCCACCTCGCCCGGCTTCGGAATGTAGACCAGGTCGTTGGTGACGCCGTCGCCGTTGGCGTCGTTGCCGAAGGCCCAGCTGTACGGAGCGGCGTTGTGGCCGTCGTAGAAGATGCTGGCGCTGGTGGCGTAGTCGCCGAAGAAGCGATGCTGCCAGTTCAGGCTCGCCAGCACGCGGCGCGGAATCGAGTAGTTCGACGGGCTCGCCTTGTTCTCGCCCGGGTTGGTGATGTAGCTGTTGACATAGTTCGAACGGGCGACGCTCGACGTACCCGGGTTCACTTCGGTGGCGCGGCTCCAAGTGAAGCCGACCATGCCCGACCAGTCCTCCGAGAACGGCTTCTTCAACGACAGCGCCAAGCTGTCCGCCTTGCCGCGGCTGGTGTTAGCCAGGTTGATGGTGCCGTCGGTGAACGCCTTGTTGGCCAGGTAGCGGTTCGACTGTGCCTTGTTGCGCGGATCCAGCGAGATGTCCTTGTAATAGCTGAAGCGGCCGTCCGGCAGCACGGCGGTGGGCGCGCCAGTGTTGTAGTTCTGGTACCAGATCGCGTCACGCACCTTGATGTGCTCGTAGTCGGCGGTGGCGATCAGGCCCCACCACGGCAGCTCCTTGTCGAAGCCCAGGCTGAGCTTCCACACGCTCGGCAGGCGGAAGCCCGGCTCGATCGTGTTGACGGTCTGGGCGCCGGTGCCCGGCGTGCCGTCGTTCTGGTGGTGCGGGTCGGCGCTGAACGCCGGCAGGTTGGTCTTGCAGCCTGACTGCGTGGGACCGCAGTTGAACTGGGTCTGGGTGACGCCCGAGTTGGAGTAGATGTTGCCAAGCCACACGGTCGGCGGGTTGGAGATGAACAGGCCCGCACCGCCGCGCAGCTGGGTCATGCGCTCGGTGTCGAACGCATAGTTGAACGACAGGCGCGGCTGCACCACGCGGTTGCCGTTGATGGTGGTCTGGTTGGTGCGGCCGAAGCCGTCCGTGGCCGGGGTGCCAGTGTGGGTGGCCGGGTTGTACGTGCCCGCTACCGGGGCAGCGGCGAACTTGGCGTTGTACAGCGGCTGGTCGCTGACCAGCGGAATGTCTACGCGCACGCCATACTGCACCGACAGGTTCGGGTTGACCTGCCAGGTATCCTGCAGGAACACGCCCCACTGCTTCATGCGGAAGGCGGCGGCGACGTCGGCCGTGCTCAGGCCGTCCGCCGGGCGGTTGTAGCGGTACTGGTAGTAGCTGCCGCGCTTGAAGTTCTCCAGGCCGGTGTACGGCTTGCCGGTGGCCGGATTGATGTCGGCACTGTCCTCGAACGTGTAGCTGCCGTAGGCATTCTGCATGAACAGGTTGTAGATGTCGTTGTGCTCGTAGTCGAAGCCGCCCTTGATCGTGTGGTCACCGGCGTAATAGGTGCCGGCCCAGGCGAAGTTCAGCGTCTTGGTCTTGAGCACGTTGGCCTGGCTGGAGTACTCGGTGCCGAACTCCACCGAAGTGCCGTCGCTGAAGGTGGTCGGGTACACCCTCACGTCCGGGCTGGCGACACCGTTGTAGGGGCCGCGCAGCTGGTCGAACTTCGCGTACGACAGCGTGGTGTCGGTGGAGAAGTTCGACGACCAGTCGTCGTAGAAGTGCAGCGCGTAGCTCTTGTTGTCGACGTTGGTGGTGTACCAGCCGCTGGACAGGACCAGGTTGGTGTTGGTACCGGTGATGACCGGCTTGGTTTCCTTAGTGCGGCTGTAGGTGAAGCTGGCGCGGTGGTTGTCGCTGATGTTCCAGTCGATCTTGCCGAGGTAGCGCTTGTCCTGCAGGTTGGTGTTGCCGCCGCCGTAGCTGCCCGGGTCGGCCAGGCCCAGCGCCTTGGCGGCGTCGATCACCTTTTGCACCTGGGTCGAGGTCAGCCCGGCGATCGGCGTGGAAGCACCGGAATCCGCCGGACCATACGGGCTGCCCGCGCCTACCTTCACGCTCTTTTCCGCGGAAAGGAAGAAGAACAGCTTGTCCTTGACGATCGGGCCGCCCACGGTCGCGCCGCCCGTCCACTGGCGATCGAACGCGGTGTACTTCGCGTCGTTCTCGTTCTTGCCGATCATGTTCTGGTTCTGGAACACGTAGTAGACCGAACCATGGAAATCGTTGGTGCCGCTCTTGGTGACGGCATTCACGTTGGCGCCCACGCCCCGACGGATGGAGGTGTCGTAGTTCGCCGTGGAGATGTTGTACTCCTCGATCGTGTCCTGCGAGATCGGCGTGGCCAGCGTCGGCAGGCCGTTCGCGTTCAGGCCGAACGGATCGTTCGCGCTGACCGAGTCCACCGTGATGTTGTTGTAGCGGCTGTTCTGGCCGATGGCCGAGAACTCGCCGCGCTCGCGGTCGGTGATCACGATGCGCGGGTCGAGGCGGACGATGTTCTGGATCGAACGGTCCGGCGCCGGCATGGCCTCGATCTCGCGCCGGGAGACGTTGGTCGAGATGCCCTTGTTGTCGGGGCTGAAGGTCTGCGCCAGGGTGCTGGCCGAGACCGTCACGCCGCCCAGTTCGGTGGCCTGCTGCGCACTGGCACCGGCCAGCGTGATGTTGATGGCCGATTCCTGGGCCAGCTGCAGGTAGACGTTGTCGTGGTCGGCCTGCACACCGTCCTTGCTGGCCTTCACGTCGAACGGACCACCGACGCGCAGGCCCTGTGCCGCATAGCGGCCGTTGCTGTCGGTGGTGACCACCTTGGTGGTGCCCGACGGCTCATGCACGATCTGCACGGTGGCGCCGGCCACCGGCTGGCCCTTCGCGTCGAGCACGCGGCCGCTGATCGAGGAGGAGGTGTCCTGCGCGATGGCGGGCACCGACGCCGCCAGCAGCGAGGCAATGGCAAACGGCAGGAGTTTGGCGCGAATTCGGCTGTTCATTCTTGGGTCGTCCCTCAGGCTCGCAACGAAAAAAACGCTTGTTTGGGGCCAAAACCGCCGCCTGCCCATCAGCTGCCAGGCGTGACCGGACGCAATGCGTGACCCCGGTTGTGGTATCGCCGCCACTCCACGGAGCATGGAGCCGCAAATAAGCTTCGCTCGCCGAACTTTTCCGCCTACGGCGATTGTTAAGCAACTTTAACGATATTGTATGACATTTTTGTAACAACTACACGTCGACGGCCATCATCGAATTTCCCCCAAGCCGCGTAGCGAACCGTTACGGATCAATGGGATAGATTCGACCCGTCATCTCCATCGCGTCCCTGCCGCGCCACACCGGCCTGCCCTGCCTATACCGGATCACTCCCGCTTGCTGAGATATCGCGCACGTTTCGCCGGCTTCAGGTTGACCAGGTCGAGCATCACCAGGCCATCCACGCAGCCGGAAAAACCCGGATCCTCGCCGAAGTCGAGGAATTGCACGCCGGCGGGCTCGACCAGATCCACATACTGGCGATACAGCACCGGCATGCTGACGCCCAGCGCGTCCAGATGGTGTTTCAGCTTGCCCAGCCCGGCAATGGCGTCCAGCCCATCCAGCGCCTCACGCACGCCCTGCACCACCTCGGGCGAGACCACGAAGGGCTGGCGCGCGGCGGCCAGTCCCGGCACACCGAAATAATGCTGGTGCGCCGCGGCGATCCATTCGCGCGCCTCGCGCGGCAGGCTCATCGACATGCTCACCGGACCGAACAGGTAGCGCAGTTCCGGGTGCCGCTGCAGGTACAGGCCGATGCCCTGCCACAACTGGTCCAGTGCGCGCGAACGCCAGTAGGCCGGCGCAATGAAGCTGCGCCCCAGCTCCAGTCCCTGCGCCAGCCGCGACTCCAGCGCCGGCGAATAGTCGAACAGGCTGGAGGTGTACAGGCCGGCCATGCCGCGTTCGGCGATCAGCCGGCCGCCGTGGCCGAAGCGATAGGCGCCGACGATACGCAGCGCCTGCGGATCCCACAGCACCAGGTGTTCGTAATGCGGGTCGTAGGCGTCCAGGTCGCGCCGGGCGCCGGTGCCCTCGCCGACCTTGCGGAACGTCAGTTCGCGCAGGCGGCCGATCTCGCGCATCACCGCGCTGTCGGGCGTGCCCATGAACAGCCAGGCCTGCTTGCCGTCGCCCAGGTCGGCCAGTTTTTCGCAGCGCGCCAGCCCCGCCGCGACCTCCGCGGCCGGCTCGGGCAAGGCCAGCGGCGCCTGGCCGCCGAACACCAGGCCGCGATGCTGGCCGACCCGGTAGACATGCCGGCGCATCAGCTTGGCGGCCTGCTTCGGCGAGCTGCCGCTGCGTTGCGCCAGCTCCTCGGCACCGACCAGGGCGCCGATGCTGAAACCGATCCGCCGCTTGCCGGGCGCCACTGCCTCGCGCGGCAGCATCGCCGTGCTCAGCGGCTTGGCCAGCATCGACAGGCCGTAGAACATGGCCGAGTTGCGAGCCGAGACGTGCACCGGCAGTACCGGCGTCTTGCTGCGCAAGGACAGCCGCGCGAAGCCGTCCGACCAGCGGCCGTCGCGCACGCCACCGGGGCGCACGCGCGACACTTCGCCAGCGGGAAACACGATCAGCGCCTCGCCATTCTCCAGCGCCCGATAGATGCCGCGCAGGCGCGAGGCGGCGCCCTTGCCGAACACGTCCACCGGCAGCAGCAACTGGCCCAGCTGCGGCACCGTCGCCAGCCAGTCGTTGCCGAGGATGCGCGCGTCGCGGCGGACCGAGCCGATCAGCTGCAGCAGCGCCAGTGCGTCCTGCATGCCCAGCGGATGGTTGGCCACCACCAGCAGCGGGCCGTCGACGGGAATGTTCTCCAGATCGCCGGGGTTGACGTGATGGCTGGTACCGAGCACGTCCAGCACGCGATCGACGAAGTCGAAGCCTTCGGCGGCGCCGACCCGGTCCAGCACGCGGTTGAAGCCGTCTTCGTCGGCCAGGCGCCCGAGCATGCCGGCCATCGGGCGCCGCAGGCGGGGGTACTGCGCCAACCACGGCAGTCGATCGACAAGGGACTGTTCGATGCTCAGCATGTCTGCCTCCTCGGATTCCCCCCATCCTGGCGGCCGATTATGACAGCCGCACGAACATGCGAACCGGGTCCTGCGACAACAGGGGCAAGATCACCGTTTCAAACGTTCATGTGCAGGAACGACGCCACGCCGGCCATGAACATCTGCACCGACAAGGCGATCAGCAGCATGCCCATCACGCGTTCCAGCGCGGTCAGCACGCTCTCGCCCAGCCAGCGGAACAGATAGGTGGCGCTGAGCAGGATCAGCGAACTGGCCAGCCACGCCAGCAGCAGCGCGATGGTCCAGTCGGCGGTACGACCGGGCTGGGTATTGGTCAGCAGCAGCAACGCCGCCATCGCCGAGGGGCCGGCCACGCCGGGGATCGCCATCGGCACGATGAACGGCTCGCCGCCGCCGGCCTTGCCGAAGATGCCGCTGCCGTCGGCCGGCGGAAACACCATGCGGATGCCGATCAGGAACAGCACGATGCCGCCGGCGATGCTGATCGACTCCTGCTTCAGCTGCAGCAGCCGCAAGAAATACTGGCCGCCGAACAGGAACGCCAGCAGCACACCCAGCGCGATCAGCAGCTCGCGCACCATGACGCGACGCCGCCGCTTCGGCGGCACGTCCTTCAGCAGGCTCAGGAACAGCGGGATGTTGCCCAGCGGATCCATGATCAGGAACAGCAGGATGCCCGCCGACAGTGTGGTCATCTGCGATTCCATCTCGACTCCATTTTCGTTGGGCGGACGCCACGCCGGCGCCGCCGGGCAACCGTTCAGTCGACCCGCAAATCCAGTATGGCCCCACGCGCCGCCGCGCCCTGCGCGCTGAGCAGATAGACCGCGGCGGCAGCAGCCGCATCCGGCAGCGGTCGCTGCAGGATATCTTCGCCGAAATAAGCCAGCTGCCGCAGCGCCGTGCGCATCGGCGCGGGCAGCAGTGCATGGGTGCGCAGCGGGCCGTTATCGGTCTCCTCGTGCAGGATCGCCACGAACCGTTCCAGCGCCGCCTTCGATACGCCGTAGCCGCCCCAGTGCGCGCGCTGCAGCAGCGCGGGATCATCCAGCACAAACACCACCGCGCTGTCGGCGGCCTGGGTCAGCAGCGGCAGGCAGGCCTGGGTCAGCGCGAACGGCGCGTTGACGTTGACGTGCATCGCGCGCAGCCAGGCATCCGGCTTGTGCATGCTGATCGGGGTCAACCCGCCGAAACTGACCGCCGCGTGCACGATGCCGTCGAGCCGGCCGAAGTCGCGCTCCAGCCCCTCGGCCAGCGCAGCGTATTCGCGCGGCGTGGCCACTTCCATGTCCAGCGGATGGATCACCGGCTCGGCCAGGCCTTCGGCCAGCATCGCGTCGTACAGCTGTTCCAGCTGACGTTTGCGCTTGCCGGTGATCACCACCGTGGCGCCCGCTCGCGACACAGCTCGCGCCACCGCGCCGCCGAGCCCGCCGTAGGCGCCAGTGACCAGCACCACGCGACCGGCCAGGGTCTCGGGGGGCGGCTGCCAGCCGACCGGCAATCGGGAAACCGGCAGCGTCGTCAAGGCGCCACCCCGGCCACGTCGCTGGCCATGCGCGACAATTCGCCGGAGGACTTCAGATCCTCGACGATGTCGCAGCCGCCGATCAGTTCGCCCTGGATGAACAGCTGTGGAAAGGTCGGCCAGTTGGAGAAGTGCGGCAGCGCCGCGCGGATCTGCGGATCGGCCAGCACGTTGACCGCATGGAACACGGCGCCGGCCTCGGTCAACGCCCTGGCCGCGCGACTGGAAAAGCCGCACATCGGAAATTCGGGCGTGCCCTTCATGAAAAGCACGATGGGATGCGCGGCCAGCATCGCCTTGATTTGCTCGTTGATGTCCATAGCTCGGTGATTCATCTTTACAATGCAGGCAGACCGGTATTGTATCAGTCACCCGTCGGCTGCCGTCCGCTGCGCCGGCCTTTTCTCCCCCGCCACCGTCAAGGAGCCTCATCATGGCGATCGAACTTCCTCCGCTGCCGTACGAAAAGAACGCACTGGAACCGCACATTTCCGCCGAAACGCTGGAGTACCACTACGGCAAGCACCACCAGGCCTACGTGACCAACCTCAACAAGCTGATCGAGGGCACCGAGTTCGCCAACGCGCCGCTCGAGGAAATCATCCGGAAGTCGTCCGGCGGCGTGTTCAACAACGCCGCGCAGATCTGGAACCACACGTTCTACTGGAACTCGATGAGCCCCAGCGCTCCCCAAGGCCGGGGCGGCGGCGCACCGAGCGGCAAGCTGGCCGACGCGATCACCAAGGCGTTCGGCTCGTTCGACAAGTTCAAGGAGGAGTTCAGCAAATCCGCCGCCGGCAACTTCGGCTCGGGCTGGACCTGGCTGGTGCAGCGCCCGGACGGCTCGCTCGGCATCGTCAACACCTCGAACGCGGCCACCCCGATCACCGGCAGCGACAAGCCGCTGTTCACCACTGACGTGTGGGAACACGCCTACTACATCGACTACCGCAACGCCCGCCCGAAGTACGTCGAGGCGTTCTGGAACCTGGTGAACTGGGAATTCGCAGCCGGCAACCTGGCCTGACTCCCCCATCGCAAACAAAAAAACGGAGCCCTGGCGGCTCCGTTTTTTTGTGCCCATGCCCGGCGGTTCAAGCGAGCACGGACAACACCGGCGCCACCTGCGCCTCGCGCCCGAGTGCCACGGCCATACCACCCAGCCGTGTGGCCAACAGTCCGGCATCGGGTGCGCACACCGTGGCATGGCCCACCTTGCGGCCTGGCCGGGCCTGCTTGCCATAGTCGTGCCAGTGCGCATCGACGCCCTGCAATACCGCCGTGGCGTCAGGCAGCTCGCCGATCCAGTTGAACATCGCCGACGGGCTGCGTGCGCCGGTGTCGCCCAGCGGCAAGCCGAGCACCGCGCGCACGTGATTCTCGAACTGGCTGGTGTGGGCGCCCTCGATGGTCCAGTGGCCGGAATTGTGCACCCGCGGCGCCATCTCGTTGCCCAGCAGTTCGCCGTTCCTGACGAACAGCTCCAGCGCGAACACGCCGACGTAGTCCAGCCGCTCGGCCAGCGTGCGGGCCAGCTCGGTGGCGCGCGGCTGCAGCAGCTCGATATCCGGCGCCGGTGCCAGGCTCATCGACAGCACGCCGTCGACATGCCAGTTGCGGGTCAGCGGCCAGGTGCGGAAATCGCCATCGCGCCCGCGCACGGCGAGCACCGACAGTTCGCGTTCGAACGGCACGAACGCCTCCAGGATCAGGCCATGCTTCGCCGCCTGCGCGCCGAGCGCGGCCCACGCCGGGTCCGCATCCGCCAGGTCATGCAGACGGAACTGGCCCTTGCCGTCGTAACCGAGCCGGCGCGTCTTCAGGATCGCCGGTGCGCCGACCGTCGCCAGCGCCTGGTCCAGTTGCGCGCGCGTGTCCACCGTCATGAAATCCGGAGTGGGCAGCCCACACTCGCGGAACAGGGTCTTCTCGGCCAGCCGGTCCTGCGCCACCGCCAGCGCGCGCGGGTTCGGAAACACCGCCACCCGTTCGGCCAGCCGCTGCGCCGTCTCGGCCGGCACGTTCTCGAAATCGAAGGTGACCACGTCGACCCGGGCGGCGAACGCCTCCAGCGCGGCATAGTCGGTCCAGTCGGCTACCAGCAGCGGCGCGACCTGTCCCGCACAGGCGTCGGCCACGCTGTCCACCGCCAGTGTCTTCACGCCCAGCGGCGCTGCCGCCAGCGCCAGCATGCGCGCCAGCTGGCCGCCGCCGAGTACGCCCAGCACGGGTTGACGTCGCCCGCTCATTGACGCGGATCCGGCTGTTCCAGCACGGCCCGGGTCTGGCGTGTGCGCCAGTGGTCCAGCGCCGTGGCCAGCGCCGGGTCATGCAGCGCCAGCACCGCGGCGGCCAGCAGGCCGGCGTTCACGGCGCCGGCGCGGCCGATCGCCAGGGTGCCGACCGGGATGCCGGCCGGCATCTGCACGATCGACAGCAGCGAATCCATCCCGTTCAGCGCCTTCGACTGCACCGGCACGCCGAACACCGGTAGGCGCGTCTTGGCCGCCAGCATGCCGGGCAGATGGGCGGCACCGCCGGCGCCGGCGATGATCACCTGGATCCCGCGCGCCGGCGCCTGTTCGGCGTAGCTGAACAGCAGGTCCGGCGTGCGGTGGGCGGAAACCACCTGCACCTCGTGCGGCACGCCCAGCTCGGTCAGCACGTTGGCCGCGTGCTGCATGGTTTCCCAGTCCGAACGCGAGCCCATCACCACGCCGATGCGCGGCGCTCTGCTTGTTCCTGTCATGGCCGGGCCGTCCAAAAGCGGCTATTGTACGGGCTTTCCCCACCCCGCACACCCAAGCATGGACAAGCGTCTGCTCGACATCCTGTGCTGCCCGGTCAGCAAAATGCCACTGCGTCCGCTGGGCAAGCGCGAACTCGACGCGCTGAACGACGCCATCGGCGCCGGCAAGGTCGACACCGTGGCCGGCGCCGCCGTGCACGAGCGGGTCGGCGAAGGCCTGATCACCACCGACCACAAGGTGATCTACCGGGTCGAGGACGGCATTCCGGTGATGCTGCCCGAGGAAGGCATCGGTACCACCCAGCTGACCGGCTTCCCCGCCGGCTGAAAGCGCCTGGCGGCTGAAAGCGCCCGGCGCATGACACGGGTACCTGCTTTGCCTTATCGTCGACACTTGCGCGGCTCCCTCCCGGGTTGGATCGCGCACTGCAATGTTCCAGGGGGTTGGCGATGAACGAAGCCAGTGATCCGTCCCGCGTCATCCATCTGAATCAGCGCCTGGATCCGGCCAGCGAGCGCGTCGGCGAGTTGCTCGGCTCCGTGCGCAGCATCGCCGGCAAGCGGTTGCAGCAATGGGTCGGCAATGCCTTCGAGCACGTCGACGACGCCCTGTTCGACCTGGCCGAGAAAGCCGAGAACAATGCCGCCCAGATGCATTACTTCGACGGCATGCGCGAAGTGCGCAAGCGCCGTCCGGCGGTGGAGCGCAGCTTCCTGGGCGCAATCAGCCGCCACATCGGCGAACTGCCCCACCCGCAGCTGTCGGGCAACCCGGCCTCGCCGTTCGGCACGCCCGAGCTGACGCTGGTGGCGGACAACGAGCTGGAAGAATCGCTGGCCATCACCAGCATGATCAGCAAGAACGACGCGCGCCTCGCGCGCGACCTGTTCACGGTCAACCAGCGTTTGTCAGTGATCTGCGGCGGCCGCAAGATCGAGGATTCCAGCAACCCGGTGGCGCCGGCGATCCTGGCCCAGGCATTCCGTCAGGCGCTGCACGAGCTCAGCGCCGACATGCGGGTCAAGCTGATCATCTACAAGCTGTTCGACCGCTACGTGCTGTCGTCGCTGGAAGAGCTCTACCAGGAAATCAACACCGAACTGGTGCGGGCCGGCGTGCTGCCACAGCTGCGCCACGAGGTGCTGCGCGGCGACGCGAAAGGAGCCGGCCCGGCGGCGGCCGACGCGACCGACGAGGCGACCGGCGAGATCCCCAGCGACCTGCTGCAGACCCTGCATGCGCTGTTCAGCGCGCGCCGCGGTCCTGCCGCCGGCGGCATGCACGCGATACCGAGCGGCCCGCTGCCGTCGGCGAACGAATTGCTGGGCGCGCTGAGCGTGCTGCAAAGCCAGATCGCCAGCGCCGGACCGCTGCCGTACGCGCAACCGGACGACGCCGCCGCACTGAGTCGCGAAGTGCTCCAGCTGAAAGGCCAGCTGCTGACCCAGCTTGGCGCGCTGCGCGGCGAGAAGCCCAGCAACGTCGCCACCATCGATGAAGACACCATCGACCTGGTCGGCATGCTGTTCGAATTCATCCTGGAGGACCGCAACCTGCCGGCCACGATGCAGGTGATGCTGGCGCGGCTGCAGATTCCGTACCTCAAGGCGGCGATCCTCGACCGCAAGCTGTTCGCGCATCGCCAGCACCCGGCACGCCGGCTGCTGGATTGCCTGGCCGAGCAGGCCAAAAGCTGGTCGGAGGAGTCCGACCGCGACCGCCGCCTGCACGACAAGGTGAAGTCGACCGTCGATCAGCTGCTGCACGACTTCGACGACGACATGGGCATCTTCGAGCGCCTGCTGGTCGACCTTCAGCAGTTCCAGGACCTCAACAAGCGCCGCTCCGAGCTGGCCGAGCAGCGCGTGGCCGAGTCCACCCGCGGCCGCGAGAAACTCGAGCAGGCGCGCCGCCGCGCCGCCCGCGAGATCCTCGACCGCATCGGCGAGCACAAGCTGCCGCCACTGGTGCACGGCGTGCTGGCCCGCGCATGGGCCAACCACCTGGTGCTGACCTTGCTGCGCCAGGGCGAGGGTTCGCCCGAGTTCAAGAGCGCGCTGCGCTTCGTCGACGACTTCATCGCCAGCACCAAGCCGGCAACCACCCTGGAAAGCCGGCAGGCGTTGCGGCAGATGTTGCCCGGGATCGAGCGCGCGCTGCGCCAGGGCCTGGCCAACGTGGCGTTCCAGGAACAGGATATCGAGCGTCTGCTCGGCCAGTTGCACACCTATTACCGCCAGCAGCTCGGCGAGACGCCGGAAGCCACCGAAGCGGTCGTCGTCGGTGAGGACGCCGCGATGCTGGCAATCCCCGACAGCATCCAGCCGGTCATCGACCAGGACACCACGCCGCCGGACAGCGTCGAAGAGGACCTCGTCGAGGCACCGCTGGACAGTCCGGAATGGCACCAGGTGCAGTCGCTGCAACCAGGCACCTGGCTGGAGTTTTGCCTGCCCGACGAGCCGATGACCCGGGCCAAGCTGTCGTGGATCAGCCCGATGAGCGGCCGCTACCTGTTCGTCAACCGGCGCGGCCTGAAGGTGGCCGACTATTCGCCGCAGGAATTGACCGTGCTGATCACCGATGGCCACGCCCGCATGCTCGCCGCCAACGCGCTGTTCGACCGCGCGATGACCGCGATCGTCGACAAGCTGAGCCAGCCCGGCACCACGCCACCGGCGGACACGGCCACCGAATGAGCGGGGCTTCGTCGTTCGCGCCGCCCGACGCCGCGCAGATCGCCGCCGACGTCGAACGCGCCTTTGCCGAGGATCTCGGCCCGGGCGACGCCACCGCAGGGCTGCTGCCGCCCGACGCCAGGGCCCACGCCGAACTGACCTGCCGCGATGCGGCGGTGATCGCCGGTACGCCGTGGTTCGATGCCTGCTTTCGCCGGCTCGACCCGGCTGTGCAGATCGACTGGCGGGTCCGCGACGGCGACCGGGTCGCCCCCGGCACGGTGATCTGCCGCCTGTCAGGGCATGCCCGCTCGCTGGTCACCGCCGAGCGCTCGGCGCTGAATTTCCTGCAACTGCTGTCCGCCACCGCCACGGTGACCGCCGGCTATGTCGCTGCCACCGCCGGCACCGCGGTGCGCGTGCTGGACACTCGCAAGACCATCCCCGGCCTGCGCCTGGCGCAGAAATACGCGGTGCGCTGCGGCGGCGGCCACAACCAGCGCATGGGCCTGTACGACGCGGTCCTGGTCAAGGAGAACCACATCATCGCCGCCGGCAGCATCGTTGCCGCGGTGCAGGCGGCGCGCCGGCTGCATCCGGAGCTGCTGCTCGAAGTCGAAGTGGAAAACCTCGACGAGCTGGAGCAGGCGCTGCAAGCCGGCGTGGACCGGATCATGCTGGACAACTTCGAGCCGGCGCAGATGCGCGAGGCGGTGCGGTACACCGCCGGCCGCGTGCCGCTGGAAGCCTCGGGCAACATCGACCTCGGCACGATCGGCGACTACGCGCGTACCGGCGTCGACTTCATCTCGGTCGGTGCGCTGACCAAGCACGTGCACGCCATCGACCTGTCACTGCGCCTGCAACTGGACTGAACCCGCGCTTGCGCCCGCCCACCGGCGCCCACACACTGCGGGGATGAGCGACCTTTCCAACCTGTTGCTGCTGCTGGCGCTTGCCGCCGTCGTGGGACTGTGGCTGAAGCTCAGCGCGGCGCGTGAACGCGCCGTGCGCGAAGCACGCCAGCAATGCCAGCAGCACGGCGTGCAACTGCTCGACGAGACTGTCGGCCTGCGTGCCGTGCGCCTGCGCCGGATCAACGGCCTGCGCATGCTCGAGCGTTGCTACGGTTTCGAGGTGAGCATCGACGGCCACGACCGCGAGTCGGGCCGGCTGTGGATGATCGGCGACGCGCTCAGCAGCCTGAGTCTGCCCACCATCGAACTGCTGCCGCATGAGGAAGCCGCGGTACGGAACACGGCGGTAGCGTCCGGCAATGTGGTGCCGCTGCGCCCGCGCAACCGGCCGAACTGAGTAGGAGCGGAGCCCGCCGCACGGGTTGAGCGCGGCAGCCCGTTTCTACTTGACCACGCGAAGGTGCGGCGTGCTGCGTTTCGGCTTGTCGCCGCCGGCGTTGTCGGCACCCGACGCCGGCGCGGTGTCGTCGGGCTCGGGGGCCGACGGCGGCGGCGGGTCGCCGCCCTCTTCCTCGGCCGGAAACATCATGCCCTGGCCGTTCTCCTGCGCGTACAGCGCCAGCACCGCCTGCACCGGGATCTGGATCGCCTGGCTGACCCCGGAAAAGCGCGCCTGGAAGCTGATCCACTCGTTGCCGAGGTCGAGATTCGCCACCGCACGCATCGCCAGGTTGAGCACCACCTGGCCGTTCTTGATCACTTGCGGCGGCACCCGCACGCCGGCCACACCGGCGTCGACCAGCACGTACGGAGTCAGGTTGTTGTCGCTGATCCAGTCGTAGATCGCCCGCAGCAGGTACGGGCGGTTGGAGCTCATCGGTGCCGCTTCATTCTTGCTCATGGATCTGCCGCATCGCCTTTTCCTGGTCGGTCATGCTGCGCGCAAAACCCTGACTGTGGAACAAACGCTCGCCGTAATCGATCACCGGCTTGCCCTCGCGCCCCAGCTCCACGCCCAGCCACGGCAGCCGCCAGATCACCGGCGCCACCAGGCAGTCGGCCAGGCTCATTTCCGGATTGAGGAAGAACTTCGCGGCCTTGAACAGCGGCACCGAGGACAGCAGGTGCCCGCGCAGGCGCTTGCGCGCCGCGTCCGCGGGCCGGCCGCCGGCGCGGATGATGTCGACCTCGGTCAGCCAGTCCTTCTCGATGCGCACCGCGGCCACCCGCAGCCGCGCGCGCGACTGCGGATCGATCGGCATCAGCGGCGGGTGCGGATAGCGCTCGTCGAGGTATTCGCAGACCACCGAGGTGTCGAACAGGGTCAAGTCGCGGTCGACCAGGGTCGGCGTGCTGGCATACGGATTCAGGTCGACCAGGTCTTCCGGCGGTCGGGCCGGATCGACCAGTACCCGTTCGTAGCTGACCCCCTTGGCGGCCAGCACCAGCCTGGCGCGATGACATTGCACGTCGTCGGCGGTGGTGTAGAGCGTCAGTACGCTGCGTGAGCGGGCGCTTGGGACCATGCGCAATTCCCCATCGGTGAGACGACTGCGGCGGCTCGTGGCCGCCGCAGTCGGATAATGCCATCCAGGCTGCTCAGTGGACGTCCTTCCAGTATTCCTTCTTCAGCAGGGCGGCCAGGAAGGTAAAGAACGCCAGGAACAGCAGCACCCAAACGCCGTAATGATGGCGCTGCAGGGCGGCTGGCTCGGAAGCGTATTCCAGGAAGGTCGTCAGGTCACGGCTGGCCTGCTGGAACTGCGCCGGAGTCAGCTTGCCCGGCTGAGACAGCACCAGCTTCTCCACCCTGGCGTCCTCGCCCGGCTTCGCCTCGGTCATCACCGCGCTCTGCAGGCCCTGCAGTTCCCACAGCGGGAACGGCATCGACGCGTTCGGGAACACCGTGTTGTTCCAGCCCACCGGGCGGCTCGGGTCCAGGTAGAACGAGTTGAGGTAGGCGTAGACCCAGTCGGCTCCCTTCGCGCGCACTTCCAGCGAGAGGTCCGGCGGAGCCTTGCCGAGCCACTTGGCCGCCGACGCTTCGGGCATGTGCGAAACCACGGTCTCACCGAACTTGGCGCCGGTGAAGTTGAGGTTCTGCATCACGTCCTGCTCGGTCAGCCCGAGGTCGCCGGCGATCCGCTCGTAACGCATGTACTTCAGCGAATGGCAGCCGATACAGTAGTTGAAGAACAGCTTGGCGCCGCGCTGCAGCGAAGCCTGGTCCTGCACATTGGTGCCGGCATGCGGCAGGCCGCCTTCCGCTGCCTGCACCGACACGCTGCCGACGACCAGAGCGAGCGCCAACGCCACCGGGAAGATGTACCGCTTCATTAGCAGCTGCCGCTTAGTCATGCGTCGTCACCCGTTCCGGAACCGGCTTGGTCTTTTCCCAGCCGAAATATGTGTAGGCCCAAAGAAATGCGAAGAACCCGAAATAGACCGCCGTCATCACGCGACCGAACAGGTTCTCCCAGAACGTCACGTCGACGTCGCCGAACCAGCTCGGGATCACCTCGGCCGTGATGCCCGCGCCGACCGCACCCAGCGCAATGAAAGACAGCACGAACAGCCCCAGCGCCACCTTGAAGCCGGTCCCGCGGTAGCGGATCGACTTCACCTTGCCGCGATCGAACCAGGGCAGCGCGAACAGCACCGCGATGGCGCCGAACATCGCCAGCACGCCCCACACGGCCGAGCCGAGGAACGACGGGATCATGCGCACGATCGCGTAGAACGGGGTGAAGTACCAAACCGGCTTGATGTGCGACGGCGTCGCCAGGTTGTTCGCCGGGATGAAGTTGTCGTGCTCCAGGAACCAGCCGCCGAAGGTCGGCGCGAAGAAGATGATGAACGCGGCGATCAGCAGGAAGAAGCCCACGCCGACCAGGTCCTTCACCGTGTAGTACGGATGGAACGGAATGCCGTCGGCCGGCTTCAGCGCATCCCAGCGGTTGCCCTTGGGACCCTTCTTGATCTCCACGCCGTCCGGGTTGTTCGAACCCACCTCGTGCAGCGCGGCGATGTGCAGCACCACCAGCAGCAGCAACACGATCGGCAGCGCGATCACGTGCAGCGCGAAGAAGCGGTTCAGGGTGGCATCGGCCGGCAGGAAGTCGCCCATGATCCATTCCACCAGCGAATTGCCGATGTAGGGGATGGTGCCGAACAGCGAGATGATCACCTTGGCGCCCCAGAACGACATGTTGCCCCACGGCAGCACGTAGCCCATGAACGCTTCGGCCATCAGCACCAGGAAGATCAGCATGCCGAGCAGCCACACCAGCTCGCGCGGCTTCTTGTACGAGCCGTACATGATGCCGCGGAACATGTGCAGGAACACCACCACGAAGAACAGCGAGGCGCCGGTGGAATGCATGTAGCGGATCAGCCAGCCCCACTCCACGTCACGCATGATGTACTCGACCGAGGCGAAGGCTCCTGCCGCGCTCGGGTTGTAGTTCATGGTGAGGAAGATGCCGGTGACGATCTGGTTTACCAGCACCAGCAGCGCCAGCGAACCGAAGTAGTACCAGAGGTTGAAGTTCTTCGGCGCGTAGTACTCGGTCATGTGCGCGCGGTACATCGGCATCATGCCCGGTGCGCGCTCGTTGACCCAGTCACCGATGCTCGTGAATACGTTGGCCATTAGCCAGCCTCCTTCGGATCCACGCCAATCTGGATGGTGCTGTCGTCGATGAAATGGTACGGCGGCACCGGCAGGTTCTTCGGCGCCGGCACGCCGGCGTAGACGCGACCGGCCAGGTCGTAGCGCGACTTGTGGCAGGGGCAGTAGAAGCCGCCCTTCCATTCCGGATCGAACGGCTCGGGCTTGATCTCCGGCACGAAGTCGGGCACGCAGCCCAGGTGCGTGCAGATGCCGATCACCACCAGCCATTCCGGCTTGATCGAGCGCCCCTCGTTCTGTGCGTACTTCGGCTGCTGGTCGGCGGAGGCGCCGTCGGACTTGGGGTCCACCAGGCGCGAATCGACCTGCGGCAACGTGGCCAGCTGTGCCTTGGTGCGGTTGAGCACGAACACCGGCAGGCTGCGCCATGACACGGTCAGCATCTGCCCCGCCTCGATCTTGGCCAGCGACTGGGTGACCGGAGCGCCAGCGGCCTTGGCGCGCGCGCTGGGTTCCCACGACTTGATGAAGGGCACAGCCGCCGACACGATTCCGATACCACCAACCACCGCGGTGGTTGCTGTCAGGAAGCGGCGGCGGCCATGATCGACGACTTCGTTCGCCATCAGGCTCTCCGGTACTTGCGATGTCATGCCAGGTGGGGTTTGGGCCCCGCAAAAATCGCGTTAGTGTAGCGTCAGGCCCCGCCCCGTACAATAAAGCGCATCGCGGCGAAGTCCAGACGCCGCAACACTCGCCACGACTGCCGGGACCTCTCCTTTCGACATGAAACATGCCGCCGGCACGCTCCTCTTCATCGCGCGCTTTGCCATCCTCGGCCTCGCGATGGCCTTCGTGGTCGGCCTGTTCTGGCCAGGCAGTGGCGAGCACCTGCGCGAACGCTTCGGGCTGGGTGCGGCAGCGCCGACCGCGCCCGCGGCCAGGTCGCCCCATCCAGGCAGCGGGCCGGTCTCCTACGCCGACGCCGTGGCGGCCGCGGCGCCCTCGGTGGTCAACATCTACGCCAACCGGATCGTCACCGAGCAGGCCGTGCGGATGTACGACAACCCGGTGCTGCAGCAATTGTTCGGCGGCCAGCCCACCACCTTCCAGCACCGCGAGCAGACCCTCGGTTCCGGCGTCATCGTCAGCGCCCAGGGCCAGGGCTACGTGCTGACCAACAACCACGTGATCGCGCACGCCGCCGACATCCAGGTGTTGCTGTACGACGGGCGCATCGCCAAGGCCAGCCTGGTCGGCGCGGACGAGGAATCGGACCTGGCGGTGCTGAAGATCGACGCCAGCAACCTGCCGGTGATCCACATCGCCGAGCAGCCGCTGCGGCCCGGCGACGTGGTGCTGGCGATCGGCAACCCGCTCGGCCTCAACCAGACCGTCACCATGGGCATCGTCAGCGCGATCGGCCGCCAGTTGAACAGCTCCAGCGCCGAGGATTTCATCCAGACCGACGCGGCCATCAACCTGGGCAATTCCGGCGGGGCGCTGGTCAACGCCGAAGGCGAACTGGTCGGGATCAACACCTTGCTGATCGGCAAGGCCGCCGGTGCCGAAGGTATCGGCTTCGCGATCCCGGTGACCACGGCCAAGAAGGTGCTGGACCAGATCATCGCCACCGGCCACGTGGTGCGCGGCTGGCTCGGGGCCGACTATGCGTTCGTGCCGGTGGCCGCCAACGGCGGTCTGCCGGGGGCAGCACGCGGTGCGCTGGTGACCATGGTCTACCCGGGCGGCCCGGCCGCGCTGGCGGGCATTCGCCCGCGCGACATCCTGTTGCGCATCGGTGCCGACGACATCCTCGACCCGGCCGACCTGCGCCGGCGCGAGGCGGCGCTCAAGCCGGGCAGCACGGTGACCGTCTCCGGGCTGCGCAACGGCACTCCGTTCCACCTCGACGTCACTCTTGTCCAGCGCCCCGCCATGAGCGCCGGCAGCATGCCGGACGGCTGACAGCCGACGGCTCAGCCCGGCCCGCGCAACGCCAGCGGCGGATGGATCGCCGCGCCGTAGCGCCGGCGCAAGGTGTCCACCCGTTCCACGTAGACCTGGGTTTCGGCGTACGGCGGCACGCCCTTGTAGCGCTGCACTGCACCGGGGCCGGCGTTGTAGGCGGCCGCGGCCAGCCGCTCGTTGCCGTCGAAGTCGCGCAGCAGCAGGCCCAGGTAGCGCGCGCCGCCGCGGATGTTCTGGTCGGAGTCGAACGCGTCCAGCACACCCATGTCGCTGGCCGTGCCCGGCATCAGCTGCATCAGTCCTTGTGCGCCCTTGAGCGACAGCGCGCGCGGATTGAACGCGCTCTCCGCGTGGATGATCGCGCGCAGGAACGCCTCGTCGACGCCGTACTCGATGCTGGCGGCACGGATGGTGTCGGCGTAGGCGATCAGGTTCAGCCGTGTCGAATTCCAGTGGATCGGCGAGTGCAGGTCGCAGGCGGCGCAGGTCCTGATGTACTCGACGAAGGTCTTGGTCAGCACGTCGTCTTTCTGCAGCGGCGGCGAGTGGTCGCCCAGATACATGCTGCCGTCGGCGTGCACCACCTTATAGTAATAGGTGCGCCCGATGGGCCCGTTCGCCGATGCCTCGGCTTTCCGGGCATCCCATGCCGGCTGCGCCGCAGTGGGCGTTTCCGTTGCCGGAGGAAGCGGCACGCCACCGGTCACCACCGAGCCCCGGACCGCGGCCAGTGAAGCCCGCTCCTGCGGCTGGGCGTCTAGGCGGCGGGCACGGGTCTCGACCACCGCGCCGCGCACGCCGGCCAGCGAAGCCACCCCCGCTGCTTGCGCCTGCAACGGGTTGGCCGTGGTCTGCACCGTGCCGGCCACCCGGTTCAGCGCGGCCCGCGGCGGCGCCGCGCGGCGCCGAGGCGCGGGGGCGGCATAGCCGCCGATCGCCTTGCAGCCGTGGTAGCCGACCTTGCTGGAGCTGTACACCGCCTCGCCGCTGGCGCCGGCGCACTGGTACAACGTGCCCGCCCGTGCTGTCGGCCACCACAACAGCGCGCAGCCGAACGCGATCCCGCAAAGGATCGAACGTGTTGGGAAGCCCCCGGCAGGCCGATCGGCGCTTCCCCCTTGGCTTGCGACGCCGAACATGGGGCGCAGTGTGCCGCCATGCACCCGCCAACGCCAAGTGCGCACGTCTCATTCCATGACCTTTGCCGGGCAGGCACGCCCTCGCGGCCCTGCCGCCTGGAAACGGCGGGTGGCAGCCGCCCTGCAAAGCCCGCAAGTGCTTGATCTGGCAGGTGCGTCCGCGCGGGGGTAAACTGCGCGGTCGATCGGATGGCCAGTCCGGCCTCACGCACCACGGTACCCCACGCCCATGAGCGGCAAACTTTTCATCAAGACCCACGGCTGCCAGATGAACGAGTACGACTCGGCCAAGATGGCCGACGTACTGAAGGCCTCGCACGGCCTGGAGCTGACCCAGGACGAGTCCGAGGCGGACGTGATCCTGATCAACACCTGCTCGATCCGCGAGAAGGCGCAGGAAAAGGTCTTCAGCCAGCTCGGCCGCTGGAAGCAGCACAAGCAGGACGGCAAGCCGGTACTGATCGGCGTCGGTGGCTGCGTGGCCTCGCAGGAAGGCGCGGCGATCGTCAAGCGCGCGCCCTATGTGGACCTGGTGTTCGGGCCGCAAACCCTGCATCGCCTGCCCCAGCTGATCGAGGCGCAGCGCGCCAGCGGCTTGCCGCAGGTCGACATCAGCTTCCCCGAGATCGAGAAGTTCGACTGCCTGCCCGAGCCGCGCGCGGAAGGCCCGACCGCCTTCGTCTCGATCATGGAAGGCTGCTCGAAATACTGCAGCTACTGCGTGGTGCCGTACACCCGCGGCGAGGAAATCAGCCGTCCCTTCGACGACGTGCTGGTGGAAGTGGCCAAGCTCGCCGCACAGGGCGTGCGCGAGGTGAACCTGCTCGGCCAGAACGTCAACG
Source organism: Rhodanobacter sp. OR87 (assembly GCF_000473345.1). NCBI lineage: Bacteria > Pseudomonadati > Pseudomonadota > Gammaproteobacteria > Lysobacterales > Rhodanobacteraceae > Rhodanobacter > Rhodanobacter sp. OR87. Next base: position 173,683 of record NZ_AXBJ01000004.1, read on the forward strand.
CGTACCGCGGCCCGACCCACGACGGCGGCATCGCCGACCTCGCCGTGCTGATCCACGCGATCGCGCAGATCGACGGCATCGGCCGCATCCGCTTCACCACCTCGCATCCGCTGGAGTTCTCCGACTCGCTGATCGAGGCCTACGCCAACGTGCCGCAACTGGCGAACTACCTGCACCTGCCGGTGCAGGCCGGCTCCGACCGCATCCTCGGCGCGATGAAGCGCGGCTACACCGCGCTGGAGTTCAAGCAGAAGATCCGCAAGCTGCGCGCGGTGCGGCCGGACATCTGCGTGTCCACCGACATCATCGTGGGCTTCCCCGGCGAGACCGACGAGGATTTCGCCAAGACCATGAAGCTGGTCGACGACGTCGGCTTCGACCAGAGCTTCACCTTCATCTTCTCCTCGCGCCCCGGCACACCGGCGGCCAAGCTCGCCGACGACACCCCGATGGCGGTGAAGCACGAACGCCTCGCGCGCCTGCAGGCCGCGATCAACGCGAACGCGAGGAAGATCAACGGGGCGATGGTCGGTTCCGTGCAGCGCGTGCTGGTGGAAAAGCCCAGCACGCGCAATCCGGACGAACTCAGCGGCCGCACCGAGAACATGCGCTACGTGAACTTCGCCGGCCACCCGCGCCTGATCGGCCAGTTCGTCGACGTGGTGATCACCGATGCGATGAGCAACTCGCTGCGTGGACGCGTAAAGCTGGCCGACGAACCGGCCGCGCTCGCTTCATGAGGGCTGGGCTGGTGCTGCGGGAGATCGGTGCGGACGAGTTCGCGCGGGTGTGGCCGCTGTTCCGAACGGTCCTCGCCGGCGGCGATACGTACATGTACCCACCTGATCTGGGCATGGATCAGGCGTGCGCGATGTGGACCACGTCGCCGTCGCGATGTTTCGTCTGCGAACGCGACGGCGAAGTGTTGGGTTGCTACCGGCTGGCGCCGAACCAGATCGGCCTCGGTGATCACGTGGCCAACGGCAGCTACATGGTGGCGCCCGAGGCGCGCGGCCAGGGCATTGCCTCGGCCATGTGCGAGCACTCGCTGGAACAGGCGCGCCAGACCGGCTTCACCGCGATGCAGTTCAACTGCGTGGTGGCCAGCAACACCATCGCGGTTCGCCTGTGGCAGCGCCACGGCTTCCGCATCGTGGGCACCGTGCCCGGCGCGTTCCGCCACGCACGACTCGGCCCCACCGACTTCTACGTGATGCACCGCACGCTGTGACCGGGTGGCCGCACGCGGCATGCCGGCTCAATCCAGCCGTTTGCGGAAGCGCCGGATCGCCAGCGCCATCATCACCAGGACGAACGCCGCCAGCGCCAGTACGTCGCCCCACATTTCCCCCAGCCCCGCGCCGCGCAGCATCACGCCGCGGATCAGGCGCAGGAAATGGGTCAACGGCAACACCTCGGCCAGCCACTGCACCAGCTTCGGCATGCCGGCAAACGGGAACATGAAACCCGACAGCAGGATCGACGGCAGGAACACGAAGAAGGTCATCTGCATGGCCTGGAACTGCGACTGCGCGCGGGTGGAGATCAGCAGGCCGAGCGCGAGGTTGGCCAGGATCAGCAGGCCGGAAGCCAGGTAGACATCGAGCACGCTGCCGCGGATCGGCACCTCGAACAGCCACGTGCCGAGCGCCAGGATCACGCTGGTCTGCACCAGGCCGATCGCAACATACGGCAGCACCTTGCCGACCATCAGCTCGGCGCTGGTCAGCGGCGTGGCGATCAGCAGCTCCATGTTGCCGCGCTCGCGTTCGCGCACGACCGCGATGGCGGTGAACAGCACCATCGTCATGGTCAGGATCACGCCGATCAGGCCAGGCACGATGTTGACCGCGGAGCGCCGCTGCGGATTGTAGAAGCCGACCACGCTGATCCGCCCGTCGGCCGGCGTGCTGGTCAGCGGTGCGCGCGTGTCGGGCACGGCGCTGTCGATCGGCACCTGCATCAATTGCGCGGCGGCGCCCTGCACTGCCGTGTCGCTGCCGTCGACCAGGATCTGTGCCACGGCGCGTCCGTCGCTGCGGCGGCGCTCGAAATCCGCCGGCAGCACGATGCCGATGCTGATCCGGCCGCGCCGGATCATCGCCATCAACTCCTGCGGCGTATCCGCCCTGGCTACCGGCGCCACCACGCCGGTGGCCAGCATGTCCAGCACCAGTGCGCGCGAACCGGCGCTGTTGGCCTGGTCGACGATGCCGGCGTCGAGCCCGCGCAGATTGGTGTTGATCGCATAGCCGAACAGCACCAGCTGGATCACCGGAATGCCCACGATCATCGCCAGCGTGATGCGGTCGCGGCGCAGCTGGCGCAGCTCCTTGACCACGATCGCCCACAGCCGGCGCCAGTTCATGCGGCGCACTCCTCGCCGTCGCCCCTGTGCGTGGCGGCGACGAACACGTCTTCGAGATTCGGCGGTGCCGCCGCCAGTCCGGCTTCCTGCCCGGCCGCAGCCAACGCCTTGTCCATGTCCGGCGTCGCGCCATCGGCGCCGGTCAGCACGCGCAAGGTATTGCCGACCTGGGCCACGCCGAGCACGCCCGGCACATCGGCCAGCGCGCGCTGGGCGGCGCGCGGGTTGCCCGTCTCGACGAGGAAGGTGCGTCCCTCCAGTTGCGCGGTCAGCTCATGCGGCGTGCCGTCGGCAACCAGCACGCCCCGATCGAGGATCGCCAGCCGGTGACAACGCTCGGCCTCGTCCATCAGGTGGGTCGAGACCAGCAGGGTGGTGCCGATGTCGGCCAGTTCAAAAAGCTTCTCCCAGAAATCGCGGCGCGATTCCGGATCGACCGCGCTGGTCGGCTCGTCCAGTAACAGCAATTCCGGCTCGTGGATCACCGCGCCGGCCAGCGCGAGGCGCTGCTTCTGGCCGCCACTCAGGGTGCCGGCCAGCTGTTTCTGCCGATCGCCGAAGTGGTATTGCCCGATCAGCTCGTCGATGCGGCGCCTCGTCTTCGCCTTCGGCACGCCCTGGATCGCGGCCAGGAACTCCAGGTTCTCGCGCACGCCGAGGTCCTCGAACAGCGAGAAATTCTGCGTCATGTAGCCGATGTGCGGACGCAGCGCGTCGGCCTGCGCCGGGACGCGCAGGCCGAGCACCTCGATCTCGCCCTCGCTCGGCGTCAACAGGCCGCACAGCATGCGGATCGTGGTCGACTTGCCCGAGCCGTTCGGGCCGAGGAAGCCGTAGACGCGTCTGGCCGGCACTTCGAGATCGACATGATCGACCGCCACCAGCTTGCCGAAGCGCCGGGTCAGGCCGCGCGCGCGGATCGCCACGCCGTCGGCATCGGCGCTCATTTCGCGGTCCGGCGAAATTCGACGCGTACCGGCAGGCCGGCAGGAAGCTCGGCCGCATCCGCGCCCAGCGCGACCTCGGCGAGATAGCTCAGCCGCGCCGCGTCGTCGCCGATCAGCGCGTAGTACGGGGTGAAGTCCGGTTCGCTGCGGATCATCCGCAGCTTGCCGGCATACGGCTGCGCGCGACCGGCCACGAAGACCTCGATCGGGTCGCCGACGTGCACGCCGGCGCGTTGCTGCACCGGCACGTAGATGCGCGCGTAGGGCGCGTCGCCCGCCAGCAGGATCGCCAGCGGCGCGCCGACCGGCGCCTGGTCGCCGAGCTTGTACGGCAGGCTGTCGATGCGCCCGGCACGTGGCGCCACGATGGCCAGCTTGCCCAGCAGCACCTGCTGCGCACCGGCCTGCGCCTGCGCCGCCGCCACCGCGGCCCGCGCCTGCGCGATCTGCTCCGGACGGGTGCCGTGACGCAGTTCGTCGAGTGCGGCCTGCGCCGCCGCGACCTGGCCATCGGCATTGCCTGCCGCGGCGCGGGCACGGTCGAGGTCGGCGGCGGCCGCGTAACCGTTGCCCCCGAGCGGCACCAGTCGCGCGTAATAGGCCCGCGCCTCGCGCGCCTGTGCCTGCGCGGCAGCCAGGTTCGCCCGCGCCCGGTCGATGTCCTCGCGGCGCGGGCCGGTTTCGAGCTCGGCCAGCCATTCGCGCTGCTGCTGCACCTGCGCCTGCGCCGCGGCCAGCTCGGCGCGGGTGTGCGCGGGGTCGAGCTGCAGCAGCGGCTGGCCGGACGTCACCTGTTCGCCCTCGCGCACGTCGATCGCCACGACGCGCTCGGCGGCCGGCGCCGGCAGGGTGATGCGGTCGAACTCCAGCGTGCCCAGCGCCTGCGGCGGCGGCTTGCTGCAGCCGGCCAGCGCCGCCACGGCCAGCAGGAAGACCGCTGGCAGGCGGTGAATCGTGCGTGCGACGTTCATGCGGCTTCTCCGGATTTGCGGGTGCCCACGCCATGACCCAGCAGCGCGAGCGTGTGTTGCGACATCGCCGCGGACTCCAGCCCTTCGGCACCGAACATGCGCCGCCAGATCGGCGCGCCAGCGGCGGGGAACAGGGTCAGCCCGACCAGCGAGACGACCAGCAGGCGCGGGTCCAGGCTGGCATTCAGCCGTCCATTCGCCTGCGCCGCCGCGAAGCGTTGCGCCAGCAACTGCGGCAAGCCCGGCACCGCCTGGGTGAACAGCACCTCGCGCAGCGCACCGCCGTCGCACAGCACCTCGCGCACCCATAGCGGCGGCAGCCATGGATGTCGCGCCACCACTTCGCCGATGCCGCGCACGAAAGCTTCGATCAATACCCGCGGATCGTCGCCGGCCCGTTCCAGTTGCACGCGCAACGGCGCCAGTGCCGGCAACAGGCGCTCCTCGACCAGCGCCTGGACCAGCCGTGGCTTGTCGCCGAAGTAGTAATGCAGCATCGCGGGCGTGACCTCCGCCTCGCCGGCGATCGCGCGCAACGACGTCGCGCCTATTCCCGCCCGGGCGAACTGCGCGATCGCGACATCCAGCAGGCGCGCGCGCAGGTCCAGGTCGTCGCCGCTGGGACGCCCGGCGCGGCGCCCGGCTTTCGCGCGCTTGGTCGAAGTAGCCATGCACATAAATTAATTCAACATTTAATTTCATGCAACTGGCGACATCGCGGCCGTCACGGCCGACTGTCGTCATGGCTCTTCCCGCAGCGGCGCGCTACTCTCGCGCCCCTATGAGCGAACTCAACCAGCGCGACTTCACCCTCGACCCCGAAGACAACGCCCGCCTCGCCAACCTGTGCGGGCCGTTCGACGAACACCTGCGCCAGATCGAGCTGCGCCTCGGCGTGGAAATCAACCACCGCGGCAGCATCTTCCAGGTGATCGGCGAGGACGCTCCCGCCAAGGCCACCGAGAAAGTGCTGCGCACGCTGTACGCCGCCACCGTCGACGAAGCCCTGACCGGCGCGAAGATCAACCTGCAGCTGGCCGAATCCGGCATCGACGCAATCACCGAGGCAGCCGCCGAGGGCGCCCAGGAAGTGGTGATCAAGGTCAAGCGCGGCGTGATCAAGGGCCGCGGCCCGAACCAGGCGCGCTACCTGCACGCGATCGCCAGCCACGACATCAACTTCGGCGTAGGCCCGGCCGGCACCGGCAAGACCTACCTGGCGGTGGCCAGCGCGGTCGAGGCGCTGGAAGCGAACCGCGTGCAGCGGTTGATCCTGGTGCGCCCCGCGGTCGAGGCCGGCGAGAAGCTGGGCTTCCTGCCCGGCGACCTCAGCCAGAAGGTCGACCCCTACCTGCGCCCGCTGTACGACGCGCTGTACGAGATGCTCGGCTTCGAGAAGGTGGCCAAGCTGATCGAGCGCAACGTGATCGAGATCGCGCCGCTGGCGTACATGCGCGGGCGCACCCTCAACGATTCCTACGTGATTCTCGACGAGGCGCAGAACACCACGGTCGAGCAGATGAAGATGTTCCTCACCCGCATCGGCTTCGGCACGGTGGCGGTGATCACCGGCGACGTCACCCAGGTCGACCTGCCGCGCAACACGCGCTCGGGCCTGCGCCAGGCGATCGAGGTGCTGCGCGGGGTGGGCGGCATCAGCTTCACCTTCTTCACCTCGCGCGACGTGGTGCGCCACCCGCTGGTGGCGAAGATCGTGCGCGCCTACGAGGCGTTCGAGCAGAAGGACGAGGACGGCGCATGAGCGCCCCGCTGACGCTCGCCGTGGGCTATGCGGTGCCGCGTGCCGGCCTGCCCGCGCCGGCCAGCTTCCGCCGCTGGGTCGAGGCGGCGCTGCGCGGGGCGAAGCGGCGCAAGGGCACCGAGCTGGCGATCCGCATCGTCGACGCCGACGAAGGCCGCGCGCTCAACCGCGACTATCGCGGCAAGGACTACGCCACCAACGTGCTGTCGTTCCCCGTCGAACTGCCGCCCGGGGTGGCGCTGCCGCTGATCGGCGACCTGGCGATCTGCGCCCCGGTGGTGCTGCGTGAGGCCGCCGAACAGGGCAAGGCGCTACGCGACCACTGGGCCCACCTGACCGTCCACGGCGTACTGCACCTGCTCGGCCACGACCATATCGAAGACGCCGAGGCCGAAGCCATGGAAGCGCTGGAAACCCGCATCCTGGCTGGCCTGGGCTTCGCCGACCCGTACGCCTGAGCCACCGGGCGGGCGGCGGGCGAAGCGGAGGCACCTGCGGCGCCTGTGCCTGAACCGTCACTTTTTTTCCGCTAGAATCGGCCTTCCGCCCGGTTTCGGGCAGACTCCCAACGAGTAATGAGCGACGACCCTGGCAGTACCAGCGGCCCGGCCCACCGAACCTGGTGGGATCGACTGGGCCACATGTTTTCCGGCGAACCGCGCAACCGCGACGAACTGATCGAGGAACTGCGCTCTGCCCAGACCAACGGACTGCTGTCCGTGAACACCCTCACCATGGTCGAGGGTGCGATCAAGGTTACCGAACTGAGCGTGGACGACGTAATGGTCCCGCGCGCGCAGATCGTGATGCTGGCGGCCGACTCGCCGCTGCCCGACATCCTCGCCGCCGTGGTCGAATCCGGCCACTCGCGCTTCCCGGTGCACGGCGAGGACAAGGACGAGATCCTCGGCATCCTGCTGGCCAAGGACCTGCTGAAGTACTTCGGCGCCGCCGAGCATTTCGACATCCGCGCGATCCTGCGCCCGGCGGTGCTGATCCCCGAGTCGATGCGGCTGAACGTGCTGCTGGAGGAATTCCGGCTCAGCCGCAACCACATGGCGCTGGTGGTCAACGAGTACGGCGGCGTCGCCGGCCTGGTCACCATCGAGGACGTGCTCGAGCAGATCGTCGGCGAGATCGACGACGAGCACGACGACGAGGTGGAGCCCGAGCTGATGCACGAGCAGCCCGGCGGCGACTGGCTGGTCAGCGCATTGACCCCGATCGAGGACTTCAACGAACAGACCGGCGCCGACTTCCCTGACGAGGAATACGACACCGTCGGCGGCATGGTCACCGCCGGGTTCGGCCACCTGCCCGAAGTCGGCGAGGAAGTCGCCATCGGCGATTACCTGTTCCACGTCACCGAGGCCGACGACCGCCGCGTGCAGGCGTTCCGCGTGGTCAAGCAGTAGGCGCGCCCCTGCCGATGCACCGCATGCACCTGATCCGCCGCAAGCTCCTGCTGCTCGCACTGCTGGTCCTGGCCGCGCTTTCGCCAGCCCATGCCGGCGTCGCCAACGCGCCCGGTGCCAACCTCGAGGTCTCGCTGATCACCTACGGCCCCGGCGAAACCTACTGGGAGCGCTTCGGCCACGATGCGATCGAGCTGCGCGACACGGTCTCGGGCGAGGCGGTCAACTTCAACTACGGCGTGTTCGATTTCAGCGAGAAGAACTTCCTGCTGAACTTCGCCCGTGGCCGCATGCACTACCTGATGGATGCCGCCCCCAGTGATGCCGACGAACGCTACTACGTCGAGGCCGGCCGTTCGATCACCCGCCAGCGGCTGGCGCTGACGGCCGAACAGGCCACCGCGCTGCGCGACTTCCTGCTGTGGAACCTGCGCCCGGAAAACGCCGGCTACGCCTACGACTACTACGTCGACAACTGCACCACCCGCGTGCGCGATGCGCTGGACAAGGCGCTCGGCGGCATGCTGGCGACGCAACTGAAGGCGCATGCCGGCGACATGACCTACCGCCAGCAGACGGTGCGGCTGATGAGCGCGCAGCCGTGGCTGATGCTGCTGCTCGACCTGGGCCTGGGGCCGTATGCCGACCAGCCGCTGGACGCCTGGCAGGAAAGCTTCCTGCCCGACGTGCTGCAGGCGCAGCTGCGCGAAGTGCGCCTCGACGACGGCCATGGCGGCCGGCGGCCGCTGGTGCTGGTGCTGGACGAACAGTTGGTCTCGCCGAACCGGCTGCAGGCGCCGCCACCGACCGCGCCCGACCTGCGCCTGCCGCTGGCCCTGGCTGGCCTGCTGCTGGCCGCGCTGATCGTACTCGCCCGCCGCCGCTGGCCTGCCGGCTACGCCCTGCTCGGCACGCTGTACCTGCTCGCGGCCGGCGTGACCGGCCTGCTGCTGCTGGCGCTGTGGACGCTGACCACCCACCACTCGGCGTGGGCCAACGCGAATCTCCTGCTGTTCAACCCGCTGGCGTTCGCGCTGCTGCCGACGCTGTGGCGCGCGCGCCGCGGCCTCGCCGCCTCGCGCTTCATCGATGGCGTGATCGCGCTGCAGCTGCTGGCCTGCATGGCCGCCGTGCTGCTGCACCTGCTGCCCGGCACCGTGCAGCAGAACCAGCCGTGGCTGCTGTTCGCCCTGCCGTGCTGGCTGGCGCTGGTCTGGAGCCTGCGTCGCCGCCAGTGATGCAATTGCCCCGTCCACCGGCGCGGGGCATGATGCGCGCATGAATCCGATCACGCCGCCGAGCGCACCGCCGAGCAGCAGCCCGCCGATGGTGGTCAACTGCATCGCCTACCGCAGGGACGGCAGCCGCATCGGCGAGGTCACCATCGATGCGATCAGCGACGTGCTGGCCGAGCCGGACACCTTCGTCTGGGTCGGCCTGTACGAGCCGGACGAGACGCTGCTGGAGAAGATCCAGGACGAATTCGGCCTGCACGACCTGGCGATCGAGGACGCGCACGCCGCGCACCAGCGCACCAAGCTGGAAACCTACGGCGACTCGCTGTTCCTGGTGGTGCAGACCGCGCAGCTGGTCGACGGCGAACTGGCGTTCGGCGAGACGCACATCTTCTTCGGCCCGCGCTACCTGGTCACCGTGCGCCACGGCGCCTCGCAGTCCTACGCGCCGGCGCGGCGCACCTGCGAGCACGCGCCGGAATTGCTGGCGAACGGGCCCAGTTACGGGCTGTACGGCGTGCTCGACTTCATCGTCGACAACCTGCTGCCGATCGTGCGCGACTTCCGCGAAGAGGTGCACCAGCTCGAACACGACATCTTCGGCGAGACGTTCAAGAGCAGCACGGTGCGCCGGCTGTACGACATGCAGCGCGACCTGATGACGCTGCGCCTGGCGGTGGCGCCGCTGCAGGACATCATCAACCAGCTGATCCGGCTGCACCCGCACCTGGTCCCCGAGGTGCTGCACGCGTACTTCCGCGACGTCTACGACCACGCCTTCCGCGTCAACGAGGCGATCGGCGCGATGCGCGAGATGCTCACCGCCGCGATCAACGTCAACCTGTCGCTGGTCAGCCTGCGCCAGAACGAGGTGATGAAGAAACTCGCCGGCTGGGCCGCGATGCTCGCCGCGCCGACCCTGCTGACCAGCTGGTACGGCATGAACTTCGCGCACATGCCCGAGCTCGGCCAGCCCTGGGCGTACCCCGCGATCATCGTGGTGATGGCCTGCGTGGTGGGTGGCATCTACCTCGGGCTGAAGCGCGCGAGGTGGCTGTAGCGGGCGGCGGGCGGTTGTCGCTGCCGCGCGAACCGTTCAAGATGCCGTCCGATACCCGCCCCGCACGCGACCACCGATGAACGATCCCAGCCGCATCCCCGCCGACGCCGCCGCACCGGTGGAAACCCTGTACGAAGGCCGCTGGCTCAGCCTGCGCAAGCGCGGCCGCTGGGAATACGCCGAGCGCAACAACCCCGGCGGCGCGGTGATCATCCTGGCGGTGACGCCGGCGGACAAGGTGCTGTTCGTCGAGCAGTACCGCGTGTCGATCCTGCAGAACACCATCGAGATGCCGGCCGGCCTGGTCGGCGACCTGGCCGGCCAGGCCGACGAGAGCGCGCAACTGGCCGCGCAGCGCGAGCTGGAGGAGGAAACCGGCTGGCGCTGCCGGCGGGTGGATTTCGTCCATTGCGGCCCATCGTCCTCGGGCATGAGCACCGAGATGATCACCTTCGTGCGCGCCCGGGAGCTGGAGAAGGTCGGCCCCGGCGGCGGCGACGAGACCGAGAACATCGTGGTGCACGAGGTGCCGCGCCGTGAGGCCGGCGCCTGGCTGTTCGCGCGCGCCGCCGAGGGCTATTCGATCGACCCGAAGCTGTTCGCCGGGCTGTGGTTCATCGAACACGCCGACGGCTGAGCGGCGGCGGGGTTCCGGGCGCAGCCTTGCCGCGCCGCGGCAGCGGGCCGCTCACCAGGTGCGCACGTCGACCACGCTGACCGTGTAGCTGCTCATGCCGGACTGGTAGCGGAACAGACGGCCCAGGTCGAACTTCACCACGTCGCCGGGGGCGATGTTGGCCGTGCCGGCCGGCCACGCCTGCTTGCTCTGGATGACGGAACCGGCATCGTCCTTGATGTCGATGCGGATCTGCGCGGCCGAGGCCGCGGCGCAGTTGTTGACCAGCTCGCCGCGCAGGCTCATGCGGGTGACCGTTCCCGTGTTGTTGACCGCGGGCTTGAAATCCTTGATGGCGAAGTCCTTCGGATTGCAGTCGGCCTGGGCGGCCAGCGGGGCGAACAGCAGTACGGCGGAAATGATCAGCGTCTTCATGAGGTTTGGGCCATCCCGAGGCATGCCTTCGATGCGGGCATGGAAAATCATCGGCATGCCGGCGGAATTCTTTAGCCGGCCGCGCCCGGCGCGTGGCCGCAGAGAGCCGGCCACCCGCCGCTAAAGTTCCTCGCGCTGGCGTCGATAGAGGGAGGTCCCGTCCCCCGCATTGCGGTCCCCCCACTGTTCGATGGAGTTTCCCCATGAAGGCTCTCGTTGTTTCCGCCGTGTTGCTGCTCGCTCCGCTGGCCGCCCAGGCTGCCTGCGCGCCTGGCGATTTCGCGATCAAGGATTTCAAGCCCGGCGTCGCGGCGTCGCGGCTCAGCCTGCGCGGCGAGCTGGTCAACAACTGCGCCGCGGCCTCGGCCGCGCAGGTCCGCATCGAGGTCAAGGACGCCGCCGGCAAGGTGCTGCAGAGCAAGCAGGGCTGGCCGGCCGGCACCGCCAACATCCCCCCCGGCGACGTGGTGAAGTTCGACCTGGGCCGCATGTTCCACTACCAGGCGGAGATGGACAGCTACACGGTCAGCGTGGTCGACGTGCGCACCTGGTGAGGCAGCCGGCAGCGTGAAGCGACGAAGGCTCCGCAAGGAGCCTTCGTCGTATCCGGCGCCGCCGCGTGCACGTCGCGCCGGCAGACAGGCAGGCAGGCGGTCAGTGCAACACGAACAGCTTGTCGAAGCCGGCCACGCGCAAGGTGCCGCGCAGCTCGCCGGAGGCATTGACGATGCGGATGTCGGCGCGGTCGGCGCCGGCGTGCTCGCGCAGCAGCAGCAGCATGCCGAGCGCCGAACTGTCCATCCCGGTGACCTCGCCCAGGTCGATCACGTAGCTGCGCGCGGGCTTGCCGCTGCCCAGGCAGGCGTCGTGGAAATCGCGGTGGATGCTGAAGTCGAAACGCTCGCCCAACTGCAGGGTCAGGCAATCGAGTTCGCTGTCGTGGTGGACGATCATGGGGCCATCCTCAGAAGAGTTCGATTTCGCCGGCGTCCATCGTGTTCTGCAACGCCGGGCCGCGCGAGCGCAGGCGCGCCTTCTCGCGCTGGATCGCCAGCCGGCTGCGCACGCGCTGGGCACGTTCCTCCAGCGCGTCGGCCTCCAGCGGGGCGCATGCCAGTTCCTCGATGTCGCGGGTGCATTCGGTGGTGACTTCCTGCAGCTCGGTCAGCCGGGTGCGGGTCTGGCTGATCAGCTGGCTCAGGATGTCCTCGAACTGCAGCGAGCGGATGGTGGTGGAGACGTCGCTGCCGAGGCCGCGATTGATCTCCACCGCCTGGTCGGCCACCGCGCTGGTGCGCGCGTCGCTCTCGGTGACGTGGGCGGTCATCGCGTCGATGCCGCCCTTGGCCGACAGCGCCACGTTGAGGTCCTGCGAGGCCATCGCGCCGATCAGCCCGCGCAGCTGTTCCATCGCCGAGCGCGCGCGCTCGACATGGCCGCCGATCTGCTCGTTGAGCTGGTTGGAGTTGCTGGCCAGGTTGCGGATCTCGCCGGCCACCACCGCGAAGCCGCGGCCGGATTCGCCGGCGCGCGCCGCCTCGATCGCCGCGTTCAGCGCCAGCAGGTTGGTTTCCTCGGCGATGGTGTTGACGTTCCTGAGCAGGCCAAACACCGCGTCCATCTCCTTCGCCATGCCGTCGATGCGGTAGACGATGCGCAGGCTCTCGCGCGACATCTGCACGATCATGCCGACGAAGTGCTCCAGCAGGTCGCCGGTGCGGGCGGCGAAATCCTGCACGCTGACGCCGCCGTCCTGCACCTCGATGATCTGCTTGAGCAGCGACTGCTGCAGCGCGGTCTTGCTGGACAGCCCGTCGAAACCGCCGCCCAGCTCGGACACCGCATCGCGCAGCAGGTCCAGGCCCTGGTGCAGCTCGCGGGTGGCGTGGCCGAGCTCGTCGACCAGCGCGCCGCGCACGTCTTCCAGCGCCTCGCGCACCGGTTCGGCGCGGGCGCCGGCGGCGGCCTGCACGGCCAGCGGCGCGGCGGGCCGTGCCGACAGCGCCCACGCCGCGGTCAGTGCCGCCACCAGCAACGGCGCCAGCCAGGCCGGGTGCCAGGCCAGCGCCAGCAGCAGGGCGACGGCGCTGGCGATCCAGCCGGCGGCTTGGCGTTGGAGCAAGAGAGCGGGAGTGAATGGCATGATCCGGTATCCGCGAGTCAGGCGCCGCCGGCGCCGGTATGGGGGTGGCGGGCCAGCGCCAGCAGGCGCGCCGCCATGTGTTCGATCGACTGCATTTCGCCCGCGGCGTCGAGCTTCCAGGCGGCACCGGGCATGCCCCACACCACCGAGCTGGGCTCGTCCTGCACCAGCGTGGCGGCGCCGGCCTGGCGCAGTTCCAGCAGGCCGCGCGCGCCGTCGTCGCCCATGCCGGTGAGCAGCGTGGCGATGGTGGCGGCGCCGGCGCTGGCCGCCAGCGAGCGGAACAGCACGTCGACGCTGGGGCGGTGCCGGTTCACCGGCGGGCCGTCGTGCAGCCGGCAGACGTACTTCGCGCCGTCCCACATCACCAAGAGGTGGTGGCTGCCTGGCGCGATGTAGGCATGGCCCGACTGGATCGGCTGGCCGTCCTGCGCCTCGCACACGCGCATCGCCGAGCAGCGGTCCATGCGCGCGGCGAACGGGCCGCTGAAGGCGGCCGGAATGTGCTGGGTCACCAGGATCGGCGGCGCGTCCGGCGGCATCGCCTCGAGCACCACGCGCACCGCCTCGGTGCCGCCGGTGGAAGCGCCGATCGCGATGATCGGGCTGCCGCCGCGCGTGCCCGCAGTCTGCGCGCGCGGCAGCACCGCGTCCGCCGACAGCCGTGGCGCCACGTCCAGCTTGCGCACCGTGGTGCGCGCGCGCGGCCTGGCCTGCGCCGCCTGCTTGACCTTGGCGCAGATCTCCAGCGCGTGCTCGCCAAAACTGCTGGCCAGGTCGCTGCTCGGCTTGGCCAGGAAATCCACCGCACCCAGTTCCAGCGCGCGCAGCGTCACCTCGGCACCCTGCGTGGTCAGCGACGACACCATCACCACCGGCATCGGCCGCAGCCGCATCAGGTTTTCCAGGAAGGTCAGCCCGTCCATGCGCGGCATCTCGACGTCCAGGGTCAGCACGTCGGGGTTGAGCTGCTTGATCTTGTCGCGGGCGATCAGCGGATCCGCCGCCGTGCCGACGACCTCGATGTCCGGATCGCAGGCAAGCATGGTCGACATCAGCTTGCGCACCAATGCGGAATCGTCGACTACCAGAACACGCACTCTATCCATTGCTCACCTTGCCATGCAGCCACGGCCCCGTCGCCCGCGACGGTGGCCCGATCGATTGCCACGCCGGAACCGCGACGCTAGAACAGCTCGACCTCACCCTTTATCGGATCGTTTGCCAAACGCTTGAGGTAGCCGCGCTCGTCGGCCACCAGCGCCACGTCGTCGCTGCGGCGCAGCTGGCGCACGCGGACCCGCCCGCTGTGCGGGAAGAACTGCACCTGGCGCGGGTAGACGTCGCCCAGGTCCTCGGCCGCCAACTGCAGCCGCTCGGCCTCGATGTAGCGATGCACGAAGTCGATGTTGCGTTGGCCCACGTCGCTCAACTGGGCCAGCACGCGGCCGCCGCCGAACACCTTGACGCGCAGGTTCGCGCGCTGGCCGCCCGCCTTCAGGATCGCGTTGATCAGCTGCTCCATCGCATCGCTGCCGTAGCGCGCGGCGCGCCCGATGGCCGACGACCAGCTGTCGCGCTCGCCCATCGGCTCGGGCAGCATGAAGTGGTTCATGCCGCCGACGCCGCGCTCCGCATCGTGGATGCAGGCCGACACGCACGAACCGAGCACGGTGCTGACCAGCTCGTCGCTGCCGCTCACGTAGAACTCGCCCGGCAGCACCCTCACCACCATGCGGCCCTGGGCCGGGTCCCAGAACCGGCGCAAGTGCTCGAAGCCGGGCATGGCCTCGGGCAGCGTGGTGGTACGGCGTTCGGCCGTCACTACCGGCGTCATCCGAGCTTCCGGTAGACGGTGCGGCCGATCAGCTCGAAATCGTCGTTGATGCCGTGCAGCGACTCGGAGTGGCCGAGGAACAGGTGGCCGCCGGCCGGCAGCAGCGCGGCGTAGCGGCGGAACAGGCGTTGCTTGGTCGGCTGGTCGAAGTAGATCACCACGTTGCGGCAGAAGATCGCGTCGAACGGACCGCGCATGGGCCACTCGTGCAGCAGGTTCAACGGCTGCACGGTCACCAGTTCGCGCAGGCGCGGATGCACGCAGGCGAAGCCTTCGTACTCGCCGGCGCCGCGCAGCATCCAGCGGCACCGGCGCTCGTCGCTGATGCCGGCCAGCCGTTCCAGCGGATACACGCCGTTGCGCGCGGTTTCCAGCGCCTGCGGCGACAGGTCGGTGGCGAGGATCTTCGCGTCGATGCCCGCCGCGCCGTGCCGCTCCAGCGCCTCGGCCAGCACCATCGCCAGCGCATACGGCTCCTCGCCGGTGGAACAGCCGGCCGACCAGATCCTTAGACGGTCGCCGCTGCGGCGCTTCTGCTGCAGCCACTGCGGCAGCAGTTCGTCGACCAGCAGGTCGTAATGGTGCTGTTCGCGGAAGAAGGAGGTGACGTTGGTGCTGATCACGCTGGCGAGGTTGTCCAGCTCGCTCTGCGGGTCGTGCCGCAACAGCTCGCAGTACGCGCCGAAGTGGCGCAGGCCCAGCGCACGCAGCCGCCGCGCCAGGCGTCCCTGCACCAGCTGGCGCTTGTGTTCGCCCAGCGCGATGCCGCAATGCTCATAGACGAAGTCGCGCAGGAAGCGGAACTCGGCATCGCCGAGCGCCCCCCCGCCGCCGTCGGCCGGCACGGCATCGCCTTGAACCATGCCGGCAGCGGCGCGCACGTTCAGAACTCCTTCCAGACGCCGGCATCCGCCGTCTCGGCGGCAATGGCGCGCGGCGGCGCCTTGCGTACCGCGGCGAACACCGCCTCGGTGGCGCGGGCCACGTCCTTCGCGCGCTCCGGCGGTGCCGCCGGCGACGCCGCGCCATCATCGGCCAGGCGGAAGAAGCCCACCTGGTTGGACAGGTCACCGGCCTGCTCCTGCATGGCGCGGGCGGCGGCCGAAGCCTCTTCCACCAGCGCGGCGTTCTGCTGGGTCATCTCGTCCATCTGCATCACGGCGTTGTTGACCTGGTCGATGCCGGCCGACTGCTCCTGGCTGGCCGCGGCGATCTCGGCCACAATGTCGGTGACCTTCTTCACGCTCTCGACGATCTCGGCCAGCGCCTTGCCGGACTGGTTGACCAGCTCCGAGCCGCAACGCACCTTCTCCTCGCTCTCGGCGATCAGGCCCTTGATCTCCTTCGCCGCGCCGGCGCTGCGCTGCGCCAGGCTGCGCACCTCGCTGGCCACCACCGCGAAACCACGGCCCTGCTCGCCGGCGCGCGCCGCTTCCACCGCGGCGTTCAGCGCCAGCAGGTTGGTCTGGAACGCGATCTCCTGGATCAGCCCCACGATGTCGCCGATCTTGCGGCTGGAGGCGTCGATCTCGCCCATCGCGGCAATCGCCCTGCCGGCCACCTCGCCGCCGCGCTCGGCCTGCTCGCGGGCGCCGCGGGCCAGCTGGTTGGCGTGGCTGGCGTTCTCCGCGTTCTGCTTCACGGTGGAGGTCATCTGCTCCATCGACGAGGCGGTCTCTTCCAGGCTGGAAGCCTGCTCCTGCGTGCGCTGGCTGAGGTCGTCGTTGCCGCGCGCGATCTGCTGCGCCGCGCTCGACACCGCATCGGAGCCGTGGCGCACCTCGCCCACGATCGCGCCGAGGCGCTCGTCCATGCTGCGGAAGGCGTCCAGCAACCGGCCCAGCTCGTCCTGCCGCTTGACCTTGATGACATGGCCCAGCCGGCCTTCGGCGATGGCATGCGCCACCTTGACCAGATGCGTCAGCGTGCCGCTGATCGAGCGCACCAGCAGGGTCGACACCAGCAGCGCGAACAGCAGGCCGCCAATCAGCGCGAACAGCACCAGGTTGCGCACCAGCTTGTAGCGGCTGACCTGCGCCTGATAGATCTGCTTCACCTCGTCGCTCTGCGCCTGCATCAGCTTGTTGATGGTGTCCACGCGCAGCATCAGCTCAGGGCGCACCTGCATTTCCAGCAGGTCGCCGGTGCCTTCGTCGTTTTGCGCCAGCGCGTCGTAGATGTCCTTGAGACCGCTCAGGTAGTCCGCATCGGTGGCGCGGTAGGCCTTGTACTTCGCGGCGATGTCCGCGCTCATCGGCATCGTCGACAGCTGCTTGTTGACCTCGGCGATCTCCTTCTGCAGGCGCTCGGACTCGGCGACCTTCTGCTTCATCTGGTCGGGTTTGCCGATCGCCCCGGCCGCTTCGCCGAGCACGATGAAGTCGGTCAGCGACTTGACGCGCAGGCTGCCGATCAGCTGGGCCGGCACCATCGCCTCTTCGTAGCTGCGCCGCATGCCCTCGTTCTGCCAGGACATCATGCCGAGGCCGACCGCCGCGCCGGCCGCGAGCATCAGCCCGAGCAGCGCGAACACGCCGATCAGGCGCGCCTTGACGGACAGCGTCGGCAACTTGGTGAAACGTGCCATGAATTTCTTGATGTTCATCGTGATTCCCGGATCGGATCAGGCGGCAACTTCGACATCCCGGACGCCGGTCAGCGCGGCGTCCAGCGTTTCAACGTCTTCCGGACGCATCAGCTTCTCCACGTCCAGCAGCATCACCATGCGCTCGACGTGGGTGGCCAGGCCCTTCAGGTAGCGCGTGTCGACGATCGCGCCCATGTCGGGCACCGGCTTGATCGCCGCCGGCTCGATGTCGACCACGTCGGACACCGCATCCACCACGATGCCGAACAACCGCTCGGCGACCGCCACGATGATCACCACCGTGCTGTCGCCGTAGCTTTCGCGTGCCAGGCCGAAGCGCAGGCGCAGGTCCATCACCGGCACGATCGCGCCGCGCAGGTTCAGCACGCCCAGCACGTAGTCGGGGGTCTGCGGGATGCGGGTGACCCGCGACCAGCCGCGGATCTCGCGCACCGACAGGATGTCCACGCCGTATTCCTCGCCCGCCAGGTTGAACGTCAACTGCTGGACGGTGGGGGCCGTGGCCGCGTTGTCTTCGTACATGGATCGTCTACCTCGTGATGGGCGCCTGCGGGCGCCCGGCCTCGATGTTGTATCGGCCCCGCCAGAGAGGACTTGAGCACGCCGCCGCAGCCCGCCGCCCGCGCCGCCACGTCACCGCGACGACGCGGAAGCCACCGCTCAGAACTCGCTCCAGCCGTCGGCCGCCGCGACGGCGGCGACCGGCCCGGCATGCCGCGCCGGTCGCGCCGCTCGCGGCGGCATCGGCAGCACGCGCGCGCTCGGCCCAGCGGGTGCGGCAGGCGCGGCTGCCGGCACGGCCGCGTGTCCGTCCAGCCGGAAGAACGCCACCTGCCGCCGCAGTTCGTCGGCCTGCTCCTGCATCGCCCGCGCCGCCGCCGCCGCCTCTTCCACCAGCGCCGCGTTCTGCTGGGTCACCTCGTCCATCTGCATCACCGCGCGGTTCACCTGGTCGATGCCGACGGACTGTTCCTGGCTGGCCGCGGCGATCTCCGCCACGATGTCGGTGACCTTCTTCACGCTGTCCACGATGCCTGCCAGCGCCGCGCCGGACTGGTCCACCAGCACGCTGCCGGCGTGCACCCGTTCCACGCTTTCCTTGATCAGGCCCTTGATCTCCTTCGCCGCCGCCGCACTGCGCTGCGACAGGCTGCGCACCTCGCTGGCCACCACCGCGAAACCACGGCCCTGCTCGCCGGCGCGCGCCGCCTCCACCGCCGCGTTCAGCGACAACAGGCTGGTCTGGAACGCGATCTCGTCGATCAGCCCCACGATGTCGGCGATCTTGCGGCTGGAGGCGTTGATCTCGCTCATCGCTGCCACCGCCTGCGCCGCCACTTCGCCGCCGCGCTCGGCTTGCTCGCGCGCACCGCTGGCGAGCTGGTTGGCGTAGCCGGCGTTCTCCGCGTTCTGCTTCACGGTGGAGGTCATCTGCTCCATCGAGGCGGCGGTTTCCTCCAGGCTCGACGCCTGTTCCTGCGTGCGCTGGCTCAGGTCGTCGTTGCCCTTGGCGATCTGCTGCGCCGCGCAGCTCACCGCCTGCGAACCGTGCTGCACTTCGCCCACGATGCCGGTCAGCTTGTCGCGCATGCGCACCAGCTCGGCCAGCAGACTGCCCACGGCGAAGGCCTTGCCGCCGTCGTCCCGGCCGAGATCGCCGTTGGCGATGCGCGTGGCCATGGCCACCGCAAAACCCGGCTCGCCGCCGATGCTGCGGCGGATGCTGCGCAGCGACACCCACACCAGGGCGATCACCAGCAGGCCCAGCAGGCCGGCCCGGGTCAGGTTCACCATCAGCGTGTGGCGGAACTGCGCGTCGATGTCGTCGAAATAGGCGCCGGCGCCGAAATGCATGCCCCACGGCTGGAAGCGCTCGGTGTAGGTGAGCTTGCCCACCACCTTGCGGGTGCTGGGCTTGAGCCAGTCGTAGTAGGTCACGCCGCGGCCGTCCTTCATGTCGATGTCGTGCATCGCCTGGAAGATCGGCTTGCCGTTCTGGTCGGTCATCTCGCGCACACTGGTACCCAGTTTGTCCAGCATCACCGGGTGCTCGGTCAGCACGTAGTTGTCATCGAACGCGAACACGTAGCCGGCGCCCTTGTCCCACTGCATGTCGCGGATCTGCGCCAGGGCCCGCTTCTGCGCCTCGGCCTCGCCGAACTCGCCCCTGGCCGCGCGCTGGTGGAAGCTGCTGGCCACCGAAACCGCCGATTCGATCTCGCTGCGCAGCAGGCGTTCGAGCCCTTCCATCTGGCTGGCGCGGCTCTGCAACGCGTTCATCACGGTCAGGCCGAACAGCCCCAGCACGACCACCGACACCACCATGACCAGCCGCGCATTCAGGCTGAGCCGATCAAAGAACCCGCGTATTCCGGACAACATGTCGCAAACCTCAACCTCGTAAAAGAAGCCCGCCAGCCACGACGGCCATGCGGGGTGGCGCGCAAAGACGCCGGAACCTTCGCCAGCGGAAGCGCCCGCTCCGTTCGCGCATTGCTTCACGCCGTGGCCGCGGCCACGGCAACTGCGTGTCTCAGGCGGCCTTGCTGCGCCGCCCCAGCCGCACCACGCCGCCCACATCGACGATCAGCGCGACCGAGCCGTCGCTGAGGATGGTCGCGCCGGACACGCCCTGCACCCGCTGGTAGTGCTTCTCCAACGACTTGATCACCGCCTGCTGCTGGCCGAGCAGGTCGTCCACCAGCAGGCCCACGCGGCGGCTGTCGTCCTCGATCACCACCACGATGCCGCGCTCGACCTCGGTGATCGCGTCGGCGCAGTCGAAGGCGCGGTGCAGCCGCATCAGCGGCAGGTACTCGCCGCGGAACTGGAACACCTCGCCGCCGCCGGCGATCCGCCGCACCGCCTCGGCGCCGAGTCGCTGCGACTCGACGATCGAGGTCAGCGGCACGATGTAGCGCTCGTGGCCCACCGCGGTCACCAGCCCGTCGATGATGGCCAGGGTCAGCGGCAGCGCGATGGTGAACACGCTGCCCTTGCCCGCCTCGCTCTTCACGCCGACGCTGCCACCGAGGTCGCGCACGTTGCGCCGCACGACGTCCATGCCGACACCGCGGCCGGACAGGTCGGTGGCCTGCGCGGCGGTGGAGAAGCCCGGCTGGAAGATCAGCTCGGCCACCTCGGTGTCGCTGGGTTCCTGGCCGGCGCCGAGCAGCCCGCGCTGCTGCGCCTTGGCCACGATGGCGGCGCGATTCAGCCCAGCGCCGTCGTCGCTGATCTGCACCACGATGTTGCCGCCTTCGTGATAGGCGTTGAGCTTGAGCGTGCCGGTCTCCGGCTTGCCGGCGGCCTTGCGCTGCGCCGGCAACTCCAGGCCGTGGTCGATCGCGTTGCGCACCAGGTGCACCAGCGGGTCGCCGATCTTCTCCAGCACCGTCTTGTCCAGCTCGGTGTGCTCGCCGTGCAGCTCCAGCCGGACCTGCTTGCCGAGCTTGCGCTCCAGGTCGCGCACCAGCCGCGGGAAGCGGTTGAACACCGAGCCGATCGGCAGCATGCGGATGCGCATCACGCTCTCCTGCAGCTCGCGGGTGTTGCGTTCGAGCTGCAGCAGGCCTTCGCGCAGGCGCTCCAGTTGCGAGGGCTGGAAGTTCTCGCCGATGTCGCTGAGCATCGACTGGGTGATCACCAGCTCGCCCATCATGTCGATCAGCGCATCGACCTTGTCGATGCCGACGCGGATCGAACTGCCTTCGCCGGCGGTGGTGGCTTCGCGTGCCGGCGGCGCGGCGGGCGCGGGCGCTGCTGCGGGAGCGGCAACCGCCGCCAGTGCCGCCGCGGCCGACGATTCCGCGGCCAGCGCCGCGATGGCCAGCTCGCAGTCGCCGTCGAGCCAGTCGAACACGGCGTCGACGTCGCCGCGCGCCACCGCGCCGTGCAGGCGCAGCTCCCAGCCGAGATGGCAATGGCCGGGATCGAGCTCGGCCAGTCGCGCCGGCGCACTGTCGAGCACGAAGGCCCGCCGCACTTCCAGCCGGCCCAGTTGCCCAAGCTCGCGGAACAGCCGCAACGGATCGTTGCCGGTCTGCAGCAGGTGCGGCAGCGCGACGAAACGGATGTCCCAGCCGTTCGCCGATGCGGCCTTCGGCGCGGCCGCGGCGGGCGCCGTCGCCAGCTCGCCGCTGACCAGCCGCACCAGTTCGCCGCGCAGCGCCTCGCTGCCGGCGTCGGCCGCCGGCTGGTCGCTGCCCGAGCGCGCCAGCATGGCGCGCAGGCAGTCGACCGAGCGCAGCAGCAGGTCGATCAGCTCCGCATCCACCGCGCGGCGCTCGCTGCGCACTTCCTCCAGCAGCGATTCGGCCACGTGGGTGAACGCGGCGACGTCGGCGAAACCGAAGGTCGCCGCGCCGCCCTTGATCGAATGTGCCGCGCGGAAGATCGTGTGTACCAGCTCGTGGTCGGTCGAACCCGAATCCAGCGCCAGCAACGCCGTCTCCATCGCGTCCAGCCCTTCCAGGCTTTCCTCGAAGAAGGTCTTGTGGAATTGAGTCAGGTCGACGGCGCCCATGGATCTTCCTTCAGCCCAGCACGCGCTTGACGGTGGCCAGCAGCTGCTCCGGGTCGAACGGCTTGACCAGCCAGCCGGTGGCGCCGGCCGCCTTGCCTTCCATCTTCTTCTCGGTGTGCGACTCGGTGGTCAGCATCAGGATCGGCACGCCCTTGTAGGCGTCCATCGTGCGCAGCTCGCGCACCATGGCGATGCCGTCCATCACCGGCATGTTGACGTCGGCCAGCACCAGGTCGAACGCGCTGCCGCGCGCCACGTCCAGCGCCAGTTGCCCGTTCTCGGCCTCGGCCACCTCGTGCCCGGCGCCGCGCAGGGTGAACGCCACCATGCCGCGCATCGAGACCGAATCGTCTACCGCAAGAATCTTTGCCATGCTGCCACCTCGTTCAGGCCGGCCCTGCGGCCGGCAGTTCCAGAATCCGCGCCAGGCCGAGCAGGCCAGCCGCCTCGTTGAACGCCTCGCTCGCGCCGCGCCAGTCCAGCGCGCCGCCGCGTGCCTGCAGCTCACGCCGCAACAGCACCAGCAGCTGCAGCGCCGCCGTATCGACACGCTCCACCTGGCTGGCATCCAGCACCACGCTGGCGCCATGCTCCAGCGCACCCAGCAGCTGCGTCTTCAGCGCGGCCTGGGCGGCGATGCGGCAGTCAGCCGGAAGCACCACCGCGGCCGCACCGTCCGGCGCCGCCTGCCGCTCGTCCTGTTGCTGCTTCACCGCCCGTTTGCCGGCCATGCCGCCACTCCACGCGCGCTCGTTGGCGCTGACGAGTTGCTTATCGGCCGTCGCCACGATCGCTTTAGGGATCGCCGGCCGTGCCCCGGCATCGAACGCGGCTCAAGTTCCCCCGCGCGCGGCCGATGTCCTGCTGGACGAACCCGATCGCCCCCACCGGCCCGCGTGCAGGAACCGACTTGATCATCCAACCGACCAGCCTGGCCGCCCTCACCTGGGCCGGTGCCGCTTCCGGCACCAGCGCGCAAAGCTGGCGCATCGGCACGGTGCTGTCGGCGCGGCCGCTGGGGCTGAACCCGCAGGGGCTGCTGGTGCTGCAGGTCGGCGCGCTCGCGGTGGAGACGGAACTGCCCGGCAGCCAGTTGCCGGCGCAGTTCCAGGTCCGCGTGCTGAGCCTGGGTGCGCAGCCGCAACTGGAGGTACTGTCGCCTCCCGCCGATCCAACCTTCCAGCGCGTGCTGCGCGAACGCCTGCCGCAGCAGAACGGCTATGCACCGCTGCTGGCCACGCTGGGCACGCTGGCGCAGCGGCCGGTATTGCGCCAGTTGCCGCCGGACCTGCGCGCAGCGCTGGCCCTGCTCGAACAATCGCTGCGCACGCCCGCCGAAATCACCCGCGGCGAAGGCCTGCGCGAGGCCGTCAGCCGCAGCGGCCTGTTCTTCGAATCCCGCCTGGCCAGCCCGCACGGCAACCTGGCGGCGCTGGCCGAGGACGACTGGAAGGGCGCGCTGCTGCGCCTGGCCGGGCTGCTCGACCGGCGCGCGCCGGCGCCGGCGCCGGCCAACCGCAGCGATGCCGCACCACCGATGCTGCAGCGTGGCATGCAGGCGCAACCGCGCGTGCCGCTGCCGCTGGTACCGGCCGACGATGGCGTGGACCCGCTGCTGGATCGCCTGCACGGCGACGTCAAGGCAGCCCTGGCACGGGTCGAGGTGGCCCAGCTGGAAGCCGGCACGAGCCCGCTGCCGGCATGGATGATCGAGATTCCGCTGCAGGGCGAGGGCGGGCGCGACGTGCTGCAGCTGCAGCTGGAGTTCAGCGCCGATCCCGTCGACGGCAGTCACGGCTGGACGCTCGGTTTCGCGCTGGACCTGCCCGCACTGGGCCCGCTGCAGGGCGAACTGCAACTGCGCGAGCCGCGGCTGACGGTGCGCCTGTGGGCCGAGCGGGCACAGACCGCGCAACGCATGGAGCGCCAGTTCGGCCCGCTGCGCCAGCGGCTGGCCGCCTGCGGCGTGCTGCTCGACCAGCTGAGCTGCCAGGTCGGCCTGCCGCAACCGCCGGGCCGGCACAGCGCCGTGCTGCTGCAGGCCACCGCATGAATGCCTCGCTGCCCCCGCGCCGGGTCAGCCTGCGGCTGGCTGGCGGCAACCACGCCGAGATCAAGCCGATGCCGCCGGAGGCGCTGGAAACGCTGCTGGCCCGCGCGCAGGTGCTGGGCCTGCCGCTGCATCACGATCCGCAGATCGCCGCCCTGCTGGCCTCGCTGCGCCTGCGCGACGACGTGCCGGTGCTGCTCTACGCGGCCGCCGCCTCGGTGCTGGCGGCCGTCTACGACGCGGCGGAAGAATGACCCGCGCGGCTCACGCCGGCCGGCGACGCAGCGCTTTCAGGAGTTGGCCGGGTGCATCTGCAGCACCAGCCTCGCCTCGTCGCGCGACAGGCCGCAGCGACTGACCAGTTGGTCGAGGTCGGCGCCTTCGCGCGCCAGCCGCTGGGCCAGTTCGTAGGATTGCCGCAGCGGCGGCGGTTGCTGCTCGATCCGGCCGAGCTGACGCTCCAGCCGCCCCAGCGCGGTCACCAGCATCGAGGTCGGCACGTCGGTACAGGCATAGCCCGCCTCGCGCGACAGCGCGCCGACACGCCGCTGCAGTTCGCGCAGCTGGCGCCAGCCGTGGAACAGCAGCAGCGACTGCACCAGCGCCAGCGCCAGCAGGACGCCCACGCCAAGTTCAAGCCACATGGCCGCCCCCGTCCTCGGCCCGGCACAGCCGGCGCACGTCGAGCAGGGCCACGAACCCGCCCTGCCAGGCCAGCACGCCGCTGACCGGATCGTCGTCGCGGCTGGCGCGCCCCGGCGGCGGCGGTGCGATTTCGATGCCGTCGCTGCACAGCAGTTCGCCGACCGCATCCACGCGCAGGCCGACGCGCTGGCCCGCCTGCGACAACATCACCACCCGCACCATGACCGGGTTCGCCGCCGGCGCCTCCGCCAGGCCCAGCCGACGGCGGCCGTCCATCACCGGCACGATGCGCCCGCGCAGGTGGCGCACGCCGAGCAGGTCCGGCGCGGCGCCCGGCACCGGGGTCAGGTCGCCGTCGCGGATGACTTCGCTGACATCGTCCAGCGGCGCCGCATACAGCTGCGTGCCGATGCGGAACGACAGCCAGTGGCGGGTGTGTGTCGCGGACGCGGGGACGGCGGCATTCATGCGACTACTCCATGGCCGGTGACGACATGCATCGGATTCATTGGCTCGAACCGGCCTGACGCGCGGCGCCGGCGGCATGCGGCAACACCGCGGCGTCGCTGTCCGGCAACGGCTGGCCGGACGCGCCGCCGCCGACGGCGCGCACAGTCGGCAGTATATCGACCGCCGGCGGCGGCGCCGCCGCCAGGCCGGCGATCCCGCCGACGCTTTCCGGGGTGGCGTGGTCGCGCGGCGCGGTCGGGTGGTCGCTCATCACCACCACCAGCACCCGCCGGTTCTGGTTGCGGCCTTCCTCGGTGGCGTTGTCGGCGATCGGGCGCGTCTCGCCCCAGCCGATGATGCCCAGCCGCGCCGGGGCGATCCCGTTGGTGGAAAACAGCCGCGCCACGCGCGCCGCGCGCGCCGCCGACAGTTCCCAGTTGGACGGGTACAGCGTGTTGCTGATCGGCTTGTCGTCGGTAAAACCCTCCACCCGCAGCGGGTTGCCGAAGCGGGCCAGGATCGCCGCCAGGTCGCGCAGCACCGCCGTGGCCGGCTCCGACAGTTGCGCCACGCCGCTGGGGAACAGGATGTCGGTGCGGATCTCGATTTCCAGCCAGTCGGGCTTGTGCCGCACCACCACCAGCTTGCGGTCGATCAGGGGCTGCAGCGCCTTGCGCACCTGGTCCTCGATGCGCCCCAGGGTCGCCTGCTGCGTCGACGCGTGGCCGGCTTCGCGCCCGCTGCCGCCGCTGGCGGGCACCGGATGCGGCGGGATCGGCACCGCGATCGGCACGATCGACGAACCGGACTGGCCGGCCGGCGCGGCGATCGCCGGCGCGACGTTGTGCGGCCGGATCCGTGTCGGCGGCAGCGGCGCGATGGCGTGGCTGGAACCGTTGAACGCCTCGATCAGCGACTCGGACATGACCCGGAACTTGCCTTCGTTGACCACCGAGACCGCATACATCACCACGAAGAACGCCAGCAGCAAGGTCATCAGGTCGGCGTAGGGAATCGCCCAGGCCTCGTGATTGACGTGTTCCTCGTGCTTGTGCCTTCTCATGCCACGTAACCTTGCAGGCGCGCCTCGATCTGCCGCGGGTTGTCGCCCTGCGCGATCGACACCAGGCCCTCGATCAGGATCTCGCGCATCTGCGTCTGCTTGCTGATCAGGCCCTTCAGCCGCGCTGCCATCGGCAGCATGAACAGGTTGGCCAGCGCCACGCCGTAGATGGTGGCGACGAAGGCGGCGGCGATACCGTGGCCGAGCTTGCTCGGGTCGGCCAGGTTCTGCATCACCGCCATCAGGCCCATCACCGCGCCGATGATGCCCAGCGTGGGCGAGTAGATGCCGGCCATTTCGTACACCTTGGCGCCGGCCAGGTCGATCGCCTCGCGCGTTTCCAGGTCCACCTCCAGCACGCTGCGGATCGCCTCCGGCTCGCCGCCGTCGACCAAGAGCTGCAGCCCCTTGCTGACGAACGGGTCGGGCTCCGCCTCGATCTGCGGCTCCAGCCCGAGCAGGCCCTGCCGCCGCGAGATCTCGCTCCAGCCGACGATGCGGCTGATCAGGTCGCCCGGCTGGTGCCGGGGCGGCCGGTAGACCATCGAGAGCATCTTGAACGCTTGCTTGAGCACCTTGCCCTGGTTCTGCACCAGCAGGGCGGCGGCCGTGCCGGCGAAGACGATCACGAACGCCGCGGGATTCCACAGCGCGCCCACGGTGGAACCCTTGAGGATGGTGCCCACGATGATGACCACGAAGGCCAGAATGGTGCCGATGATGCTTACCAGATCCATGCCGATCAGCCGGTCAGTTGCGGTGAAGTGGAAAGTTGCCCGGCATCGCCGGCCAGGCCGGCCAGGTCCATCACCAGCGCCAGCCGGCCGTCGCCGGTGACGGTGGCCCCGGCGATGCCCGGCACGCCGTCGAACAGCGGCCCCAGCGGCTTGACGATGACGTCCTCGCGGCCGAGTACCTCGTGCACCAGGCAGCCGAGGCGCTGGTGGCCGATGTGCAGCACCACCACGTGCCGCCCCGCCGCCACCATCGCGGCGGCCCAGCCGGCCAGGTCGAGCAGCGGCAGCGCGCGACCGCGGTGACGGGCCACCAGGCGCCCGTCCAGCAGGCAGTCCTGGTCCGCATCGAGTTCGAACACCTCCTCCACGTTGCCCATCGGCAAGGCGAACAGGCGCGTGCCCACGCGCACCATCAGCACGCGCAGCACCGCCAGGGTCAGCGGCACGGTCAGTTCCAGTTCGCTGCCGTGGCCCAGCTGCGAGCGCACCTGCAAGGTGCCGCCGAGTTCGGCCACGCGGGTCTTCACCACGTCCATGCCGACACCGCGGCCGGAGATGTCGGAGACCGCCGCGGCGGTGCTGAAGCCCGGACGGAAGATCAGCTCGTAGCACTCGGCCTCGCTCAGCCGCGAGGCCTGCGCAGCGTCGATCACGCCCTTCTCCACCGCCTTGCGGCGCAGGATCGCCGGATCCATGCCGCGACCGTCGTCGCGCACCGCGATCACGATGCGCTCGCCGCGCTGGCTGGCCGACAGGCACACGCGCCCCTTGCGCGGCTTGCCTGCCCGTTCGCGCTCGGCCGGCTGCTCCACGCCGTGGTCGAGCGCGTTGCGCAGCAGGTGGATCAGCGGATCGGCCAGCGCCTCGACCAGGCTGCGGTCGAGGTCGGTGCCCTCGCCTTCCAGCAGCAGTTCCACGTCCTTGCCGAGCTGGCGCGCCAGGTCGCGCACGATCCGCGGGAAGCGCTGGAACAGCCGGCCGACCGGCTGCATGCGCATGCCCATCACGGCGTTCTGCAATTCGTCGGTGACCCGGTCCAGCTCGCCGGCCGCGGCGGCCAGCACCTCGCTGCCGTGGCGCGCGGCCAGGCTGAGCAGGCGGTTGCGCACCAGCACCAGTTCGCCGGCGTGGTTGACCAAGAGGTCCAGCCGCGCGGTGTCGACCCGCACGCTGTTTTCCGCCGGCGCCGCATGATGCGCCGCCGTGGCCGCGGCGGGTTTCGGCGCAACCATTTCGGCTACCGCCGCCGGCGCCATCGCGGCTGCCGCGGCCGGCTGCCCGGCCTTGCCGTGCAAGGCGTCCAGCAACGCCTCGAACTCGTCGTCGTCGATCGTCGCGGATGCGGCCGGCGCGACCGGCAACGCGGCCGGCGCGACGGTACCCGGCGCAGCGCTGCCGTACATGCTGTCCAGCAGCGCCTCGAACTCGCTGTCGTCGATCGCGCCGCCGTCCGCCGACGGCGCCGGCGTGGCCGCCGGCGCCACGACCGGAGCCGGCCGGGCTCCCGGCAACAGCGATTGCAGCAACGCCGGCGGCGGCATGCCCAGCGGTGCCTCGGCGCTCACCGCGGCCATCATGTCGTTGAGCAGATCGAGCGCCTCGAGCAGCGCATCCATGTGGACGGCGCCGAGCACCACCTTGCCGTTGCGGGCCTCGTTGAGCAGGTCCTCGGCGTGATGGCACAGCACCACCATCGGCTCGAGCGCGAGAAAGCCGGCGCCGCCCTTGACGGTGTGGAAGGCGCGGAACACCGCATTCAGCAGCTCGCCGTCGCCCGGCGCCGCTTCCAGCCCGACCAGCTGCTCGCCCAGCCGCTGCAGCAGTTCACCGGCCTCGACCAGGAAATCCTGGCGCAGCTCGCTGTCGAATTCCGCATTCATGACCGGCGACTCGTCAAAACCCGAATTCGCTGAGCAGGCGGTCGGCATCTTCCTGGCTGGACACCTTGGCCGCCTTGGCCGGCGCCTCGCTGCCGGCCAGCGCACCGGTCAGGCGCACCAGTTCCAGCAGCGACGACTCGACCGTGCCGATGAAGCTGGCCACCTTCTTGATGCGCTGCCCGGTCAGGTCCTGCCACGACTGCGCCAGCACCATGTCGGCGAGGCCGTCGCGGCAGCTGCCGGCGAACGCCACCGCCTCGCGCGCCAGCACCGCGGCGGCGTCGTTGCCGTTGGTCCACTCCAGCACCTGGCCGGCATTGCGCGTCAGCGACTCGGCCTGCGGCCGCATGCGTTCGGCGAAGTCGAGGCTGCGATGCGCCGCCTGCGCGCTCATCTCCAGCGCGTCCTGCAGGTGCTGGCGCGCGTCGGCCACGATGCCGGGCACGCCTTCCTGGGTCAGTTCGCCGCCGAGCCGGCGCACCGCGTCGTGCAGGTCGCGGGCCAGCTGGCCGAGCGCGCGGAACAGGCGCTGCTCGCGCTGGCGCACCATCACGTCCAGCGCCTGCTCGAACGCCTGGCCGTCGGGGCTGTTCAGCAGATCGCGCAGTTCGGGCGGCAGCGTCTCGTCGATGGCGAGGGAGGAAGAAACGTTCATGCGCTGACTCCACTGGCGGCGATCCGTTCGAAGATCTTGGTGAGTTTTTCCTTGAGCGTGACCGCGGTGAACGGCTTGACGATGTAGCCGTTCACGCCGGCCTGCGCGGCGGCGATGATCTGGTCGCGGTTGTTCTCCGCGGTGACCATCAGCACCGGCAGGCCCTTCAGCGCCTCCTCGGCGCGGATCGCGCGCAGCAGGTCGATGCCGGTCATGTTCGGCATGTTCCAGTCGGTCACCACCAGGTCGAACGGCTGGCTGCGCAGCAGCGCCAGCGCGCTCTCGCCATCGTCGGCCTCCTGGATCAGCGGGTTGCTGAAACCCAGCTCGACCAGCAGGTTGCGGACGATCCGGCGCATGGTGGAAAAATCGTCCACCACCAGGATTTTCATGTTCTTGTCCAAACGCTTTCTCCACGTGCGGTACAGGCCGAGGTCCGGCCGCGGGGATTCAATGGGTTACTGGATCAACTGCGCCAGCCGGCAAGTCGTGCGCGTAGCCGGATCACCGCCTGGCCATGGATCTGGCACACGCGCGACTCGCTCACGCCGAGCACGGCGCCGATTTCCTTGAGGTTCAATTCCTGCTCGTAGTACAGCGACATCACCAGCTGCTCGCGCTCGGGCAGGCCGCCGATCGCCTCGGCCAGCGCCTCGCGCATGCCGTCGCGCTCGATGTTCTCCGACGGCCCCAGGCTGCCTTCGTCGGCCACGTCGAGCACCGTGCCTTCCTCGCCGTCGTCCGAGGCGGTGAGGCTGAGCAGGCGCACGCAGGCCGCATCGGCGAGCACCTGGTGGTACTCCTCCGCGCTGATGCCGAGCCGGCGGATCACCTCGGCATCGTCGGCCTCCGCGCCGGTCTCGGTCTCGATCTGGCGGATCGTCTCGGCCACCTCGCGGGTCTTGCGGTGCACCGAGCGCGGGGTCCAGTCGGTCTTGCGCAACTCGTCCAGCATCGCGCCACGGATGCGGATGCCCGCATACGTCTCGAAGCTGGCCCCCTTGTCGTGGGCAAAATGGCGCGCCGCCTCCAGCAAACCGATCATTCCCGCCTGGATCAGGTCGCCCACATCGACGCTGGCCGGCAACCGCCCCATCAGGTGATAGGCGATCCTCCGCACCAGCGGCGCGTGCCGACGCACCAGTTCGTCGGCACTCTCGCGGGAGAGTTGCAGATATTCCGAAGCCACACTCATCTCGGCACCCCACCCACCGGTGTTGTCCGGCCAGCAAAAAAAGCAATCCGGTCGAGACCCGCGCGCTCGGGCTCCACCCACTTATCGGCCGCACCGGCCAATTGCTTGAATGCCAGCGCGGCATGGCTGGACGGCCACAGGTCGACCACCGCGCACTGCCGGCGAATGGCCTGGCGCAGGCGCTCGTCGTGCGGCACCCAGCCGCCGAACTCGATCACCACGTCGAGGAAGCGGTCGCTGACCCGCGCCAGCTTCTGGTGCAGAGCGCGCGCGTCGCCCTCGTTGCGCACCATGTTGGCGACCATGCGGATGCGGCGCACGCCGAAGTCGCGGCTGAGCACCTTGGTCAGGCCGTAGGCGTCGGTCAGCGACGCCGGCTCGTCGCACACCACCACGATCACCTCGGCGGCGGCGGCGGCGAACATCGTCACGTTGTCCGACAGGCCGGCGGCGGTGTCCACCAGCAGGTATTCGGGCGGCTGCGCCAGTTCGTCGAAGGCGCGGATGATCGCCGCATGCTCGCCGTTGTCCAGCTGCGCCAGCCGGCGCGCACCGGAGCCAGCCGGCACCACGCGCAGGCCGCGCGGTGCGGACAGCATCAGTTCGTCCAGCGTGCACTCGCCGTCGAGCAGGTGGCCGATGTGGCGCGACGGCGCGAGGCCCAGCATCACGTCGACATTGGCCAGGCCCATGTCGGCATCCAGCAGCACCACGTCGCGCCCGGCCACCGACAGCGCCATGCCCAGGTTCACCGCCACCGTGCTCTTGCCGACGCCGCCCTTGCCGCCGGCCACCGCGATGGTGCGGCAGTGCCGGCGCGCGGCGGGTGCGGCGGCCAGCAGGCTGCTGGCCTGGTGGTGTGCGGGCGGCGCCTCCGCGGCGGGCCGGCGGGTCATCGCCGACAGCATCTGCGTCAGCCCGGAAGCCTGGTCCATCGCCAGTACCCCGCTCATGCGCCAGCCACCGCGAAGCCGAAGCGCTCGGCCATCAGGCCGTCGTCGGGCGGCGGGCTTTTCAGCGACTGCGCGGCGCGGCATACCAGCACGCGTGCGTCCGCCGCGGCGATGTCCTCGGGCACGCGCTGGCCGTCGGTGACGTAGTCCAGCGGCAGCCGGTGGCGGATCAGCACCGACAGCGCCCCGCCCAATGCCGGCGCCTCGTCCAGCTTGGTCAGGATGCAGGCCTGCGGCCGCAGCGGCAGGTAGGCGCGCACCGCTTCGTCCAGCGACTGCGATTGCGCGTTCGCCGCCAGCACCAGGCAGGCGCGCAGGCCGCTGGCGTCGGCGAGGATCTCCAGTTGCTGGTTGAGCCGCGGGTCGCTGCCGGCGACGCCGGCGGTATCGATCAGCACGGTATGGCTGCCGCGCAGCATCTCCAGCACCTTGCGCAGGCTCGCCGCGTCGTAGGCCGGGTAGACCCGCGCGCCGAGCAGCCGGCCGTAGTGCTCCAGTTGCGCGGCGGCGCCGATGCGGTAGTGGTCGGTGCTGACCAGCGCCACCTGGTCGGCACCGTGGCGCATCACCGCGCGGGCCGCCAGCTTGGCGATGGTGGTGGTCTTGCCCACGCC
Source organism: Rhodanobacter sp. OR87 (assembly GCF_000473345.1). NCBI lineage: Bacteria > Pseudomonadati > Pseudomonadota > Gammaproteobacteria > Lysobacterales > Rhodanobacteraceae > Rhodanobacter > Rhodanobacter sp. OR87. The sequence continues at coordinate 205,847 of NZ_AXBJ01000004.1, forward strand.
GGTCGGCCCGACCAGCGCGACCACGCCACTGTCGTCGCCGGACAGGTCGCGGCCGCTCACCAGCAGGCTGCGGCTGAGCATGCCCAGCGGCAGGTAGCGCGCCTGCTCGGCGTTGATCGGCTCGGGCAGCTCGGCCACGAGGGCGCGCGCCACGTCGGCTTCGATGCCCAGCCGGGTCATCTCGCGCAGGATCCGCGCGCGCAGCGGCTGGCGCCGCTCCATGTCGTTCCAGGCCAGGCTGGACAGCTGCATCTCCAGCATCTCGCGCAGGCTGCCCAGTTCGCTGCGCAGCTGCGCGGTGTCCTGTGCGGCGCGTTCCACCAGCGGGCGCATCGCCGGCCTCTCGTTCGCCGGCGGCGGTACGGCGGCCACGCGCCGGCGCGGCGGCGGCGCGGTCGCCGCGGCCGGCTCGGGCTGAGGTTCGGCGATCGTCGCCTGGGACGGTGCGGCCGCGAGCGGCGCACCGTGCCGGACCGCCTCGCGCACCAGCGACTCGTCGTAGTCGATCGCGGCCACCAGCTCGATGCCTTCATCCAGCCGGCGAGTGGACAGGATCACCGCTTCCGGTCCCTGCTCTTCGCGCACTTCGCGCATCGCTTGGCGCATGTCCGGCGCCACGAAACGTTTGATCTTCATGTCCGATTGCTCCGCTGCATCACGCGGACGACGCGGCGGGCGCGGCGGGAGAGCCGCCGAGTGGAAGTTCCGGTTGCGCGTTGCCTGACCATCGCCATCTCATCCATCCTGTTCACCGCCCCAGCGCCTGCACCAGTCGCACCCGACGGTTGTCGGGCACCTCGTTGTAAGCGAGTACGTGCAGGTTCTGTGCCACGTGACGGGTGAAGCGCGCGAGCCACGGCCGCAGCAGCGGCGCGACCAGCAGCACCGCCGGTTCGCCGCTCAATTCCTGGCGCCGCGCGGCGTCGGCCACGCTCTGCTGCAGGCGGTCGGCCAGGCCCGGTTCCACCGCGGCGCCGGCCACGCCACCGCCGCCGGACAGCGAGCCGAGCAGGATCTGTTCGAGCTCCGGCGCCAGCGTGATCACCGGCACCTCGGTGCCCAGCCCGGTGATCTCCTGCACGATCTGCCGGCCCAGCGCGACGCGCACGGCGGCGGTCAGAACGCCGGGATCCTGACTCTGCCCGGCGTGCTCCGCCAAGGATTCGACGATGCTGCGCATGTTGCGGATCGGCACCCGCTCGGCCAGCAGGTTCTGCAGCACCTTGACCACCACGCCCAGCGTCAGCCGCTTGGGCACCAGGTCCTCGACCAGCTTCGGCGCGTTGGCGGCGAGCCGGTCCAGCAGTTGCTGCACGTCCTGGTGGCTGAGCAGCTCGTGCGCGTGGCCCTGCAGGATGTGCGACAGGTGGGTGGCGATCACCGTGGCCGGGTCGACCACGGTGTAGCCGTAGCTCTGCGCCAGCTCGCGCTGGCCGCTCTCGATCCACACCGCTTCCAGCCCGAACGCCGGATCCTGCGTGGCGATGCCCTGCAGGGTGCCGTGCACCTGGCCCGGATTGATCGCCATCAGGCGCTCGTTGTGCACCTCGGCCTCGCCCATCGGCACCCCCATCAGGGTGATCCGGTAGGTGTTGGGACCTAAGTCGAGGTTGTCGCGGATGTGCACCGCCGGCACCAGGAAGCCCAGCTCCTGTGACAGCTTGCGGCGCACCGACTTGATCCGCCCCATCAGCTCGCCGCCCTGGTGCACGTCGACCAGCGGGATCAGCCGGTAGCCCACTTCCAGGCCCAGCGGATCGACGCTGGCCACGTCCTCCCAGCCCAGCTCCAGCCGCTCGGCTGGCGCCGTCGCGACCGGCTTCTCGGCAACCGACTCGGCCAGCCTGGCTCGCGTCTCGCGCTCGCGTTTCAAGAGCAGCCACGCCACGCCGCCGCAGCTGGCGCCGAGCAGCAGGAACGCCACGTTCGGCATGCCAGGGATCACCCCCATCACGGTCAGCACCACTGCCGCCACGCCGAGCGCGCGCGGCTGGCCGAACACCTGGCCGATCACCTGCTTGCCCATGTCCTGCGATTTCGACACGCGGGTCACGATGATCGCCGCCGCCACCGACAGCATCAGCGCCGGCACCTGCGCCACCAGTCCGTCGCCGATGGTCAGCAAGGTATAGGTCTTGGCCGCTTCGCCGGCGGACAGGCCGTGCTGCATCACGCCGACGAAGAAGCCGCCGACGATGTTGATGATCAGGATCAGGATGCCGGCGGTGGCGTCGCCGCGCACGAACTTGGAGGCGCCGTCCATCGAGCCGTAGAAGTCCGCCTCCTCGCGCACTTCCTGGCGCCGCTCGCGCGCCTGCTCCTGGGTCAGCAGGCCGGCGTTGAGGTCGGCGTCGATCGCCATCTGCTTGCCGGGCATGGCATCGAGGGTGAACCGCGCGGTCACTTCCGACACGCGGGTGGCGCCCTTGGTGACCACCACGAAGTTGATGATGGTGATGATCGCGAACACCACCAGGCCGACCGCGAAGTTGCCGCCGATCACGAACTCGCCGAACGCCTCGATCACCTTGCCGGCGGCGCCGGGGCCGTCATGCCCGTGCAGCAGCACCACGCGGGTGGAAGCGATGTTCAGCGCGAGCCGCAGCAGCGTCGCCATCAGCACCACGGTGGGGAATGCGGCGAACTCCAGCGGTCGCATCACGTAGACCACCGCCAGCAGGATCACCAGCGACAGCGCGATGTTGAAGCTGAACAGCATGTCGAGCAGGAACGGCGGCAGCGGCAACATCAGCATCGCCAGCATCACCAGCATCATCACCGGCGCGCCAATACCCCGTCGCGCCAGGTGTTTGAAATTGCCCAGTACATCTGCACCCGTCATGGATTTGACTCGTCGTTATTCGCGGTAAGGCCCCATCAGGTCCGGATCGACCTCGGGGGTGGGCGCTGCCGGTGGTGTCTCGCCCTGCGCCGTGGCTTGCTTCAGCTGGTAGACGTAGGCCAGGACCTGGGCCACCGCCACGTACAGCGCGGCGGGGATTTCCCGGCCCAGTTCAGTCGTTGCATACAAGGCGCGTGCCAACGGCGGCGCCTCGACCAGCGGGATGCGATGGCTGCCCGCCACCAGGCGGATCTGCTGGGCCAGCACGTCGACGCCCTTGGCGATCACCCGCGGCGCGCCGGTGCGGCCTTCGTCGTAGCGCAAGGCCACCGCGAAGTGGGTGGGATTGACCACCACCACGTCGGCCCGCGGCAAGTCCTCCATCATGCGGCGGCGCGCCTGCGCCTGCTGCACCTGGCGGATGCGCCCCTTCATCTCGGGGTTGCCTTCGCTTTCCTTCATCTCGTCGCGGATCTCCTGGCGGGTCATGCGCAGGTTTTTCGCGTGGTCGAATTTCTGGTAGATGGCATCGATGCCGCCGATCAGCGCCAGCATCGCGCCGAACCACAGCGCGGCGCGGCCGAGCAGGCCGATCGACTGCGCGATCCCGGCCAGCACCGAACCGCGGCCGGTGGCCTGCAACTCGCCCTGCCAGTGCCGCAGCAGCAGGGCCAGCACCGCGCCGATGAACAGCAGCTTCAGCAGCGCCTTGCCCAGCTCGACCAGACCGCGCATCGCGAAGATCCGGCCCAGCCCCTTGACCGGGTCGAGCCGCTCGAACTTCGGCTGCAACGCCTGCGCGCTGAAGTTCATCCCGCCCAGCAGCAACGGCGCGGCCAGCGTGGCCAGCATCGTCGCCAGCGCCACCGGCGCGAACAGCCCCAACGCCTCGTACACCACCGCATGCAGCGTGCGGCCCGGCAAGTCATCGCTGAACAAGGCGTCGCGCGAGTAATGCATGCCCAGCGAGAAGATCCGCCTGGCATGCACCAGCGCCTGCTCGCCGCCGCTCATCAGCGCCGCCACGCCGGCCAGCACCACCAGCGCGCCGGACAGGTCGCGCGATCGCGGAACCTCGCCCTTCTCGCGCGATTCGCGAAGCTTCTTCTCGGTCGGTTGTTCGGTTTTTTCCTGGTCGCTGTCGTCGGACATGGCCTCAGCCTCCGAACAGTTGGCGCATCAGCGACCAAGCGCTATCCTGCAGCGCCTCGAACGCGCCCGGCAGGCTGCGCAGCGACAGCCACAGGGCGATGAAGCCCAGCGACACGGTGATCGGGAAGCCCACTGCGAACAGGTTCATCGACGGCGCCGCGCGGCTGATCGCGGCGAAGCCGATGTTCACCACCAGCAGCGAGGTCACCGCCGGCAGCGCCACCCGCACCGCACCGGCAAACAGTTCCGCGGCGAAGCCGACCACCGCGTGCAGGCCGTTGGCGTCGATCGTCGGCACGCCCGGCGGCAGGCTGCGGAAGCTGTCGGCGAGCAGCGCGATCAGGCGCAGATGGCCGTCCATCGCCAGGAACAGCAAGGTCACCAGCAGCAGGTAGAACTGGCTGAGCACGTTCGAGCTGCCGCCGGCCTGTGGGCTGATCACCTCGGCAAAACCCAGGCTCATGCTCTGCCCTACCAGCTCGCCGCCGAACGACACCGCCTCGAACACCAGCTTCAGCACGAAGCCCACCGCCGCGCCGATCAGCACCTGTGCGGCCATCGTCGCCACGCCGTCGCCGCTGAGCGGGTCGATCGTCGCCGGCGCCAGCGGCGCCAGCACCAGCGCCAGCACCACCACCACGCCGACGCGAACCCGCGCCGACACCACCGTCGCGCTGAACACCGGCGCCACCAGGCACAGCCCGCTGACCCGGCCGACCGCCCAGAACAGGCTGCCCAGCCACGCCGGCAACTGCGCCAGGTCCAGCGCCGTCATCTGACCGCGCCCGGCAGGCTCTCGATCAGCTGCGTGGTGTACTGCACCAGCAGGCGCAGCATCCACGGCCCGGCGATCAGCGCCACCAGCGCCATCGCGATCAGCTTGGGGATGAAGCTCAGCGTCATCTCATTGATCTGCGTGGCCGCCTGGATCACGCCCACCAGCAGGCCCACCGCCAGCGCGGTCAGCAGCAGCGGCGCGGCCACCAGCATCGCCACGTAGAGCGCGTGCTGGCCGATCTCCATGATGGATTCGGGGGTCATGGGCAGGCTCCGGTAGTGTGCTTCGCCGCAGCAGCGGCGGAGCGCTGTCGCGCCTGCAACTGCAGGAGCGCACTTGTGTGCGATGCTCTTGCTTCGTTCAGGGCAAAAAGCTTCAGAGGCAAGAGCTTTCGTGCGCCTGCGGCGCCCGAGTTACTTCTCTTTTGCTTGTCCAAAAGAGAAGTAACCAAGAGAAAACGACCCCCCGCTTGGCGCTTGCCGGGCATCCTGCCCGGCAAGTCCGTGAGCCGGGGCCGGGCTTTTCGAACGGGCATCCTGCCCGTGCGAAAAGGAACCGACATCCCTGTCGGTTCCCGCTGCGCGGCCTGTCGACCCCGACTCACCGCCGCGCAAGGGACCCCGGTAGAGCAGCGGGCCATCGTGGCCCGCACTCGGTGATGAAGCCGGGAAGCAAAAGCCAGAGAGCAAGGCCCAGCGCTGCTGTTGCACTGCCGTTGATCCGGCTGTTGATCTGGCTGTTGCTCTGGCTTTTCTGAAGAGTGCGGGCCACGATGGCCCGCTGCTCTACCCGGGGCCCCTCTGCAGCGGCGGGCGGGCGAAGGAAAGCCCGCAGGGTGGCCGGCAGGGATGCCGGCCAGTTTGGCGTCAGGGCAGGATGCCCTGTCGACAAACCCCGTAGCCCGCACGCGGACTTTCCGGGCAGGATGCCCGGAAAGCGCGGAAGCGGGGTGGCCTTTCTCTTGGGTTACTTTCTCTTTGGCCACGCAAAGAGAAAGTGACTCGGCTGCCGCAGGCAGACGAAAGCTCTTGCTCTGAAAGCTCTTAGCTCCGAATGCAGAGACAAGCGAGAGCATCGCCCGCGAGCGGGCTCCCACAAAGGTTACGGCCAGCCGACGCACGGTCACGTGTAGAAGCTCCCGGCCAGGGTCCCGAGCAGCAGCGTCCACCCATCCACCAGCACGAACAGCATGATCTTGAACGGCAGCGAGATGATCATCGGCGAGACCATCATCATGCCCATCGACATCAGCACGCTGGCCACCACCAAGTCGATGATCAGGAACGGGATGAACAGCAGGAAGCCCATCTGGAACGCGGTCTTCAGCTCGCTGGTGAGGAACGCCGGCATCGCCACCTTGAACGGCACGTCCGCCTTGGCCGCATAGGGCTTCTCGCCAGCCAGCCGTGTGAACAGCGCCAGGTCCGCTTCGCGGGTCTGGTCGAGCATGAACTGCTTGAACGGCGCCGACGCCGCCGGCAGCGCCTGTTCGGCGGCCAACTGGCCGTCCATGTACGGCTTCACGCCGTCGGCGTAGGACTTGTTCAGCACCGGCGACATCACGAATAGGGTGAGGAACAGCGCCAGCCCCAGCAGCACCTGGTTCGGCGGGGTCGATTGGGTGCCCAGCGCCTGGCGCAGGAAACCGAGCACGATGATGATGCGGGTGAACGAGGTCATCATCAGCGCGATCGCCGGCAGCAGGGTCAGCGCGGTCATCAGCGCCAGCACCTGCAGCGACAGCGTCCAGCTCTGTCCGCCGCCGGGCACGTTCTGCACGTTGACCAGCGGAATGCCCGGCGGCGGCGCCGCCAGCGCCACTAGCGGCAACAGCAGCAGCGACGCGGCCACGATCCAGCGCCAGGTCCTCATGCACTGCGCTTCCAGCGTGCTAGCAGCTCGCCGAACGCAGGCAGGGGCGCCGCGGCGGCGGGTTCGATCGCGACGGGCTCGGCCGGCGTGCCGTCGTAGACGTGCAGCGTGCGCATGCCGCCCGGGCCCACGCCGACCAGCAGGCGCTTGCCGTCGGCGTCGAGCAGCAGCACGCGCTCGCGCGCGCCCACCGCCATCGCCTCCACGCAGCGGATGCGCCGCCCGCCGGGCCGACTGCGCGCCTGCAGGCGCCGGCTCAGCCAGCCCGCCACGAAAATCAGCGCCACCACGGCGGCCAGGCTGAGCAGCACGCGCACCAGCTCGCCGCCCACGTTGACGTCGGCGGCGGGCAGCGCTACCGGCGCCAACGCCGCGACGATCCTATTCCCTATTCCCGATTCCCTGTTCACGGCTTCACCGCAACTTGCGCACGCGTTCGGCCGGGCTGATCACGTCGGTCAGGCGGATGCCGAACTTCTCGTTGATCACCACCACCTCGCCGTGCGCGACCAGGGTGCCGTTGACGAACACGTCCAGCGGCTCGCCGGCGGCGCGGTCCAGTTCCACCACCGAGCCCTGGTTCAGCTGCAGCAGGTTGCGGATGCTGATGCGGGTGCGCCCGACTTCCATCGCCAGGGTCACCGGCACGTCCAGGATCATGTCGAGGTTGACCTCGCCGCTGCCGGCGGCGAGGCCATGCAGCGAATCGAACTCGACGCGTTCGCCGGCAATGGCGGAGGCAGCTTCTGTGGACTGGTTCATGCGGGAGTCTTCTCTTTGAAATGGTCGCCGGCCGCGCGCTTTTCGCGGCGCCCGGCCTGGGCATGGAAACGCACGGCGTTGCGGCCGCCGGACTGGCCGTAGTGGCCGCGGAACACCGGCACGTCCTCGGCGTAGACGGTGGCCAGCTCCGGCAGCTGCACCGGAATCACGTCGCCCGGGCGCAGGTGCAGGAACTCGCCAAGGCTGAGCTGCACGTCGAGCAGCAGCGAACTCAGGTCCACCTCCGCGTCGAACACCTCCTCCTGCAGCATCTCCGCCCAGCGGTCGTCGCGGTCGGCGCGGTCGCTCTGCACGCCGGCGTCGAGCAGGGTGCGGATCGGTTCGACCATCGCGTACGGCAGGCTCAGGTGGATCTCGCCGCCGCCGCCGTCCAGTTCGACGTGGAAGCGCGACACCACCACCGTCTCGGTCGGGCTGACGATGTTGGCGAACTGCGGATTGATCTCGGAGTTCTGGTATTCGAACTGCAGTTCCAGCACCGGCGCCCACGCTTCGGTCATCGCGCCGAACAGCTCCTCCAGCATGATCTGGATCACGCGGTTCTCGGTGGCGGTGAAGTCGCGGCCCTCGATGCGCGCGTGGTAGCGGCCGTCGCCGCCAAAGAAATTGTCGATCACGGTAAACACCAGGCGTGGCTCGAACACCACCAACGCGGTGCCGCGCAGCGGCTTGATGCGCACCAGGTTCAGGTTGCTCGGCACCGCCAGGCTGTGCACGTACTCGGCGAACTTGACCATCTTCACGCCCAGCACCGAGACCTCGCAGGTCTTGCGCAGCACGTTGAACACGCCCAGCCGGAAGAACCGCGCGAAGCGCTCGTTGACCATTTCCAGCGTGGGCAACCGCCCGCGCACGATGCGGTCCTGCTGGGTGAAGTCGTACGCGATCACCGCATCGCTCGGCGGCGGCTCGTCGCCGCCGGTGGCCACCGCGCCGCCGCTGACGCCGTCCAGCAGCGCGTCGATCTCGTCCTGGGAAAGCAGATCGCTCATGCCTGCGGCCTCTTCGTCACTGCATCACGAAACTGGTGAAGTACAGCGCGTCGACGCCGGGCCGGCCGAGCCGGGCCTTGACGATCTTGCGCACGGCGGCCAGCGCATCGGCCTGCAGCTTCTGGCGTCCGGCGGCATCGCCGATGATCGCGAAGTCCTGGTTGCTGAACAGCGCCACCAGCGCGTCGCGGATCACCGGGTCGGCGGCCTTGGCCACCTCGATCGCCGCGGGGTCGTGCGACATCAGGGTGACCCCGACCTGCAGATAGCGCAGCGAACCCGCGTCGCGGAAATTCACCACGAAAGCCGGGTCCAGCGGCAGGTAGAGTTCGGCCTGGGCAACCTTCGGCGCCGCCTTGCCGGCCTTGCCCGGCACGGACTGGCGCGATTGCCAGACATAGCCGCCGATGCCCAGCGCCAGCAGCAGCGCCACCGACACCGCGATCACCAGCGGCTTGCGGCTCCTGCGCTCGGGCGTGGCATCGGCCACCTCGCCAGCTTGTTCCTCGTCGACCATGGAAACCTCGATCTGCAGATAGTTGAAAGGCATGCGGTGCGCGTGCCCTGCAGCAAAAGCAAACCGCGTGCCATCGACGGAAAGCGTTGCCCCGGCTCGCCTGGCGGCGGACGCGCCAAGTGCGCGGCGCTTTCTTGACGCCCGCCGGCGCATCGACGCGACGCGATCACGGCGGACTTCTGCCGGGCGAAGATCCGCGCGCCCGTGCCGCGGCGAAACCATGGCGCGGACGTCAGGCTGGCGAAGGAACGGGAGCGGACGAACTCAGGCGAACGCGTCGAGCAGGCCGACCTTGCCCAGGATCACCGACACGCCGCCGTGGCTGTCGGCGACCTCGTCCAGCGCGCCGGCGCCGCCACTGCCGGCCGGCCCGCGGCGGTCGCCGCGATCGCGCTGGCCGACTTCGGTGTGGCCGAGCGAGAGGCCGTGCCGCGCCAGCATCTGGTCCAGCTGCGGCAGGCTCTGCTGCACCGCCGGGATCGCCGCCGCGTGCTGCGCGCTGAACACCACGTCGACGCGCCCGTGCGTCACGCTGACGCTGACGTCGAGCGAACCCAGTTCCTCCGGATGCAGGCGGATTCGCGCCTGCTTGATGTTCTGCCCGCTCAGCCAGGCCACCTGCTGGCCCAGATCCTGGCCGAACGACGGACTTGCCGGCGGTGTGGGCAGTTGCAGCTGGTGCGCCGCGAGCGGCGCGGCGGCCGCGGGCGACGCTGCCAGCACGGCGGCGGCCGCGGGCGCCTTCGATGCCTCCTTGTCGAGGAGGTTGGCGGCCGGTGGCGCCGCCTGCGCCGCGGCCAGCATGCTGGCCGCCTGCGGCACGACGTTGACGGGCGCGGCCGCCGGGCCGGCTGCCGCGGCGAGCTGGAGCATGGCGGCGGCCCCGGCGTTGACGGCCACGCCCTTGCCGGTCTGCGCCAGCGCGCCCCTGGCGCCGTCGGCGACGGGCGCCAGCACGCCGGCCACCGACGAGCCGAGCAGGGCGAACATGGCATCCACCACGGCGGTCGCCGGCTCGTCGCCCGGCTCGCGCCGTGGCGCCGGGGCGTCCGCTGCCGGCACGTCGGCCGGCTCCGCTGGCGCGGCCGCGGATACCGGTGCAGCCGGCATGACGCCCGGCTTCGCCGCCGGCGCGGGATCCGTTGGCGGATCGAGTGGCGCGCGTGCTGCCGGCGTCGGCCGGTGCTCGTCCTTCGACCCGCTCGACGCGTCGTTCGCGCTGCTGGCGTCGTGCTGCTGGCGCGCGGCGTGCAGCTGGCTGTCGAAGCCGGCCGCCGCCGTGTCGTCGCGCGGCTCGGCCACGGCGCCGGGCCGCGCGGCGGACGGCACGGCAGCGTTGGATGCAGCAGGGACGGAAGCGGTCATGGGGTGGACAGTCCTTCGGCGAGGAATCCGCGCGGCTGGCGGCGGCACGGCCCGGCGACCCGGGCGGACAACGGCGGGGCGGGCGTGGCGCTCATCGCAGCCGCCGGTACTGCATGCGTTCGTCGAGCTCGGCCTGCTCGTGACGGTCGGCGGCGCGACGCTCTTCCTCGCGGTGCTGCGCGACCACGCTGCTCAGCGCGCTCTCGCGGGCATGTGCGCGCCGCCAGTGCTCGCGCAGCTGGGTGAGCTGGCGGTGCTGCCGGGCCAGCTCGGCCTGCTGCTGCACGATCGCCTGATCGATCCGTTCCACGAATTGCTGCCGGTTGAGCAGCGCCGTCACGCTCTGCGCCCCATCGGCGGCCGCCGCGTACTCCAGCCGGTAGCGCTGCAGTTCGCCGAGCTGGTGCTCGGCCCGGGCCAGCACCTGCTGCTGGGTCGCCAGCTGGGCCAGCGCATCCTCGCTGCGCTGCCGGGCCTGCTCCACTGCGGGCTCCAGTTGTTCGGCGCGCGAACTCATGCGGCCACCTGCTGGGCGAGGGCGTCGAGTTTCCCGACCGCCGCCTCGAGCGTCATCGGTTCGTCGACTTCCTGCTGCAGGAAGGCGCGCAGCTGCGGCCACAGCTCGATCGCCTGGTCGACCTGCGGGTCGGAGCCTTTCTGGTAGGCGCCCACCGCGATCAGGTCGCGCTGCTGGCGGTAGGCGGAATAGACCTGGCGGAAGCACTGCGCCGCACGCAGGTGTTCGCGCGCCACCACCGCCGGCATCACGCGGCTGATCGACGCCTCGATGTCGATCGCCGGGTAGTGGCCGGCTTCGGCCAGGTCGCGCGACAGCACGATATGGCCGTCCAGAATCGCGCGCGCGGCGTCGGCGATCGGGTCGTGGCGGTAGTCGTCGCCCTCGGTCAGCACGGTGTAGAACGCGGTGATCGAACCGCGGCCGTCGGCGTCGTTGCCGGCGCGCTCGACCAGCGCCGGCATCATCGCGAACACCGACGGCGGGTAACCCTTGGTCGCCGGCGGCTCGCCGATCGCCAGCGCGATCTCGCGCTGCGCCTGGGCGTAGCGGGTCAGCGAATCCATCAGCAGCAGCACGCGCTGGCCGCGGTCGCGGAACCATTCGGCGATGGCGGTGGCGTACTGGGCGCCGCGCAGGCGCTTGAGCGGCGGCGCGTCGGCCGGCGCGGCGACGATCACCGCGCGCCGCCGCCCTTCTTCGCCCAGCGTGTGCTCGACGAATTCCTTCACCTCGCGGCCGCGTTCGCCGATCAGCCCGACCACCACCACGTCGGCGTTGGTGTAGCGGGTCATCATGCCGAGCAGGGTCGATTTGCCCACGCCGGAACCGGCGAACAGGCCCAGCCGTTGGCCGCGGCCGACGGTGAGCAGCGCGTTGATCGCGCGCACGCCGACGTCCAGCGGCGCGTCGATCGGCTTGCGCGCCATCGGGTTGATCGGCTCGCGCTTGAGCGCGGCGTGTTCGTCCGCTTCCAGCGCGCCGAGTCCGTCCAGCGGCACGCCGTCGGCGCCAATCACGCGGCCGAGCAGGCCCATGCCGACCGGCAGGCCGCCGCTGCGCGCATACGGGCGCACCCGCGCGTTCGGCAGCACGCCGTGCATGTCGCCCACCGGCATCAGCAGCAGGCGCTCGTCGGCAAAGCCGACCACTTCGGTCTCCAGCGTGGCGCCGTCGGCGGTGTCGACCAGGCAGCGCGCGCCGAGCGCGGCCTCGCAGCCCTCCGCCTCCAGGGTCAGCCCGACCACCCGGCGCAGGCTGCCTTCCACCACCAGCGTGCGCGCCGCCTGCGCGCGCGCGCCCTGCCGCGCGAACTGGCGTTGCCAGTTAGCCTGCCGCGCGGCAATGAGCGCCTCGGTGTTCATTGCGCGACACCAACCGCTGCAGGAGCCCGCTGGCGGGCGATGCTCCTGCATATCCCGAGTCCCGGCCTTGAAAGCATCGCCCGCCAGCGGGCTCCTACGGGGGCGGTCGGGTGGATCATTCGGCGAGTCCCATGCTGTCGCCGAGCACGGCGTCGATCATCGCGGCCAGGCGGGTTTCCACCCGCGCGTCCAGCCGCGAACGTTCGCTTTCCAGGCGGCAGTCGCCGCGCGCGAGCGTCGCATCGGCCAGCAGCTGCCAATGCGTTTCGGCCACACCCGATTCGCGCAGCAAGGTCAGATCGGCCGGGTGCAGGTGCACGCGCAACTCGCGCGTGGCCGCCGGCAAGGCGTCAGCCGCGTGGCGCACCGCCTGGACGACCAGCGCCGGCGACAGCTGCAGTTCCTGCGCGATCACCCGCTGCGCCACGATCATGGCCAGCCGCGCCAGCTCCTGCCCGGTCTGCTCGTCGAAGGCCTGCAGCGGGCGCGCCGCCGCGTCGTACAGCGCGTCGAGCTCGGCCATGCGCTGACTCAGCAGTTGCTGCGCGGCGGCCGCGCCTTCGGCGTGGCCCGCCGCAAAACCTTCCTCGCGCGCCTGCTGCTCGAGCGCCGCCAGCTCGCGCACGGTCGGCTGCGGCGTCGCGTTGGCCGCCGGCGACGCCGCCGAGCGGGTGCCCACGTTCGGCAGCTCCCAGCGCTGGAACTCCGCCGCCACGTTGTGGATGGTGGCGGCCATCAGACGAACTCATCCCCGCTGGAGGCCAGGCTGAGCTGCCCGGCGTCGGAAAGCTTGCGCGCGATGCCCAGCACCTCCTTCTGCGCCGCGTCCACTTCACTCAGGCGCACCGGTCCCTTCACCTCGAGGTCGTCGCGCATCATGTCGGCGGCGCGCTTGGACATGTTGGCGAAGATCTTCTCGCGCACCGCCGGCTCGGCGCCCTTGAGCGCCGTGATCAAGGTGCCCGACGGCACTTCGCGCAGCAGGATCTGCATGCCGCGATCGTCCAGTTCGGCCAGATCCTCGAACACGAACATCAGGTCCTCGATGCGACCGCCCAGGGCCTCGTCCTGGCTGCGGATGGCGGTCATCAACTCGGTCTCGCGACTGGTTTCCATCGCGTTGAGGATGTCGGCGGCGGCCTTCAGCCCACCGACGCTGGCGGACTTGAGTTTCTTGGTATTGCCGGAGAACTGCCGCTCCATGATCTCGTCCAGTTCGTTCAGCGCGTGCGGCTGCACGCCGTCGAGCGTGGCGATGCGCATCACCGCGTCGGAGCGCACGCGCGGCGGCAGGTAGCCGATCACCTCGGCGGCCTGGTCGGGCTCCAGGTGCGCCAGCACCAGCGCGATGATCTGCGGGTGTTCCTGGTTGATCATCTCGGCGATCGCGCGGCTCTCCATCCACTTCAGCGATTCCAGCCCCTTGCTGGAGCGGCCAAGCAGGATGCGGTCGATCAACCCGCCGGCCTTGGTCTCGCCCAGCGCGTTGGTGAGGATCTTGCGGATGTATTCCTCGGTGCCGACGCCCAGCGAGGTCTGCTGGCCCATGTCCTGGTTGAGCCGGGCCAGTGCGAGCTCGACATGCTCGCGCGAGACGCTGGTGAGCCCGGCCATCGCCGTGCCGACCGCCTGCACGTCGCGGGCACTGAGGTGCTTGAGCACCTCGGCGGCGTCCTGCTCACCCAGCGTCAGCAGCAGGATTGCCGCGCGCTGCGCGCCGTTGATGGGCGCATCGGAACGATTAGTTGCCATCTTCGCTCACCCAGTTCCTCACCACTTGCGCCACCTGTTTGGAGTTTTCGCCGACCATCCGCCGGGCCTGGCCGACGCGCTGCTCGTACGAAAGCGTGGGCATGGCGCCGCCGAGCCGGGCCGGTTCGTTGGCCGCCAGCTCGTCATCCACGCGCACCGAGATCTGCGGCATCGGCGAAGGCAGCGCGCGCGCCGCCGGCTCGCCGCGCAGCAGGCCCTTCAGCAGCGGACGCAGCAGGCCGAACGCCACCAGCAGCGCGATCAGCACGCCGGCGCCCTGCTTGAGCAGGTCGAGCACGCCGGGCCGGCCCCACAGCGGGGTTTCCGGCAGCGCCTCAGGCGCCGCGCCACGCTGGAACGCCTGGTTGACCACGCTGACGCTGTCGCCGCGGGCGGCGTCGAAGCCGACCGCGTTCTTGGTCAGCTCGGTCAGATGCTGCAGTTCCTGCGCGCTGAACGGCACGCTCTTGGGCGCTGCCGTCGCATCGTCGGCGCCGGCGTCCGGGTTGGCCGGGACCGCCAGCTTGTCGTCCACCACCACCGCCACGGTCAGCCGGGCCAGCCGCCCCGCCGGGTCGCTGACGTGGCTGATGGTGCGGTCCAGTTCGTAGTTGCGGGTGGCGCTGCTGGAACTCTCGCCCGGGTTGGTCGCCGCCGCCGTGGCCGTCGCCGCGGCGGCCTTGCCGGCATCGGGCTTGGCCGCGGTGGGCTGCGCCACGGTGACCGGTGGCTGGTTGCTGAGCGCGCCGGGCACGCCGCCGCCGGCGGCATCCGCGCCACGTTGCTCGCTGCTGGTCTGCTCGCTGCGCAGCGCCGGGTGATCGTGGCCGAACGTCTCGGTCGCTTTCTCGGTGCGGCTGAAATCCAGGTCGGCATGCACCTGCGCGTGCACCCGGCCGGGGCCGACCAGCGGCATCAGCAATTCCTCGATGCGCTGGGCGTAGGTGTTCTCGATCCGCGTGGCGATGCGCAGGCGGTTGTCGCCCACCGCACCCGGGCTTTCCGGATCGGTGGTCAGCAATTGGCCCTGCTGGTCGATCACGGAAACCTGGCGCGCTTCCAGGTTCGGCACGCTGGCCGCCACCAGGTGCACGATCGCCGCCACCTGGCCGGCGTCCAGCTGGCGGCCCGGGTACAGCGTGACCAGCACCGAAGCGCTGGCTTCGCGACTGTCGCGGATGAAGGCGGAGGGTTTCGGCAGCGCCAGGTGCACGCGCGCGGCGCGCACCGACTGCAGCCCGCCGATGGTGGCGCCCAGGTCCGCTTCCAGCAGTTGCTGGTAGCGGGTGCGTTCGGCCAGGTCGCTCATGCCGAACGGCGAGTCGGCGGCCGGCAGCGCACTGCTGCTGGCGCTGCCCTGGGGCAGGCCCTTGGCCGCCAGCTTCAGGCGCAGCGCGGCCAGGTCGGCGGCCGGCGCCATGATCGACGAGCCGTCGCTGCTCAACTGGTAGGGCGTGTTGCCCGCCTGCAGTTCCTGCGTGATCGCCGAGGCGTCCTTCTGTTCCAGGCCGGCGTACAGCAGCCCGTAGTTCGGGCCGCGCGACCACAGCACCACGGCCACGCCCAGCGCCACCGCCGCGGCCACCGCCACCAGCAGCACCAGCTGCCGCGTCGCCGGGTTGCGGGCGAGCTGCTTGAAGGGGTCCAGGCGCGTACCGTTGTTGGCGGTCGTCGCGATGGCGTTGTCGGCCATGCTGCTGCTCTTTGGCTAGGGGACGGAACCGGCTCGGCGCATGCGCGTCAGACCGGCATGTTCATGATTTCCTTGTAGGCATCGACCAGCTTGTTGCGCACCTCGACCACCGTGCGCAGGGACAGGTCGGCCTTCTGCACCGCGATCATCGTGCGGCCGAGGTCGGCGCCGGGGTCGCCGCGCTCGAAGCTCGCCGCCAAGCGGCCGGCTTCCAGCTGGTTGCGGCCCACGGCGGACAACGACTGCTTGAGCACGTCGGAGAAATCCGCCTGCCCGACGGCGGCTGCCGGCTTCACCGCCGCTTCCGGCGCACGCACCTGCGCGGTCATCTGGCGCATCTGGGACAGCAGGTTGTTGACGTCGATGGTGCTCATCGCGATGCGTCCTCATGACGGATTCCCGACGCGTGACGGGGTTTCGAGTGAGTGGTTGCACGAGGCGTGCCAGTTTTTCCGGGCATAGGGAATGGGGAGCAGGGAATCGCAAATGCAAAGGCTGACGCGCTTCCCGACTCCTCATTCCCCATTCCCGGCCCTCACGCCGCCAGGCTGTTCTGCAAGCCGTACTTGCGCAGCTTTTCCACCAGCGTGGTGCGTTGCATGTGCAGCAGCCGCGCGGCATGCGCCACCACGCCGCCGGTGACGTCGAGCGCCTGGCGGATCAGCCCCACCTCGATGTCGGCCAGGTGGTCCTTCAGGTCCAGGCCCTGCTCCGGCAGCGTGCGCAGCGCCTCGGCTACCGGATGCACGCCGGCTTCGCACGGCGGCAGCTCGTCGTCCATCAGCGCCAGCAATGCCGCACCGTGCACTTCGTCGACGGCCTGCTGGCCGCGGTACTTCTTCGGCAGGTCGCTGCCGCGCACCTCGCCGTGCGGGAACAGGATCGCCATGCGCTCGACCAGGTTGGAAAGCTCGCGCACGTTGCCCGGCCAGGCATGCTCGCGCAGCGCCTGCATCGCGCCGGCGCTGAAGCGCACCACGCCGAGCCCGCGGCGGGCGAGGCGCTGGTTGAACTCGCCGATCAGCACCGGCAGGTCGTCCAGCCGCTCGCGCAGCGACGGCAGTTCGAGCGGGAACACGCTGAGCCGGTAGAACAGGTCCTCGCGGAAGCGGTCGCTGGCGATCGACTCTTCCAGGTTGCGGTGGGTGGCGGCGATGATGCGCACGTCGCAGCGCAGGGTCTTGCTGCCGCCGACCCGCTCGTAGGCACGCTCCTGCAGCACGCGCAGCAGCTTCACCTGCATCGGCAGGCTCATGTCGCCGACCTCGTCGAGGAACAGGGTGCCGCCTTCGGCCATTTCGAAGCGACCCTTGCGCGCGCTGATCGCACCGGTGAAGGAGCCCTTCTCGTGGCCGAACAATTCGCTCTCCAGCAGCTCCGCCGGAATCGCCCCGCAGTTGATCGCCACGAACGGCTTGTCGCGACGCGGCGAATGCTCGTGGATCGCCCGTGCCACCATTTCCTTGCCGGTGCCCGACTCGCCCAGCACCAGCACGGTGGAATCGAACGGCGCGACCTGGCGGATCAAGCCGTTGACGCGGATCATCGGTGCCGAGTTGCCGACGAAGCGCAGCGCGCCGGACTGGCCGCCGAGCAGGCGCGCATAGATGTTGCGCATGGCCTCGGCCATCTTCTCGTAGCGCAGCGGAAACTCCAGCGTGGCCATCCGCGCGGCAAACGGCGACGACGCCGTGCTGAAGCGCTCGACCCAAGGCGAATCGCCGGCCAGCAGCACCGGCACGTGCGACACGGCGGCGCCCAGCAGGGCGAACTGGCGCTCCGCCTCGGCGGCGTCGGCAACGCTGCCGATGTACACGGCGCGCCATGCGTGGGTGGATTCGTCCACCTCGCCGCAGGCGGCGCCGTGTTGCGGCCGGTAGCCCAGGAAGTGAAGTGCCGAGAGCACGAAATCCACACGCGCCTCATCGGATTCGATGACCAGGAAGTCGAATTTCTGCATCGCTCTCTCCTTATCCACACTGCTCGTTTTGGCGGCCCCATGCTTCCAGCGGGAGCGCTTTTTCATCGGTGCCGGGCTTCCGTTGCCGGCCTGATGAACCATGAGCAATTAGGAGGCCAATGTTTCCGGCCATCGCGACGACAAAATGTCACCTGTCGGAAAAACTGCCACCGCCGCGTCGACAAACATGCGTAACCGTGTTCCCTAACTGCATGAAACATGGACGATTTACACGACGTTCGCGGCATGGCCTGGCGCACATGCCAAATGTGACCGGCGTCGAGAGAAGCGCCAGCGGAGTTTCGCAATTGCGAACTGCATCACATCCGATGCATCGACCGGATCCCGCCTCACGCCACCGGCTGGCGCGCCCCTGCCACTTTGCGTCGGTGATGGCGGAAAACCAGACGCTCAATTGCGTCACTCAGTGCCTCGCCCAATGGCGCAAAAATCACGAACACTCGACCATCGTCGAATTGACGCTGCACCTGCGCGGCGAGTTCGAGCGGCAGGCTGCGGCACAGGTCGAAACGGATGCGCAGCAGCAGCCCGCCGCCGGCCGGCGCCAGGCCGGCGGGCAACAGCGCGCCGATCGCATTGAAGCGCAGCAGCTGCCGCGGCGGCAGCACGCTGTCGGGCACCAGCAGGCTGTTGACGATTTCCACCAGTACGTTGAGCTTGGCGTCCATCCGCAGGATTTCCTGCATCAGCGGGCTGTCGTCCTCGCCGCTGTCGGCGCGGCGCTCCTCCAGCGCGGCGATCGCCGCCAGCACGTTCGCGTTGCGTTCGGCCAGCTGCTGCAGCAACGCCGGCGAGGGCGGCCAGGCCAGCGGCTCGCCGTCGGCATGCAGGCTCTCCTCGCAGCTGACCCGTTGCTCGAAATCGTCCCAGCCGGCCACTGCCGCGCCGCCCGATGCCGTAATGCCGGAGGTCGTCTTGCCCGGGGACGTGCTGTCTGAGGTCATGGCGTGGCTCCGCGACGCGGTGAAGCCGAAACCGCCACGCCGGCGGCTTTCGGAAGGGGAAGCAAGGCGCTGATGAAAAAAACCGCTTCCTGCGGCCGTTTCCCTCGCCAGTCCGACACACGTCCGGACTGGCCCATGCGCCCGTTGCACAGACCCTCAGCCGCCGCCGGCGATCACGGCCGGGCGTAGGCGGCGATCGCGCGGGCGCGGTCGGTTTCCTGCTGCCATTGTTCGGCCGCCGAGTCCCGCGCGCGGCCGACGATGGCCTGCAGCTGGCGATCGTACGCCAGAATCTCGTCCAGCCGGGCCAGGCTGTCCGGGTCGGACGCGTGCCGGCGCAGCAGCAACGGTTCACGCTCGGCCTCCAGCTCGATCAGCCGCGGCCACTCCTGCGCCTGCGCAGCGGCCAGCATCGCGCGGGTCAGCCCGAGCGCGAGTTCGAGGACGTCCATGCTCACGCGCCTGCCACCCGCTGGCTGGCGGCCGGAGCGATCTGCACCCAGCTGTCGCGGACCGGCTGCAGCAGGTTGCTGACCTCGTCGATCAGGCTGGCGTCGTCGCGCAGGTTGGCCTGCAGCAGGCGGCGGCTCATGTAGTCGTAGAGCGAATCCAGCCGGCCGACCAGCACCGGGTCCGCCTTGGGATCGAGGCTGCCGCGCAGGCCGCCGATGATCTCGATGCAACGCGAGATCGCCTCGCCCTTCGCCGCGACCTCGCCGCGCAGCATGTGCGCGCGGGCCTTCACCAGGCGCTCCAGCGCGCCATCCATCAGCAGCGTGATCAGCCCGTGCGGATCGGCCGACTCCACCCCGCCGTGCGAGCGGACTTGTTGATAGGCGCCTGCGCCGTAGCCGAATCCCATGACCGTGTCCTCTTACTTCTTGCTGCTGTTGGTAAGCGCGTCGAACTGCTGCTGCAGGTAGGTGCTGGTGCTGTTGAGCTTGGACATCAACGTGTCGAGCGCGGTGAATTGCGCCTGGTAGAGCGCGGTGAGGCTGTCCATGCGGCTGTTCAGCGCGGTCTGCTGGTTGGCCAGGTCGCTCAGCTGCTGGCCGATGCTGCTGGTGCGGCTGGCCAGCACGCCCTGGCTGCCGACCCAGCTGGTCAGCGGAGCATTGAGCTTCGCCGCGAAGCCGTTGGTGCCACCGAACAGGGCGCCCACCTGCTTGCCGCCGTCGCCGAGCGCGGTCGCCAGCTTGCCGCTGTCCAACTTCAGCGTGCCGTCCACCTGCAGCGAGATGCCGATCGAGGACAGCGAGGCGCCGTTGGCGGTGCCGCCGATGATGCTCGACAAGGTGTTGTTGATGCCGTTGAGCGTGGCGTCGCCGAGCAGTGCGCCGGCGGTGCCGCTGGTGGCGTCGTACCTGGTCAGGTTCTGGTAGATCCCGACGAAGCTGTTGTAGGTGTTGACCAGGTTGGTGAGTGCGCCGGTGGCCTTGCTGCTGTCGCTGGTCACGCTCAGCGTGCTGCTGCCGGCCTTGACCAGGCTCAGGGTGAGGCCGTCGATCGCGCTGCTGACGGTATTGCCGGCGCTGCTGGCGGCCAGGCCGTCGATGCTGTACTTCGCGTCGGCCGCCGCGGTGACCACGCTCAGCCCGTTGCCGGTGGTGGCCGCCGGATCGTATTTCAGCGCCGCCAGCTTGCCGTCGCCGCCGCTGCTGCTTACCGAGAAACCGTTCGCCGCGCCGGTGCGGGTGCCGCTCAGCACCAGGTGCGCGCCGTCGGTGCCGGTGACGATGGTGGCGCTCACGCCGGGGTTGGTGCTGGCGCCGTTGATCGCATCGCGGATCGCCGCCAGCGAATTGTTGGTGCTGTCGAGGGTGAGGCTCATCGACTGGCTGCCCACCGCGATGGTCAGCGTGCCGGTGCCGACCGCAGTGGTGCTGCTGGCGAATGCGCCGGACGACGCCTTCAGCGCGCTGGCCAGCTGCGTCACGACGATGTTGTAGCTGCCGTTGACGGGAGTGCCGGTGGCGCTGGCGCCAAGTACGGTGGTGTCGCTGCTGCCTACCGTGCGCGCGGTGAAGGCGCTGCCGTCGGTGAGCGGAGCCATCGCCGACTGCAAGGCGGAAAGCGCGGCGCTGACCTGACCCAGCGCCGAGAGCTGGGTGTTCGCCGCGTTGGCCTGGCTGGTGATCTGGTTCTGCTGCGGTGCTTTCTTCGCGGCGACCAGCTGGCTGACCAGGCTGGCCACGTCGAGCCCGGAACCCACACCCATGGAGGTCAGCAAACCCGAAGTGGGTGTGGTGGAGCCTACGGTGATCGCCATGGGTGTGGGTTCCTGAAATGAAGGGAACGGCCGCGAACTGCTCGCGGCCGTTCCGGGTTACCTCGTTACTGCAGCAGCTTGAGCACGCTCTGGGTGGAGGCGTTGGCCTGTGCCAGCACCGAGACGCCGGCCTGTTGCAGGATGTTTGCGCTGGACATGTTCGCGGTTTCCGCGGCGAAGTCGGCATCCTGGATCTGGCTGCGCGACGAGCTGAGGTTCTGCGAGATGGTCTGCAGATTGGCGATGGTGGACTGGAAGCGGTTCTGCACCGCGCCGAGGTCGCTGCGCATCGAACTGACCGTGCTCAGCGCGGCGTCGATGCGGCTGATGGTGTCGTTGGCGCCGGCCACCGTCTTCACATCGCTGCCGGACAGGCTGCCGCCGGTGGCGATCGCGGTGGCGCCCGCGCCGGTGAAGCCCAGGTTGCCTGCGCCCGCGCCGGACTTGGTGCCGTTCACGGTCAACGCCGACTGCGAGTTCAGGTGCACCATGTGGCTGGTGCTGTCGTAGTAGGCCGAGACGCCGGCGACGCCCTTGGCGTTGATCGCATCGACCAGGTTCTGCGCGCTGTTGTAGGTGCCGTTCATGTCGACGGCGGCGCCGCCACTTGCCGACTGGATCGTCAGGTCGCCGGTGGCCAGCGTGAGGATGCCGGTGGAGGCCGGCGTCTGCGCGGCGACGCTGGTGGTGCTGAAATAGGTCGCCTGCTTGGTGCCGGCAATCGCCACTGCCGCCGCGTTGGTGTTGCTGATGGTGATCTTGTTGCTGGTGCC
Source organism: Rhodanobacter sp. OR87 (assembly GCF_000473345.1). NCBI lineage: Bacteria > Pseudomonadati > Pseudomonadota > Gammaproteobacteria > Lysobacterales > Rhodanobacteraceae > Rhodanobacter > Rhodanobacter sp. OR87. Next base: position 227,441 of record NZ_AXBJ01000004.1, read on the forward strand.
GTCGAAGGTCGCGGTGACGCCGGCGCCGCCCGCGGTCTGGATCGCGGCGGCGAACTGGGCACCGGTGTAGGTGCCGGCGGCCACGGCGGTGCCGCCGATGGACAGGTCGCCCGCGGCGACGACGGTCGACGCGCCGATCACCAGGCTGGTCGCCGTGCCCGGCGCCGCCGCGCTGACGGTGAACATCGCGCCCAGGTCGACGCTCTGCGTATTGGCCATCTGGCCGACCTGCTTGGCGCCCGCGCCCTGGCTCAGGTTGACCGAGATCGTCTCGCCGACGTTGGCGCCGATCTGGAACGCGGCGCTGCCGAAGCTGCCGTCGAGCACGTGGCGGCCGTTGAACGTGGTCTGCTGCGAGATGCGGGTGATTTCCGACAGGCGCTGCTGCACTTCGGCATCCAGCGCGGCGCGGTCGCTGTCGGAGTTGGTGGCGTTGGCCGACTGCACCGCCAGCGTACGGATGCGCTGCATGTTGTTGGTCACCTCGTTCAGCGCCGACTCGGTGGTCTGCGCCAGCGAGATGCCGTCGTTCGCGTTCGACACGGCCTGGTTCAAGCCGTTGATCTGGGTGGTGAAGCGGGTCGAGATGGCGAGGCCCGCGGCATCGTCCTTCGCGCTGTTGATGCGCATGCCGGAGGACAGGCGTTCGATCGCGGTGGCGAGTTTGCTCTGCGACTTGGCCAGGTTCTGCTGGGCATTCAGCGAGCTGATGTTGGTGTTGACGCTCATGACCATGGGAGTATCTCCAGAAGGGGTCGTAGGTGCCGGTGGCCGGCGGTGGTAGCCAGCGGGGATTCCGATGGGAACACCGCCGCCTCAGACACTGTTTCGACCCCCACCATGGAAACTTGAGCCTTGTCAACGCAAATAGTCGAACAATTTTGAACCCTGGATTTTGGTGAACGTCTGCTGTGACGCCTGCAACGCCGTGGTCTGCGCACCGAGCTGGCTGATCGCGTCGTAGTAGTTCAGGTCCTGCACGTCCGACAGCGCGCCCTTGTACTGCAGCGTGAGGTCGTCGTTGAGTCCGCGTTGCTGGTCGAGCGCATTCATGCGCGCGCCGACCATGCCGCGCGTGCGGCTGATAGTGTCGATCGCCTGGTCGAGATTGGCGAACTGCGTGTTGATGCTGTTCTGCATGTCCGCGCCGCCGCCGTTGGGCTGGCGCAACGTGGCGATGATCTTGTCCAGCGTGGTGAACACGTCCTGCCTGGCGGAGGCGCCCAGCGCGAACGCGTCGCCCGCATTGGGCTTACCGCTGAACGCTACCTGCGCACCGCGAAAGTTGATGCTGCCGCCGATGGTGGCGTCGTAGCTGCCGCTGTTCAGCACCGTGCCGGCGCCATCGCGCACTTCATACGCATTGGCCGCGGTGAACACGATGCGATAGCTGCCACCGCCCCACGCCGAGGGATTCGCGTTGGGGTTGCTGACGCTGCTGGCGCCGGCCACCGCGCCGCCCGTGTTGGCTGCAGCGGCACTGACCGCGAACGTGCCGTTGCCGGTGGGGATGTCGGCGAACACCGTGCTGCCCGGATCGCCGGTGGCCACCTGCAGGCCGGGGCCGGCGGCGACCATGCGCTGGCCGTCGTCGCCGACGTAACTCACGCCGTTCTGCGCGACGAACGGCATCGTGCCGGTGCGGTTGCCGGCGAACAGGTAGTCGCCCTGGCCGTCCTTGCTGTTGGCTTGGCCGAGCAGTTGCTGGCGCAGCTGCAGCATCTCGGCGGCGATGTCGCCGCGGGTCTGATCGGTCTGCGAACCGTTGGCGGCCTGCAGCAGCAGCGTGCGCACGCGGCCCAGCACGTTGCTGACGTTGGACAGGGTCTGGTCTTCCAGCCCCAGCCGCGCGTTGGCGCTGGTGATGTTGCGCTGGTACTGCGCGGCGTCGGCGGTGAGATGGGTCAGATCCAGTGCGCGCGCTGCACCTACCGGATCGTCGGACGGCTGGTTGATGCGCTTGCCGGTGCTCAACTGGATGTTGAGGTTGGACAGGTCGCTCTGCCGCTCCATCATGCTGCCGACGGACTGCTGCTGCATCCAGCTGGTGGAAACGCGCATGGCTTACCCCTTCACGGCGCTGAGCAGCGCGCCGAAGATGTTGTTGGCGGTGCTGATGACCTGCGCGGAAGCCTGGTAGGCCTGCTGGTAGCGCAGCAGGTTGGCGGCTTCCTCGTCCAGGTTCACGCCGGACACGCTCTGCTGCGAACTCATCGCCTGGTGGTACACCGCGGTCTGCGTGGTCAGGTCGTCCTTGGCCAGCGCGCCGGCGCTGCCGACCTGGCCGACCAGCTGGCTGTAGGCACGGCCGGCGCTGGTGACGCCGCCGTCGAGCACGCCGAGATTGGCCACCTTGCCCAGCATCAGCGCGTTGCTGTTGTCGCCCTGCGCGTTGCTGTTGGCCTGCACGCCGAAGCTGTCGCCGGCCTGCGGTGCGCCGCCGAACCGCAGGCTCCAGCCGTTGTGGACGATCGGCTGACCGGGGGTGAAGACCTGCGCCGGGCCGCCGTCGATGCTGTAGCTGGTGGTCGAGGCGAACACCACGGAGCTGCTGTTGAACAGGTTGGGGTTGCTGCCGTCGCTGACGCTGACTGCCGCTGCTGCGGTGCCGGTGTTGCCGGCCGCGGCAGTGGCCTTGAGCGGCGCGGCGGCGGCGACCTTGTCGGGGTCGTCGATTGCCACCGAGAAACTCGCAGCGGCGTTGCGGCTGGGCTGCACGCGGAAGCTGTCGCCGGCGTTCGCGCTGCCGCCCACCACCAGGCTCAGCCCGGCGGCGACGAACGGATCGGCGCTGGTGCCGCTGCCGCTCAACGCGACGCTGTTGCCGCTGGTGTCGCGCATGCGCCAGCTGCTGCCGTCGTAGCTCAGCACGTAATCCTTGCCGGTCAGCGCGCCGATGTCGCCGATGGCGGCGCCCAGCGTGCCGCTGCCGCTGTTGGTACTGGCCGCCTGCACGGTCGGGCCGGCCACGTCGAAGAAGGTGCCGCCGAGCTCGCCGCGCAGGTCCATGCCCTGCGCGTGCTGTGCGTTGAACGTACTGGCCAGCGCCTGTGCGGCACGGCCCAGCTGGTTCTGCGCGGGATCGAGCACGTTGCCGCGAAAATCCAGCAGGGCGCCCAAGGTGCCGCCGCCGATGCGCCCGCTCAGCACGGCGCCGGACGCCGCGCCCACCACTTCCAGCCGGGTGGCGTCGTACATGTTGGGCGCGGTGCCCAGCGCGTGCGCCTCGGTGCCGGTGACCAGCGCCTGGCCGTTGCCCACGAACACGCTGAGGGTGTTGTCGTTCTGCGGCACCACGCTGATGCCGACCTGGCCGGCCAGCTTCTTCACCAGCGCATCGCGCTGGTCGAGCAGGTCGGCCGGCGGCGTACCGTCGGTGGCCTGCGAGGAACGGATCAGCCCGTTCAACCTGGCGATCGACTGGCTGTCGCTGTTGATCGCATCGACCGCCTCGCCGATCTGCTGCTGTACCTGGCCGGAAAGCTGATTGAACTGGCCGGACAGCGCGCGGAAGGTGCTGGCCAGCCCGCCCGCGCGGGCCAGCAGCACCTGGCGCGAGGCCGCGTCCGACGGCGCGTTGGCCATGTCCTGCACGGCGCCGAAGAAACTGTCCAGCGAGGTCTGTAGGTTGCTGTTGCCGGACAGCTGGTCATTGAGCTGGCCGGTGAGGCTGTCCATGCTGCTGGCACGGCCCTGCGCCGAGGTGGCCGACCACAGCGAGCTGTTCAGGAACTGGCTGTAGGCGCGCTGCACCGCCACGGTATTAACGCCGGTGCCGACGTAGTAGTTGGCCTGCCCCTCGGGTAGCCGCGCGGCGTACGACACCAGCTGGCGACTGTAGCCGTCGGTGTTCGCATTGGCCACGTTGTGGCTTACCGTGCTGAGCCCGATCTGCGCGGCAAGCAGTCCGGACACGCCGGTCGAAAGCATGTCAGCCATGGATCATCCTCGACACCTGGGGCGCCGCCGGAACGGCACGGCACGTGATCACGGTAACGGCCGGGCCCGCGTTCACTTGAGTTCACCCGACGACCGCAGCGCCGCCAGCGCCTCGCGCATCTGCGGGCTGTTGGCGATCGCGGTGATCTTGGCCGCGTACGCCGGGTCGGTCGCGTAGCCGCCGCGCACCAGTGCCCGCGCAAAGCCGGCGATGTTCTCGCCCTGACCCAGCGCCTGCGCATAACGCGGGCTGTCGGTCAGCAGGCGGGCATAATCGGAGAACGATTCCGATGGCGAGTCGTAGGCACGGAACTGGTCGCGACGGCGCACCGCCACGCCGCCCTCGTACTCCAGCGTGGGCACGCTGACCTTGTCGCCATCCCAGCTGCCGCCGGCCTTGATGCCGAACAGGTTGAAGCTGCTGCTACCGTCACGGTGGCTGGGCAGGTGCTTGCCCCAGCCGGTTTCCAGCGCCGCCTGCGCCAGCAGCGCGCGCACCGACACGCCCAACTGCTTCGCCGCCTGCTCGGCGTGCGGCGCCAGCGCGCGGACGAAACCCACCGGGTCGCCGCCCGGCAGCAGCTGCGCCGCGCTGCCGGCCGCCTCGAGCGCGCCCTGCGCCATGCGGTCCAGTGCCTGGCGCCATGCCGAGCCGGCGTCGGCGGTCGAGGGCATGGCCATGATGCCGGTACTGCCGGCCGCCTCGTCGGCCCCGTCAGCCGCGCCACCACCGGCGCCCAGTTGCAGCAGCGCGCGCACGTTGGCGTTGGCCACATCGGCAGTGGGCAGCGGCAACCGCCCATGGGCATCGACGGCGGCCGTCGGCGGCTTGCCGCCCAGCTGGCGCACCAGCATCTTCGCGATGCCGAGGCCGTTGTTGCCGTTGGCCAAGCTCAGTGAGAGCTGCTGGTCGAACAGTTGGCGATAGGAGTCGACCTGCTCGCTGCCGGCGATGTCGCTGCCCATGCCGGCGTTGGCGTCGCGCATCGACTTCAGCATCATCTGGGTGAAGATCGCCTCGAACTGCTTCGCCACGGCCGGCAGCGCGCTCTTGCCGCCGTCGCTGCGCGCCTGCGCGCGCAGCTGCTGGAACCCGGACAGCTCGGTCCAGGTATCGAGCGCGGGCGAGGGGCGGTTGATCGGTGTCATGGTGATCCCGTCGCCTAGATCACGACCAGGTCCGCGTGCAGCGCACCGGCCTGCTTCAGCGCCTGCAGGATCGAGATCAGGTCGCTCGGCGTGGCGCCGACCTGGTTCACCGCGCGCACGATGGTGTCCAGGCTCACGCCGGGGCCGAACTTGAACATGTGCGCGCCCTCTTCGCTGACCTGCACGCTGCTGCTGGGCACCACCGCGGTCTGCCCGCGGCCGAACGGCGCCGGCTGGCTGACCTGGGGCTGCTCGCTGATGGTGACCTGGATCGCGCCGTGCGCCACCGCGGCGGCGCTGACCCGCACGTCGGAACCGATCACCACGGTGCCGGTGCGCGAGTTCACCACGATGCGCGCCGGGGCATCGCCCGGCTGCACGTCGAGGTTCTCGATCGCGCCCAGCCATGCCACTTTCTGCGCCGGATCCTGCGGCCCGCGCACGGACACCGAGCCGCCGTCGAGCGGCTGCGCGGTACCGGCGCCGTAGGCCCGGTTGATCGCCGTGGCGATCCGCGTGGCCGTGGTGAAGTCGGCGGTGTTGAGGTTAAGCATCAGGTCGCCGCCGGCGAACGACGAGGGCACGATGCGCTCCACCGAGGCGCCGTTGGGGATGCGCCCGCTGGCGGAGATGTTGACCTGCACGCTAGAGCCGCTCTTGCCCTGCGCGCTGATACCGCCGACCACCACGCTGCCCTGCGCCACCGCGTAGACGTTGCCGTCGGCGCCGCGCAGCGGCGCCATCAGCAACTGGCCGCCGCGGATGCTCTTGGCGTTGCCGATCGAGGCGACGGTGACGTCGATGGTCTGGCCCGGCTTGGCGAACGGCGGCAGGTCCGCGGTCACCATCACCGCCGCCGCGTTCTTCAGCTGCGGCCGCGCGCTGGCCGGCACGGTGATGCCGAACTGCTGCAGCATGTTCTCCAGGCTCTGCGTGGTGAACGGCGCCTGCGTGGTCTGGTCGCCCGAGCCGTCCAGGCCCACCACCAGGCCGTAGCCGATCAGCTGGTTGCTGCGCACGCCGGCCACCGAGGCGAGGTCGCGGATCTTGTCGGCATGGGCGGGGGCGACGAGCAGAACCCCCACGACAAGCAGGAACACACGTAGGAGCCCGCTCGCGGGCGATGCCTTTGCCTTTGACCTTACCGAATCCCGGCTTTCAACAGACGAATGTCTGGTCATCCCGAACCCCGGCTTCCAACAGACGAATGTCTGGTCATCCCGGAACAAACGCATCGCCCGCGAGCGGGCTCCTACGGTGGAGCGTGGCGACGGGCTCATCAGAAGGGCATCCACTTGGAATTGAAGAAGCGCGACAGCCAGCCGCGCGTGTTCGCGTCGGCCAGGGTGCCGCGGCCGGTGTAGCTGATCCGCGCGTCGGCCACGCGGGTGGACGGCACCACGTTGTCCTGGCCGATGTCCTGCGGGCGCACGATGCCGGAGATGCGCACCAGCTCCTGGCCCTGGTTGATGGTCAGCCATTTCTCGCCGCGCACCAGCAGGTTGCCGTTGGCCAGGCGCTGCGCCACGGTGACGGTGATCTGCCCGGTGAGCTGGTTGCTCTGCGTGCTGGAACCGGCGCCGTCGAAGCTGCGTTCGCCGTCCAGCCCGATGTTCGCCGCCTTGCCGCCGATCGAAATGCCCTGGCCGAGGATGGTGGGCGACGCGATCTTCGCCTTGTCGGTCTTGCTGGTGGTGGTGGTGGCCTTCTTGCTGGCCTGGGTGCTCTCCACCAGCGCCACGGTGAGGATGTCGCCCACGCGGTGCGCGCGCGGGTCGGCAAACAGTTCCATGTTCTGCTGGTCGTGGTAGATCGCGCCGTCGGCCTGCCCCGGCGCGATCTGCGCTGCGGGCGGCGGCGTGGGCGCCCATTCGGCATCGTCGTGCGTGCGCGGGCCGGTGGCGCAACCGGCCAGCAAGGTCAGCGCGCACAGCACGAATGGAAAACGGCGATCGAACATCACGACATGCCTCAGGTCTTGTTGGTGAGGAACTGCAGCATCGAGTCGGCGGCGGACACCGCCTTGGAATTCATCTCGTAGGTACGCTGGGTCTCGATCATGTTGACCATCTGCTCCACCACGTTGACGTTGGAGCTTTCCAGCGCACCCTGCGCCAGCGTGCCCAGGCCATTCAGGCCGGGCTGGCCGATCTGCGGCGAGCCGCTGGAGGCGGTTTCCAGGTAGAGGTTGTCGCCGTTCGGCTGCAGGCCGGCGGGGTTGATGAAGTCGGCCAGCTGCACGGTGCCGATCTGCTGCGTCGCGGCCTGGCCCGGCACGCTCACGCTGACGGTGCCGTCGCTGCCGATGGTGATGCTCTGCGCGTTGGCCGGCACGCTGATGGCCGGATCGATCGCGTAGCCGTTGGCGGTGACGATCTGCCCGTTCTGGTCCATGTGCAGCGAGCCGTCGCGGGTATAGGCGATCGAGCCGTCGGGCATCGTCACCTGCAGGAAGCCGCGGCCTTGCACGGCCACGTCCAGCGAGTTGCCGGTCTGCTCGATGTTGCCCTGGGTGAACAGCTTCTCGCTGCCGGCCACGCGCACGCCGGTGCCCAGCATCAGGCCGGACGGCGCCTGGGTCTGCTCGGTGGTCTGGCCGCCGGGCTGGCGCAGGTTCTGGTAGACCAGGTCCTGGAACGAGGCGCGCGCGCTCTTGTAGCCGGTGGTGTTGGCGTTGGCGAGGTTGTTCGAGATCACGTCCATGCGCGTCTGCTGCGCATCGAGGCCGGTCTTGGCTACCCACAGGGATGAGAACATGTCGATGGACTCCGTCTGGACGTCTGGATGTCTTTATGAAATTCGTGTGATCAGGTCATCTGCAGCAATCGCGAGGCCGACTGCGCGTTTTCGTCGGCGCTGTGGATGGCGCGGATCTGCAGCTCGTACTGGCGCGAGAGCTGGATCATCTGCACCAGCGTCTGCGCCGGGTTGACGTTGCTGGATTCGAGCACGCCGGACTTCAGCGTCACCGCGGGGTCGGCATCCGCCGTGGCGCCGCCGGCCAGGTGCATCAACCCGTCGCTGCCCAGCGCGAGCTGGTCGGCGGCCGGGTTGACCAGCTTGATGCGGCCGACCGCGGCGATCGTCTCCGGACCCTGCCCCATCGGCACCACCGACACCGTGCCGTCGGCGCCGATGTTCACGTGCGCGCTCTGCGGCACGCTGATCGGGCCGCCGTCGCCGAGCACCAGGTTGCCGCGGGCGTCGGTGAGCAGGCCGTCGGGGGTCAGCCGCAGCTCGCCGGCACGGGTATAGCCTTCGCTGCCGTCGGCGCCCTGCACCGCGATCCAGCCGGCGCCCTGCACCGCCACGTCCAGCTCGCGGCCGGTCTCGATCTGGCCGCCCTCGCGCAGGTCCACGCCCAGCCCCTGCGCCACGCCGTTGATCCGCGTGGGCAGGCCCGGACCCTGCACCGCCAGCGGCTGGAACGCCGACAGCTGCGCCTTGAAGCCGACCGTGTCGGCGTTGGCCAGGTTGTGCGCCACCTCCGACTGCCCGCGCATCATCTGCGTGGCGCCGGTCATGGCTACATAGAGCGAACGATCCATGGAAAACCTCGAATGGTTTTAACTCGTCATTCCGGTGCAGGCGGAATCCAGCGTGTTGCCTTGACGTTGTGTCCCGGCTTCCGCCGGGACGGCTCTTTCACTGGATCCCGGCCTGTGCCGGGATGACCTCACGCATTCGCGTGAGGTCAGTTGCGGATGTTGATGATGGTCTGGGTCAGCTGGTTGTCGGTGGAGATCACCTGCGCGTTGGCCTGGTAGTTGCGCTGCGCCTTGATCATGTTGACCAGCTGCGCGGTGAGGTCGGCGGTGTTGGAGGCCTCCAGCGCACCGGCCTGCACGCTGCCGAAGGTGCCGTTGCCGGCCGCGCCCATCACCGGCGTACCGGAATCGTAGGAAGCGGCCCAGTTGGTGTTGTCCAGCTGGCGCAGGCCCTGTTCGTTGGAGAACTGCGCCAGCGCGAGCTGGCCGAGCGCGGTGGTCTGCCCGTTGGAATACTTGGCCTGCACCACGCCCTCGCGCGACACGTCGATGCTGGACAGGATGCCGGTCGGATAGCCGTCCGGATTGATCGCGCTGGCCGCGTAGGCGTTGCCGAACTGGGTGGCCTTGCTCATGTCCAGGCTGAGCTGCATCGGGTCGGCGCCTGGGCTGACCGACACCGCCGGGAAACTCAGCTTGCCGTTGGCTGGCGCGACCAGTGCGCCGCTGCTGTTGAAGGTCAGCTGCTGCGACGCGCCGGTCGACGTGCCGTCGATATACAGGCTCGCGTTCCACACGTTGGCAGCGGCACCCTTGACGAAATAGACCACGCCGTTGTGGGTGGCGCCGAGCGAATCGTAGGCCGTGAACGGCGTGGCCTGGTTGTAGCTGGACGGGTCGTTGAGCGGGTCGAAGGCGGTGGCCGGCGGCGTGGCGTCCGACGGCAGGTTCAGTGACATCTGCACGGTACCGGTGGCCTTGGCCGCGTTCTGCGCGGTGAGCAACTGCAGGTCGGTCAGCGTGCTGTTGTCGAAACCGCCGTTGGCGACCGGCGGGAACACCTGCAGGCGCTGGCCGTTGGCATTCATCACGTAGCCGTTCTGGTCCTTCTGGAACGCGCCGGCGCGGGTGTAGGAAAAGCCCTTGCCGTCGCGCACGGTGAAGAAGCCGTCGCCGCTGATGGCGAAATCCAGGCTGTTGTTGGTGGTCTCGACGCTGCCGGCGGTGAATTGCTGCGCCACGTTGGTCAGCCGCACGCCGCTGCCGGTCTGGCTGGAGCTGAGGTTGGGGCCGGCGGCGTTGAACAGCTCGGCGAACTGCGTACGCGAGCCCTTGAAGCCGGTGGTGGCGGTGTTGGCGATGTTGTTGGCGGTAACCTCCAGATCCTTCGAGGCTGCGTTGAGACCGCTCAAGGCAATGTTGAAAGCCATCGGATAATTCCTCTGTGTTGAAGCCCCGCGGGGCCGTCAGTTGATCTGCGCGACCTGGCTCAGCAGGGCACCGCCAAAACCGTCCACATCCAGGTAGGTACCGTCGCTGCCGGTCATGCCCACGCCGGTGACCTTGCCGCTGACGTAGGTGGCCACGGCGGTATCGCCGGCCTGCGCCGCCAGGCCGTAGGTGCCAGCCGGCAGCGCCTGGCCGCCGTCGCCGGTGCCGTCCCAGTGGAAACGCGCCAGCCCAGCCGGCGGCGTGCCAAGGCTGATCGTGCGCAGCACGTTGCCGTGCGTGTCGCTGATCTTCACCAGCACCTGGCCGCCGCCGTCGGGCACGTTCACCGCGCCGTCCAGGCCGCCGTCGCGCAGCGTGCCGGCCGCGGACGGCACCACCACGCTGCGCCCCACCATGCCGCTGGCCTGCAGGATCTGGTTGCCCTGCAGCGCGGCACTCAGGCCGTCGAACGAGCTCTGCAGCGCCTGCGTCGCCGAGACCTGGCTGATCTGCGCCAGCTGGCTGACCATCTGCGACGAATCCATCGGCTTGGTCGGATCCTGGTTGCGCATCTGCTGCGTCAGCAGGCTGAGGAAATCGGCCTGGCTCAAGGTCTTGTCCTTGCCCACGCTGGCCGCTTGGCCGGCGCTGGCACCCACGTTGGAAACATTCATGCCGCTCATGCCGTCTGCCTCATGGTTCGCCGCCTCACTTGCCCAGGTCCAGCGTCTTCTGCATCAGCTGGCGGGTGGAATTCATCACCTCGACGTTGTTCTGGTACGAGCGCGAGGCGGAGATCATGTTGACCAGCTCGTCCACCGGGTTGACGTTGCTGCTGTAGACGTAGCCGTCGGCGTCGGCCAGCGGGTTGCCGGGTTCGTAGCGGCTGGGGATCGCCGCCTGGCTCTCGGTGACGCCGAGCACCTGCACGCCTTCGCCCGGCGCATCGCTGCCGTCCAGCCGGCTCTTCACCGCGGCGAACAGCGGTTCGCGTGCGCGATAGGCCGCTTCCGGCGTGGTCGCCACGCTGTCGGCGTTGGCGAGGTTGCTGGCTACCGTGTTCAGGCGCAGCGACTGTGCCGCCATGCCGGAACCGGCGACGTTGAAGATCGAGAAGAGCGACATCAGACCTGGCCTCCGGTGATGGCGGTGCGCAGCATGCGGATCTGTGCGGTGATGAAGGACAGGCTGGCCTGGTAGTGCACGCCGTTGGCGGCAAAGGCGGCCTGTTCGGCCTGCGCATCGACGGTATTGCCGTCCATGCTCGGCTGGGTCGGCACGCGGTAGGCGAGCGCGCCGTCCGCCGCCGGCCCGGCCGTGCCGATCTGGCCGGCGGCCGTGGTCTGCAGCGGCAAACTGCCGGCGCCGCCGCTGGCGTCCGCCAGCACCTTGCGGAAGTCGACATCGCGGGCGAGATAGCCCGGCGTATCGGCATTGGCCAGGTTGTTGGCGAGCACTTCGGTACGGCGCTGCCACAGGTCCAGTGCCTGGGTATGTATGCCGAACAGGTTGTCAGTGGTCAGGGACATCGCTTCGCTCCGCGTGCAGTTGCCGCACGGAGCTGGAGGCAATTTGCATGCCACCACGGGGAGAAGCGTTGCTGCAGCTGGGCTGGCGCGGCAACACCGGCAACGCCACGAAAGCGGCATCGGCGAAAAGACGGATTGTTGACGCTGCCCCTGCCGGGCCGCGGCGGACGTCAGCCCGCCGGCGGTTCCGCCGGCTCCGGCAACAGCTCCAGCACCGCCTGCGCCAGCAGGTCCGGCTGGAACTTGGCGACGAAACCGTCGGCCTTGACCTCTTTCACCATCGCCTCGTTGAAGATGCCGCTGAGCGAACTGTGCAGCACCACCTTGAGCTGGCGCAGGCCCGGCGCCTCGCGGATCGCGCGGGTCAGCGCGTAGCCGTCCAGCCGTGGCATCTCGATGTCCGACACCACCAGCCTGACCCCGTTGGCGGGGTCGCCCACGGCGAGTTCCTGCAGGCGCTCGAGCGCCTCGCGGCCATCCGTCGCCACCACGCACTCGATGTTCATCTGCTTGAACAGGCCGACCAGCCGGCGGCGGGCGATCAGCGAATCGTCCACCACCATCACCCGCCGCGGCGACAGCGCGCGGGTGTCGGCGGCGCGCTGCATCTGCACGGACAGCTCGGCCGGCGCGGCGTCGATGCTGGCCAGCACATGCTCCACGTCGACCACCGCCATCAGCGCGCCGTCGATGCGGGTTACCGCGTTGACCCGCGCGCCGAAGCCCAGGTTGCTCGGCGGCGCCACCAGCGTTTCGCCCGCGCACTGCACCATGCGCTGCAGGTCCGCCACCAGGAAGCCCTGCACCGAGCGGCTGAACTCGGTCACCATCAGGTGCGCCGATGCCACCTCGCGCAGCGGCGCGTAGCCCAGCGCGGCGGCCAGGTCGATCACCGGAATGGTCTGCCCGCGGTAGTCGCAGCTGCCGGCCAGCAAGGCGTGCACGCCCGGCATGCGCTCCAGCGGCGGGCGGCGCAACACCTCGCGCACCTTGAACACGTTGATGCCGAACAGCTGCTCGTCGCCCAGCCGGAACAGCAGCATCGCCACGCGGTTGTGCCCGGCCAGTCGGGTGTGCTGCTCCACTTTTTCCAGCAACGTGCCGCCCATGCGGTCTCCTCGGGTGGGTTGCCGCCGTGGCGGCCGTACGCGGTGGCTATCGGCCGCGGCCCGCCGAGCTTGAGCGGCGCCGGCGAAGGGGCCGCCCTGCCTTGGGCTGGCATGCGACTTGCTTCCTCAAGTTTCGAAGGTTGTTGTCGATGCAGCGATTGCACTCCCGCGCCATAACCAAGGTGATCTCCGCCCCATGAGCCTGATCTGGAACCAGCACCTCACTGCCCTGGTCGAGGCCGCCGCCGCCGGCGACGACGCGAAGGTCGCCGCGCTGCGGCGCCGCTACCCGCGCGCGGCGCAGGCGCTGGCGCCGCTGCTGGCCCGCGTCGTCGGCCGCCCGCCCGCCTCGGTGGCGCTGCAGACGGTGGAACAGCAGAGCCTGGTGCTCGGCGCAGTGCAGCAACTGTCGCGCGAGCAGGCGGCGCTGGAGAAGGCCGCCGGCGAAGGCCGCGGCAGTGTCGATCGTTTGACGGATGGCAGCGCCGGTATCTCGACGGCGCTGCAGCAGATCGGCGCCGACCTCGACCAGGCCGGCCAGGCCGGGCAGGCCGGCGAACGCAGCGTCAGCGAACTCGACGGCCAGTTGCGGCTGCTGCGCAGCGCGCTGTCGGCGATGAACCGCAACCAGAGCAAGCTGGCCGAGCAGGTTGCGCAGATCCGCAAGCTGATCGGCGTGGTGCAGGAGATCGCGCACCAGACCAACCTGGTGGCGCTGAACGCGGCGATCGAGGCGGCGCGTGCCGGCGAGGCGGGCCGCGGCTTCGCCGTGGTCGCCGACGAGGTCAAGCAGCTGGCGGAGAAGACCACGCTGGCCACCGCCGAGATCGAGACCGTCACCGGTTCGATCGGCGACTTCTCGCTGCAGCTGGATGGCGACGTGCAACACGGCCTGCAGCAGCTCGAGCGCGCGCAGGCCGGCGTCGGCCAGTCCGGCACTACCCTGCGCGAGGGCAGCGAAGTGCTGCAGGCCGCCAGCGGACGCATCCACAAGCTGCAGCAGAACCACGACGTGCAACACGCGCGCGCCACCGCGGCGCAGGCCGCGCTCGGTGCGCTGCAGCGCCGCGGCAACGAGGCGCGACGCCAGTCCGACTCGCTGCACCGCGCCGCCCTGCTGGCCCACCGGCTGGGGCTGGACTGGCTGGAAGGCGAAAGCGGCCGCGACCCGGCCAGCCTCAGCCTGACCCTGCGCGAAGCATCGCTGAGCCTGCGCCAGGCGGCGGAGCTGGCGCTGCTGGAACCGGGCGCGCTGGACCGGCGCTGGTTCGACACCCACGCAATCAACCGCAGCGTCGACCGGCTGGGCACCCTGTACCAGGGCCACCCCGCCAGCGCCGGCCTGAGCGACAGCGGCAGCCGCCTGTGCGAACAGGGCAGCCGCTTCGTCTCGCTGCTGTGCGATGGCCAGCTCGAACAGGCCGCCGCGCTGTCGCAGCAGATGGAATCCGGACGTGAAGCCCTGCTGGGGCAACTCGGCGCCCTGCTGGCGGACGCATGAGGAAACCCCGGCTCATCGCTCTCGCTGTGCTGGTCGCCGCGCTGGGCAGCGGTGCGGCGTGGCCGCAGCGGGCCCGTGCCGACACCGCGGCCACCGCGACGCAATCGCCCGACAGTGTTCGCAGCGCGGCCGAGCAGGCCGTGCGCGAGCACTACGCCCTGCCCGGCGGCCGCGTGGTGGTCAGCGCCGCGCCGCTCGACCTGCGCCTGCGCCTGGACGCCTGCCGCGAGCCGCTGCGCGCGGTGATCCCCGCCCACGCGGCAACCTCATCGCGCATGACGGTGCCGGTGCAGTGCCCGCAACCCGGGGGCTGGACCGTGCGGGTGCCGGTGCGGCTCGAGCTGTTCCGCCAGGTGCTGGTGACCAGCCGGCCGCTGCTGCGTGGCGACGGCCTGGGCGCGGCGGACGTGCATGCGGAAGAGCGCGACGTCACCCGGCTCGGCTACGGTTATATCGACAATCTCGCCCAGGTGGCTGGCCGTACGCTGACCCGCGCGCTGGCCGGCGGCAGCGTGCTTTCGCCCGGCGCGCTGGGTGGCCGCCGCATGGTGCGTGCCGGCGATCGCGTGGAAATGGTGGCCCGGCTCGACGGCATCGAGGTGCGCGCAGCCGGCGTGGCGATGGGCAGCGGCGACAACGGTGCCCGCCTGCGGGTGCGCAACGAGAGCTCGGGCAAGGTGGTCGACGCAATGGTCAGCGCCCCCGGCGTGGTGGTCGCACTGCCATGAGCCCGACAAACCGGTGCCCACGCCGCTACGCTCGCCATTCCACCCTAAAGTTTCCGCGACAGCGGCCGATCTGACGGTTACAGGGCCACACCCCAGCGAGCACGGACCCATGAATACGACCATTCCCAACAACGGCTTGCCGAAATTCACGCAGACCACCGGCAGCTCGGGCAACGGCCCGGCGGCGACGGCCAGCGGCCCGGCGGATGCCGCGGCGTCCGCGCCCAAGGCCAGCGACCAGCTCAAGCTGACCGATTCGGCCCTCGCGCTGCAGGAAGCCGCACGCACCGGCGACAGCTCCGCGATCGACGCGCCGCGGGTGGAACGCCTGCGCCAGGCGCTGGCCGACGGCAGCTACACGATCGACGCCAACCGCATCGCCGATCGCATGCTCGCGCTGGAACAGCAGCTCGGCGGCACGGGCAAGGCATGAACCGACGCCTGCAGCACGAACTGGACGACGCGCTGGCCGCGGTGCTGGGCGACATGCAGCAGGCGGTCGACCGGCTCGCGCAGGTACTCGAGGCCGAGCGCTCGGCGCTGGACGCCAGCGACAGCGACGCGCTGGACCAGGCCGGCACGCGCAAGCAGGCGCTGACGCTGCAACTGGAGCAACTCGATGCCGAGCGCCAGCAGCTGGCGTCCGAACAGCCGGCCGTGGCAGCCGCGGCAGCGGCCGGCTGGAGCCGGATCGTGCAGCGCCTGCAGTATTGCCACCTGCTCAACCAGCGCAACGGCAGCGTGGTCAGCCAGCGGCTGAACCAGACGCGCCGGGCGCTGGCCGTCCTGACCGGGCATGCCGGCGAAAACGAACTGTACGGCCGCTCCGGCGAACTGCACGCCAGCCTGCGTTCGCAGGTACTGGCGGCGGTATGACAGCGCGATGAGAGGCGGCACCACCAGCTGCCCACGCAGACGATCTTCCCACTGACCGCGAAGCAGCCGCCCCGGCATGCCCAGCGTTAACCACGACGACTGATCATGAGCCCTCCGAACGCCTCCACCGCTGTCACCCCCTCCACCGGCGCGCCGGGTCGCGACGGCGTGCCGACCTCGGTGCCGCTGCCGGTGTTGCGCGTACCCATGCTCGACCGCGAGCGCCAGCTGTTCGCCTACGAAATCGTCTTCCATCGCGAGCCCGGCGACGAACAGACCCTGCTGCAATGCGTGCTGTCGACCATCACCGACGGCGCACTGACCCGGCTGGTGCGCGGCAACCGCGCCTTCCTCAACATGCCGGCCGAACTGCTGCCGGAAGACTCCGACGTGCTGCTGCACCAGCCCCGCCTCGGCGTGGTGCTGCAGCCCCACGTGGCCAGCGACACGGCGCTGATGAAGCGCCTGCAGCAGATGGCGCAACGCGGCTGCCAGTTCATGCTCGACGTGGCCGGCGCCGACCTGCAAAGCAGCCTGCCGCTCGAGACGCTGCTGCAGATGGTGCAACTGGTGCGGCTGGACGCCAGCCATCTGAGCCCCGAGCGGCTGAAGGAGCACGCCGAGCAACTGCACCTGCGCGGCATCCAGGTGGTGGCCGGCCACGTCAACGACCACCCCACCTACGAACGCTGCCTGCAACTGCCGCTGGAGGCGATCCAGGGCCGCTACCTGCTGATCCCGCAGCCGGTGGCCGTGCCCGTGCTCACCGCCAACCGGCTGAGCATGCTGCGCCTGATGCGCGTGCTGCAGGAAAGCAACCCCGGCCCGGTGGAACTGGGCAACATCGTGCGCGACGACGCGGTGCTCAGCTACAAGCTGCTGAGCTGCGTCAACTCGGCCTACTTCGCGCTGCCGCGGCAGCTGAAATCGGTGCAGCAGGCGGCGATCTTCTTCGGCGTCACGCGCATGCGCAACTGGATCGACACCATGTCCATGTGCGGCATGGACGACCGCCCGCCGGAGCTGCTGCGCGCCGCGCTGATCCGCGCCCACATGTGCGAGAAGCTGGCCACCGGCATGCCCAACGGCCATCCGGAGATGGCCTTCACCGTGGGCCTGTTCTCCCTGCTCGACACGCTGATGTGCGCGCCGATGGAGTTCCTGCTGACCCACCTGCGGCTGGTGCCGGAGATCAGCGACGCGCTGACCGGCCGCGGCGGCCCGTTCGCGCCGTTGCTGAAACAGATCCTCGCCTGGGAGGCCGGCGAGCTGACCAGCGAACACGCCGTGCCGCAGCGCATCCAGCGCATGGCCACGATCTACCTGGGCGCCACGCAGTGGGCCGATCAGGTGTTCGCCTCCGCCGGCGGCAAGTCGGCCACGGCGTAAGGAGTCCGAGCGCGCGCATTCAGCGCGCGCGGCGCAGCCGCCAGCCGGTGAGCAGCAGGCCGCACAGCGCCAGCGCCAGCCAGCCGAACATGGTGCGCGTATCGTCGCCGAGCCACAGCACGCTGGCCACGATGCCCACGACCAGGGCGCCCAGGCCCAGCGCCAGCAGCGGGTCGCGCCGGTCGCGCTGGGTCGCCAGCAGCACGAACGCCCCCAGCGAAGCCAGCAACACCGCCAGGACCCGCCAGCTCAGCACGAACTCCGGCGGCACCGGCAAGTCCGGAAAGATGTCCAGCACCGGCACGTCGCCGACCTGCACGACGTAACCCTTGCCGTCGGCGGCATCGGTGGCCGCCACCAACCGGTCGCCGTCGATGCGTCCGACCACGGTCAGCTGCTGCAGCGGCACCTCGTTCCAGCTCACCCGCACGTCGCCCAGGCGCGGGTCGCCCGGCCGCGCGCTGGTCACCAGGTAATCCTGGTAGCGGCTGAAACTGGCCGCCAGGTTCGCCGGCAGCGCGCCGGGATCGGGCGTGACCCGCTGCGTGCCCGGTATCGCATGCAGCAGCGCCGGCCCCAGCTCGAACCCGCCCAGCCGCACCAGGCCGGCGTCGAACTGCTTGCCGCTGAGCGGGAAGCTGGCCGGGTTCGCATGGCCCTGCGGCTCCTCGAAATGGCCGGCATCGAGCAGGTGGTCGACCCAGTCCAGTTCGTAGTGCACGCCGCTGCCGACGCGCACCTCGCGCCACTGGAACATCTCCACGTGGCGCACCAGCACCGGGGTATCCGCCCGCAGGTTGAAATCCGGATCGCGCGGCGCCTCCACCACGGTCGGCGTGCCGACCACGCGCGCCATCGCGCCGTGCTGGCCGCCGCTCGGCGGCGAGTTCGTGCCGAGGTCGATCACCTCGCCGCCGTGCAGGCTGGCCACCGCGCGGTAGTTCAGCAGGCTGCGCGCGGTAGTCGCCACCAGGCCGATGCCGGCCAGCACCAGCAAGGCGCCGACGACGTTCAAGGCCAGCGCCTGCAGGGAGACCCCTTTACGCCGTACCATCAGGCCGCTCCCGCCTGATGGTACGGCGGCATGCCGCGCACGACCTGCTGCTCGTCGGCCGTGCCGAAGCGGCCGCGCTCGTCGCGACTCACCCGTGCCAGCGCGCAATCGTGGTCGTGCGTGAAGAACAACCGCACGTCGCGCGCCAGCTTGTCTTCCAGGAACACGCGCTTCTCGTCGATCAGCTTCTCCGGCCAGCGGTCGTAGCCCATGGTGATCGGCAGATGCACCCAGAAGCGGCCCGGGATCAGGTCGGCGCAGAACACCACGCCGCCGACTTCGGCCAGCATCAAGCCCGGCGTATGGCCGTCCGAAAAGAAGAAGCGCACCGACTTGCCCAGCGTCCGCGAATATCCACCCTCGACCAGCTCCAGCCGGCCGCTGGCCTGCAGCAGCGGCTGCAGCTCGGGCACGAACGAGGCGCGGTCGCGCGGATGCGGGTGGGTGGCGCGATGCCAATGCTCCGCGCCCACCACGAAACGCGCGTTCGGGAACAGCAGCCGCGGCGGCTGGCCGTCCTCCCATGCCGCCAGCAGGCCGCCGGCATGGTCGAAGTGCAGGTGCGACAGCACCACCACGTCGATGTCTTGGTGAGAAAGACCCACTTCGGCCAGCGAATCCAGCAGCACATGCTGCGGCTCGACCACGCCATAACGTTCGCGCAGCGCCGGCTCGAAGAACGCGCCGATACCGGTCTCGAACAACACGTTGCGGCCGTCCAGGCCCTTCACCAGCAGACAGCGGCAGGCCAGCGGAATGCGGTTCTCTGCGTCCGGCACGATCCAGCGCGACCACAGCGCCCGGGGAGCGTTGCCGAACATGGCGCCGCCATCGAGTTGCTGCGAGTTGCCGAGCAGGGACCAGAATTCCACTTCAGATACCTCGCATTGCCGACGGATTCGCCGGGAGCGAATCCGGACGCCGCAGGCGGCCCCGCGCAGCCCGCGGGGTGAGGCCCACGGATGGGCCGAACCACATGGCGCCGCCATTCAGCTGCTGCGAGTTGCCGAGTATCGAGAACAGTTCCATGGCCCGACCTTACTGCACCTTGCCCAGCCCCGACGGTCGGCGCGGGTCGCTGGCGGCGTCGAGCTTGTTGGTCTTGCGGTCCCAGGTCACCACGTTCATGAAGCCCCACGACTCGCGCGGCTTCAGCGTGTAGCCCATCTTCGTCAGCGCCTCGCCGGTGGCGGCGTCGAACGTGCCGTCCTCCACCATCACCACGTCCGGCAGGTACTGGTGGTGGAAGCGCTTGTGCGCGGCGATCTGCTGCGCGCTCTCGCCGTCGATGAAATGCAGGATACCTTCCAGCACCTGGGTAATGATGGTCGAGCCGCCGGGCGAGCCGATCACCGCGGTGCGCTCGGCACCGATCACGATGCTGGGCGACATCGACGACAGCATGCGCTTGCCGCCCTTCGGCGCGTTCGCCGTGCTGCCGAGCAGGCCGTAGACGTTGGGCTTGTTCGGCACCAGCGCGAAGTCGTCCATCTCGTCGTTGAGCAGCACGCCGGTGCCGGCGGCGACGAAGCCCGAACCCATCGTGTAGTTCACCGTGGAGGTCACCGCAGCCATGTTGCCGTCGGCGTCGATGATCGAGAAATGGGTGGTGTGCATGCCCGGCTCCGGCGCCTCGGCGCGCGGCAGCATCGACGACGGCGTGGCCTTGTCCGGCAGGATGCTCTGGCGCAGGCCGGCGGCGTAGTACGGCGACAGCAGCATGTCCAGCGGCATCTGCACGAAGTCCGGGTCGCCCAGGTAGTCGTTGTGGTCGCGGAACGCGCGGCGCATCGCCTCGACGATGTAGTGCACGCGCGTGGTGGCATCCATCTTCGTCAGGTCGTAGCCGGACAGGATGTTGAGGATCTCGGCGATCGCCACGCCACCGGACGACGGCGGCGGTGCGGTGATGATCTGGTAGCCGCGATAGTCCACGCTGATCGGCGTGCGCTCCTTCGCCTGGTAGTTGGCCAGGTCGGCCAGCGTCCAGTTGCCGCCGGCGGCGCGCACCGCCTTGACCAGTTTCTGCGCGGTCTCGCCCCGGTAGAAGCCGTCGCGGCCGTGCGCGGCGAGCAGCTCCAGCGTGCGCGCCTGGTCCGGGTCGCGCCAGGTCGCGCCCTCCGCCGGCGGCTTGCCGCCCGGCAGGTACTTGGCGGCCGAGGCCGGCCAGCGCTCGAGGTCCTTCTGCGTGCCGGCGATCGCGCCGCGCAGGCGCTGGTCCGGCTTGAAGCCGTCGCGCGCGATGCGGATCGCCGGCGCCAGCGACTGTGCCAGCGGCAGCCGTCCGTAGCGAGTGGACAGCAGCACCAGTCCGGCCGGCTGCCCGGGAATGCCGGCCGACAGCGGCCCGCGCAACGCGGTGTCGCGGTTCGGGCTGCCGTCCGGGTTGAGGTAATCCTTCGGGTTCACCGCCGCCGGCGCGGTCTCGCGCGCGTCGATGAAGATGTTGCGGCCGTCCTTCGCCCGGTGCAGCACGGCCATGAAGCCGCCGCCGGTGCCGGAACTCTCCGGCTCCACGATCGACAGCGTGGAGGCGACCGCCACCGCCGCGTCGAACGCATTGCCGCCCTTCGCCAGCACTTCGAGGCCGGCTTCGGTGGCATGGAAATTCGCGCTGGCGACGGCCGCGTGGCCGGGGCGCAGTGGCGCGACAGGGGTCGCTGCGGTCGGCGCCGCCGACGGCGCGCCGTCGGCGGCGAACGCCGCGCTGCCGGCCAGCAGAAGGCTCAGCGAGAGCACTGCCCAGTTCAGGGAAAACCTCATGCCGCGGACTCCTTCGCCATCAGCTGGCGATACTTGAGTTCAAGCTGTTCACGCGATTCGACGTGGTCGGGGTCGCTGACGATGCATTCGACCGGGCACACCACCACGCACTGCGGCTCGTCATGATGACCGACGCACTCGGTGCACAACGCGGGGTCGATCACGTAGAACTCCTCGCCCAGCGAGATCGCCTTGTTCGGGCAGGCCGGTTCGCAGACGTCGCAATTGACGCAGGTGTCGAGGATCTTCAGGGACATGGGATCGAAACAGAAGCGAGGGAGCAGTAGCGGGAAAGGCGAGGAGGCGAAGCCGCCTCTCCCAGCCCACTGCTCTCCACTCGCTCCGGCTTTCTCACATCGCGACGAAACGCACCGTGGCGCCGGTCGGCTTCAGCACGGCATCGACGCGCTGCTGGTCAGCCTGGTCGCCGATGAACAGGATGATCACGTCCTTGAACGAACCGGGCTTGGCATCCTTGAACGCCGCGACCACCAGGTCGGCGGTCTTGGCCGAATCCGGACCGGCGAACACCAGCATGTTGCCCGGCAGCACGCCGCGCGCCACGGTGTCCTGCACGTTCGACAGCTGGCGGCCACGACCGGCCACCGCCTCCTCCGAATCGCCGGCCGGCACCAGGTACGGGTACGGACGGTCGGCCTTCATGCCCTGCATGTTGTTCTGCACGATCTGGCCGAGATAGGCGTTCCACGCCTTGGTGTCGTTCGGATCGGTCGGCTTGGTCGCCTGCTGGCTGGCCTGCTGGCCGGCCTGCTCGGCGGATTCGTGCTTGCCGCAGGCGCTCAAGGCCAGACTGGCGGTCAGCGCGAGGGCAGCGATGAGAACGAACTTACGCATGGTGGTCACCTTCCGTTTCGGGTTGCTTGTTGTGGCCGGTCCGGCCCTTCTGCCAGCGCTGCCGCATGGCCTGTTGTACCGCCGGATGCACGAAACCGGAGATATCGCCGCCGAGGCGGCCGATCTCGCGCACCAGCGAGGAGGAGATGAAACTGTATTGTTCCGCCGGCGTCAGGAACAGCGTCTCGGCCTGCGGAATCAGATGCCGGTTCATGCTGGCCAGTTGGAACTCGTATTCGAAGTCCGACACCGCGCGCAGCCCGCGGATGATCACGCCGGCGCCGATATCCTGCACGAAGGTGGCCAGCAGGCAGTCGAAGCCGCGCACCTCCACGTTCGGCAGGTCGGCCAGCGCCAGCCGCGCCAGGGTGATCCGCTCGCCGATGCTGAAGCCGGGCCCCTTGCTGGAACTGTCGGCCACCGCCACCACCACCTTGTCGAACAGCGGTGCCGCCCGCGTCACCAGGTCGGTATGGCCGTTGGTGATCGGATCGAAGGTGCCCGGATAGACGGCCAGGCGCGGATTGCCCAATGGTTTGCTCACAAGACGGAGGAAGGCGGTAGCGGAATTGACCCTAGCTTAACGGAAGCGCGCGCCGATAGAGCGCAAAGCGCACCTCGCCGGCCTGGCCTTCGCGATGCAACTGCCAGTTCGGCGGCAGCGCCGGTGCGGGGCCGCGCGGCGACTCCACGTAGATCCAGGCCCGCGCGGCGAGCCAGCCACCCTGCTCCAGCTGCCGCGCCAGCGCCGGCCACAGCTCCAGCGCGAACGGCGGATCGAGGAACACCACGTCGCAGGGCTGTGCCGTGCCGCGCAGGAACGCCTCCGCCTCCAGTGCCGCCACCTGGCCGCCGTCGGCCTTGAGCCGCGCCAGATTCGCGCGCAACGCCTGCGCCGCGCGCGCGTCGCGCTCGACGAACTGCACGGCGGCCGCGCCGCGCGACAGCGCCTCGATGCCGAGCGCGCCGGTACCCGCGCACAGGTCCAGGCAGCGCGCGCCGTCGATCACCGGCGCCAGCCAGTTGAACAGGGTTTCGCGCACCCGCTCGACGGTGGGGCGCAGGCCGGGCAGGTTCGGCACCTCCAGCCGCGAATTGCGCAGGCTGCCGCCGATGATGCGGATGCGCCCCGGCGCGGCCCGGCGCATGTCGTTCATGCCGCCGTACCCTCGGCGAACGGACCCTCAGCGGGCAGTACGGGTTGGGGTGTTAGCATGCCGCCCATTGTCTTCGAATCACGCCCGCAATGCTCAAGTTCTGGAAGAAAAAGCCCGCTGAAACGGGGCCTGCCGACAAGGAGGCGAAGCACGCCGTCGTCGTGACAACCGCCGACGCCGTCGCACCGGAGAGCGGCGATGGCCCCCTGCACGAAGCGCTGGCAGAAATCGCCGCGCCGGCGGAAACCCAGCTCGAAACCGAACGCTTCGCAGTGCCGGCCGGCGATGACGTCGCCGAAACGGCGACCCCGACCAGGCGCAGCTGGCGCGAACGGCTGTCCGGCAGCGCCTTCGCGCGCAGCCTCGGCTCGCTGTTCGTGCGTCACCCGAAACTCGACGACGACCTGCTCGACGAACTGGAAACCGCCCTGATCAGCGCCGACGTCGGCATCGAGGCCAGCACCGAGCTGGTAGAGAGCCTGCGCAAACGCATGCACAAGCGCGAGTTTGCCGACGCCCCGGCGCTGCTGGCTGCGCTGCGCGAGGCGTTGCTGGCCCTGCTCAGGCCGGTCGAGCAGCCGCTGCAGGTGGCCGGCCGGCAACCGTTCGTGGTACTGGTGGTCGGCATCAACGGCGCCGGCAAGACCACCACCATCGGCAAGCTGGCGCGCCGCTGGAGCGACGAGAAACGCGCGGTGATGCTGGCCGCCGGCGACACCTTCCGCGCCGCCGCGGTCGAGCAGCTGAAGACCTGGGGCGAGCGCAACGCGGTGCCGGTGATCTCGCAGGGCCAGGATGCCGACGCCGCCAGCGTGATCTTCGACGCGCTGCAGGCGGCGCGCTCGCGAGGTGCCGACGTGCTGATCGCCGACACCGCCGGCCGGCTGCACACCCAGGGCGGCCTGATGGACGAGCTGGGCAAGATCGCCCGCGTACTGAAGAAGCTCGATGCCGACGCGCCGCACGAGGTGCTGATGGTGATCGACGGCACCACCGGCCAGAACGCGGTCAGCCAGGTGCGCCAGTTCCGCCAGATCGTCGGCGTCACCGGGCTGGTGGTGACCAAGCTCGACGGCACCGCCAAGGGCGGCGTGGTGTTCGCGCTGGCGCGCGAGTTCGGCCTGCCGATCCGCTTCGTCGGCCTGGGCGAGAGCGCCACCGACCTGCGCGTGTTCGAAGCCGCGGCGTTCGTCGACGGCCTGCTGCCGGCCAGCCTCGGCGGCGAGGCGCCGGGCCATGACTGAACCGCAATGGCGGAGCTGAGCGCATGTCGCGCCGACTGCGGCTGACCCTGCTGGCCCTTGGCGGCGTCGCGCTGACACTGCTGCTCGCCGCGGTGATCGCGGTCTACATCCTGCTGCAGCCGGAGCGCTTCACCCGCATGCTGCAGACCCAGGCACGCAGCGCCGGGCTCGAACTGAACCTGGCCAGCCCGGCCAGCCCGACCCTGTTCCCGCGACCGGCACTGGGCCTGGACGGCATCACGCTCAATGCCGCAGGCGCCGGCGCGCCGATCCTGCTGGCCGCGCACGGCCAGTTGGTGCTGCCGTGGCATACCGTGCTCGGCGGCCCCACGGTGATCTCGCAACTGCAGATCGAGTCGCCGCGGGTCGACCTCGACGCGCTGCAGGACTGGCTCGCCGTGCTGCCTGCGCAAGCCGAGGGCGCGCCGCCGAACATCCCGCGCATCGACACCGGCGTCAGCATCAGCCGCGGCAGCGTGGTGCGCGGCAACCAGGTGCTGCTCGGCAATGTCTCGCTCGAAGCCGGTAGCCTGATTTCCGGCCAGCCGTTCCCGCTCGCGCTGTCCGCCGTCACCGCCGCCGGTACGCCGCTGCGGCTGCGGCTGTCCGCCACGCCGCGCATCGAGGGCAACGCGCTGCAGCTCAACAACATCACCCTGCACCTGTCGCAGGGCAGCACCACGACGCTCGCGCTCACCGGCCAGGCACGCTGGCACGGCGCCGCCGACGCCGCCGCCAGCCTTGCCGGCAAGCTCGACCAGGCCAGTGCCGGCCAGTACGACGTCTCGCTGCAGCTGACCCCCGCCGACCAGAGCAACCCACTGCTGCTCACGCTGAAACTCGACGGCCCCGCCAACCACGCCGATCTGCGCCTGCCGCCGCTGGCGCTGGCGCACTGGTGGAGCCAGCTGGGCGACCCGCAGGGGCCGCAATTGAGCGTGCCGCCGGGCAGCGGCCATGCCGAGATCGCGCAGCTCGACGCCGGCGGCATCCATATCGAGGGTCTCGCCATCCGCGCCGGCGACGCCGTGCCCGCGCCGGCCGGAACGGTGGCCGCACCGGCGAAACCCGCCGGCAAAAAGCAGCCATGAATGCATCCCTGGCTCCCCGCGTGCTGCGCTGGTTCGACCAGCACGGCCGCAAGGACCTGCCATGGCAACGCGCACTCGATGACGGCCGGCGCGACGCCTACCGCGTGTGGCTGTCCGAGGTGATGCTGCAGCAGACCCAGGTTGCCACCGTGCTCGGCTACTTCGAGCGCTTCGTCAACGCGCTGCCCACCCTGCGCGCACTGGCCGCTGCCGACGAGGACACCGTGCTGGCGCTGTGGTCGGGCCTCGGCTACTACCGCCGCGCGCGCTTCCTGCATCGCGCCGCGCAGCTCTGCGTCGAGCGGCACGGCGGCGAACTGCCGCGCGACTTCGACGCGCTGGCCGCGCTGCCCGGCATCGGCCGCTCCACCGCCGGTGCGATCCTGGCGCAGGCGCACGGGCTGCGCTTCGCCATCCTCGACGGCAACGCCAAGCGCGTGCTGGCGCGCCACCACGGTATCCACGGCTACCCCGGCGACAGCGCAGTGGAAAAGCAGCTGTGGCAACACGCCGAGGCGCACACGCCGGCCGCGCGCGTCGCCGACTACACCCAGGCGATCATGGACCTGGGCGCCACCGTCTGCGTGCGTGCGCGCCCGCGCTGCGCGGACTGCCCGCTGGCCGCCGACTGCGTCGCCCGCCGCGACGGCCTCACCGCGCAGCTGCCCGGGCGCAAGCCGGCGAAATCCATCCCCACCCGCGCCACCGTGATGCTGGTCCTGCGCGACCGCCGCGGCCGCGTGCTGCTGGAGCGGCGCGGTCCGCAAGGCGTGTGGTCCGGCCTGTGGAGCCTGCCCGAAGCCAGCGACCCGGACGGCGCCTGGCGTCTCGCGCAGCAGCACGCGCGGATCGACGACGCGCAGGCGCTCGCCCCGTTCACCCACGTCTTCAGCCATTACAAGCTCGCCATCGAGCCGCTGCTGTTCGACCACGCGACAGCGCAGCGCGGCATCGCCGATAATCCGCAGCTGCGCTGGTGCGACGCCGACGAACTGGGCGCACTCGGTCTGCCCGCGCCGGTGCGCAGCCTCCTGCTGCAGATCAACGACAAGCCTTGAGCCGCCCCGCAAGCTGCACGCCGCATCGCGACCGCCCCATCAGGATCCGAACCATGAGCCGTACCATCCACTGCGCCAAGCTCGGCACCGACGCCGAAGGCCTCGACTTCGCCCCCTGGCCCGGGCCGCTCGGCCAGCGCATCTACGCCGAGATTTCCAAACCCGCCTGGCAGCAATGGCTGGCCCACCAGACCACCCTGATCAACGAATACCGGCTCAACCCGCTCGACCCGAAGGCTCGCAAGTACCTCGGCGAACAGATGGAGAAATTCCTGTTCGGCGGCGACTTCGACCATGCCGCCGGCTTTACCCCGCCCAACCTCGAGTCTTGACGAAAAGCCGTGCATTCGGTCTAATGCGCGGCTCCACGCATCATCGGCAAGCTTCATCGCTGCCCTGATTGCCAGGTTCCCGGCCGGGTAGCTCAGTTGGTAGAGCAGGGGATTGAAAATCCCCGTGTCGGCGGTTCGATTCCGTCCCCGGCCACCATTTCATGCGGGTTTCCAGCCATCGGCTGACGCGCTTCGCATCTAACTGGGCGCTGCCAGTCTCCCCCGCTGTTCCGCCAGCCCCCGGGTCCGTCCTCTTGGGGTACAAAAACCGGGCGTGCCCCACGTGCGCGATACCGACTGGGTCCGCCTGCCCCACCTGTTCCTCACTTCAGGAAGTTCCCCCCGCAACGGGCGGGATCGGATCATGTGCGTACGCCAGATTCGGGTATTTCTCCGGCAGCAGGCGAAAGCAGCCACCGCCCATGCTGCGTCCGGAAAATCGTCGGAGAAACTTACATTTTTCGGCGCGTAACCCACTCGCGGACGATCAGCCCTCTGATCTACAAGCCATTTCGTTTTTGGCATAGGTCGTGCTCTCAAAACGTGCCGGGGGGCTTTCATTTCGACGGAGGCACTACACATGAACCTGCTGACAAGACGTTGGAGTACGGCAATCCTCGCGGGGCTGTTCGCTGCCGGAATGATCGGGGCCGCGCACGCTTCGACCACCACCTTCGCCGGGCAGGACGATGGTGCGCCCACGACCGGCCCATTCACCAACTCGGACGCCGCCCAGACCAGCTTCCTCGCCGCGGCATCCGTGTTCGGCCCCACCCACACGATCACCTATGAGAGCCTGGCCACCGGCTACTATTCACCCATCGCCGCCGCGCCAGGGGTGTCGATCACCCTGACCGGCCCGAATTTTGGGTCCGGGTTTTCGGGGATCAGCAACACCACGTTCGGCAACCTCTACGGCTTCAATACGACCTCCGCTGGCAGCCAGTGGCTCGGCTTTGCCGGAGGCTCGGCCACCTTCAACTTTGCCACGCCGACGTATTCCTTCGGGACGTTCCTGACCGGTCTGCAGACAACTTTCAGCGGCACCAACGCCCTCCAGGTCACCTTCAACGACGGCACCAGCCAACTCTTCACGCCGGCGATCAACGCGGACGGGGGAGCCGCGTATTTCGGCTTCACCGACACGTCGCCGTTCAGCTCCCTCACGTTGACCAACTTGACCACCGACGCCTGGGGTATCGACGACACGACATACAACGGGCGTTCGACCTCCGTGCCGGAGCCTGGCTCCCTTGGCCTGTTGGGCATTGGTGCGCTGCTGATCGGGGCGTTCGTGGCTTTGCGTCGCCGCTTTGCCTGAAGCGTTGCTGGGTTCGACTTGGATAAGCCCCCCGGCAACGGGGGGTGTGCTGTTGTGCGACTCGCAGTGCCGAGTCTGGTCGCATGCATGAGCAGGTGCGCAGGTGGCCCGTCCGGACACTGCACGGCGTCGCAACAGGGTCATATCCCTGGTCGACCGCCTCCATTTCCGGGTAATAGGGGAAAAGGAGGGCGTTTCATGTCGCCAGCGGCGGGATTGTCGGAAAACCTTACAAAACTACAGTATTTATGGATGGAAACTGATAAAAAACGCAATAAAATAAATAACTTGCGAGTTTGGCCCGAAGTGTGCTTATAAAAAACTGCTAGTGAGGTGTGCTTGCTGGTAGCGACGAATACAGGCGTTCGAAAAATCCCGGGCTGCCTGGCTACGGATGATGACAAGTCTCGATGGGAGTCAAACAACATGAAAAGAATCCCGGCTCTGACAGGCATTGCCCTGGTAGCACTGACGGTGCTGCCCTTGCAGGTTGCCGCGACCCCCATCTCGACCACCATTGCCCTGAACACCGTTTTTTCTGGAAACACACCGGATGGCCCTGCGCCCTGGCTCATTGCCGAGTTCACGTCCTCGACGGGTTCGAACACGGGAACGCTGGTACTGTCCTCCCACACGACCGGCCCGGATTTCATACAGGGCCTGAGCAGTCAACAGTCCACCGTCGGCTGGGCCTTTTATCTCAATCAGGCGATCTCCCTCTCTGGCGCCACCTGCACCGCCGGTACTTGCGCGGACCAGGGCGCGTCGTACAAGGCCGGTGGTTTCAATACGGGCCCGGTGCCGGGCATGTTCAACCTTGCCTTCGGCTGGTCGCAGGGCAACCGGTTCATGATCGGGGATTCGGCGACCTATGCTTTGACGTTCACGAGCCCGCTGACCGGGAATCCGTTTGTGGAGAACGACAGCAATTGGTCATCGGTGGCGCACATCCAGGGCATCGCCAACAACTGCAGCGGCTGGATCGTGTCGGGGGACGGAACCGGCGCCGAGGGCAGCGGGCCCTGCGGCGACCCTCCGCCGGTGACGGTGGCGGAGCCCGGCGAGCTGGGCATGC
Source organism: Rhodanobacter sp. OR87 (assembly GCF_000473345.1). Classification (NCBI taxonomy): domain Bacteria; kingdom Pseudomonadati; phylum Pseudomonadota; class Gammaproteobacteria; order Lysobacterales; family Rhodanobacteraceae; genus Rhodanobacter; species Rhodanobacter sp. OR87. Next base: position 256,530 of record NZ_AXBJ01000004.1, read on the forward strand.
TCAGCCTCGGCCTGTTGTTTGTCGGACTGTTGCTGGGTCTGCGTCGGCGTTACAGCTGACCGGCCCGCTTGTGTGAAGTCAGGTGCAGGCGACGCGAGAGCCTGCCGGGGCGTAGCCGGGCCGATCATGGTCGCCGCGGCGGCGCCAGTCAGGCGCGGACGCCCCGTTCCTCGCCGGGCCACCGACTTCTGCGCGCAGGGCTCCTTCGCTGAGGGAACCCTACTTCCGATTGGCTCACATCCTCGCATCAGCGAGGACACCTCAACCTAGGCTGCCGACCAGGCGAGACCGCGGCCCGCCAGACCGGTGCCGGCCGTCCGGCACGGATCAATACCGTAGCTGGCTTTCAAAAGGCCCGCGACCAGGGAACCACGCAGTTGCTCGGGCTCAAACGCGAAGCGATGCGAGAACTTGCTGGCGGGCAGTGGATTGTCACGCGCATCAGCGAGACCTCGTGGCAACTCGTCTTTCGCCAGCCCCTCAATCAGGCGAAGGCGCAAGGGCACCACGGGATTGTTCCGCACCATGGGGTAGCTTGTCGGTGGCGCGAATTGCTCGAAGCCGTAACAACGCACGTAGAACTGGGCATGCCGCGGATGCACACCGATGACGATGTCAGTCACGCCGATGTGCAACCCATAGTGCACGGCCCAGCGCATCATGCTGAACAAGGCCGCGACACCACGTGATGCGCACTGGCGACGATCCGCCAGCATCCCCACCTCCAGCAGGCGACGCCCTTTTCGGCGCAGTTCACCCAGAGGTCCCGCATATACGCTGTCCAGCGCGAGCCCCTTGGGGTTGTCACGAAACAGCGTCATCGTATAGCCGACTTCCGCTCCTTCCGCTCCCCATATCACGCATGCATGCTGTCCCACGGCAGAGGGAGCGGCATGCAGGCCATACGGGTTTTCGTCAATCAGCCCCATTTGCGTATAGCGCTCATATACCAGTCGCCAGGCCGATTCAACCTGTTCAAGACTGGTCGCGCAGGAACAAGGCTGTTCATTGCCGCGCACTGTTGAACGATTGAGACGCGCCGTAATGTCGACAACTGTCTCGGGCATTTCTGCCGATCTGATTATATTCATGTTCCAATCGCCGATCAGGGACACGTTGTTTCAAGGCATACTGCTTTCTTGGCAACACGGAGTTGGCTCCGTATTTGTCGACGTCGTCCCAGACGGGTATCGGTGCCGTGGGTGTGTCATCACCACGCAACCTGCAGCGCAGCGGCCGTTTAGATGCAACGTACCGCGGACTGGGTCCGATTGTACAACCTCGAGTACGATGGTTGTGTGAACGGCGTCGCCATATGCACAAGCCCCCAGGAGCCCGGATCGGCCCCAATCCACGTCGAAATCGGCAACGGGGCATCGACACGCCGGGCAGCCGCCACCAGCCCGCGTGCCCCGGCCTTGAGCTTGAAGCGCGGGTGGAAGCGGCAGTGGATTTCGGTGGCGAATCGACTTTCCGAGTCGAACTAGACTGGTTTCGCTTCTTGAAATGGCCTATTTTGGTGCATGCTTTTATCCATGAATAATATGCTTGTGCGGGCAAGCTGATTGCCAGCCCCACAAAACCGTAATCGGCCGAAATCAGTTGCCATATCGGGACAGACGCGAACCGTGGACCGGTATACGAAAACTGGCATTCTTTGTGCAGGCATCGCCGCGCCCTCGGCAGATAATTCGCAGCCGTGGCGTTTCGAATGGCGCGGCGACGACCTGGACCTCCGAATCGACGCGAGCCGTAGCGGCCACGTATCCGATACCCGATATGTCCTCAGTGACCTGGCCGCCGGCGCGTGCCTGGAAAACATGATCATCCACGCCGGGTCGCTAGGTTATGTGGCGGACCTGCAGCCCTTCCCGCAACCCGACGACGAGCTGTGGGTCGCGCGCATCCGTTGGCGCCGCGACCGGGAGCGCGCCCTCCCCGAGCCGCTGGCTGCTGCCATCGAGCAGCGTCACACCGATCGCCGTTTCCCTTGGCGCGGCCCGATCACCACCGCTACCCAGGCGCGCCTGGACGCCCAAGCCCGGCTGATTCCAGGACAGCGGCTCTGGTGGCCACAGGCAGCGCGTGAGCGAAATGCCGCACGAAGCGTCATCAGGCAGGCCGAGACGCTGCGTTTCAAGAGCCCGACGCTGCACGCGGAACTGTTTTCGAGTATCCGCTTTGCCGCTGGCTGGCACACCGCCTGCGAGGAAGGCCTGGCCCCAATGACACTCGCCGTGGAGCCACCGTTGCGCCCGGCCTTTCAGGCGATGCGTCGCCCCGCGGTGATGAGCGTGCTCAATCGGCTGGGCGCGGCGTCGGTCCTAGGGTGGCGCTCGGCCTGGCTGCCCATCCGGCTGTCGCCGGGACTCTGTCTGCTCGTCATTCCGTCCACGGCGCGATCCGATGTACTCGCCGGCGGCCGCGCCTTGCAGCGCGTGTGGCTTCAGGCCACCCTCGATGGGCTGTCGGTCCAGCCGTATGCGGCGGCGGGAGTTCTCAGCCTGGGGTTCGTACCCGTCGAGCCGGCCTTTCAGCAGACGCTCTCGCGCCTGGGCTCGGCCCTGCACGACCTGTGCGCGCCGGGGTACGGCCTCGTGTTCCTGCGGCTTGGCCATGCGCAATCCGCACCGCGTGATCGCAGTGGGCGGCGAGCGCCTGGAAGCTTCGGCGCCCTCCCATAGTCCTGGCAAAGCGAGACCCTCGCTGGTCTGCGATAGCCCTCGGCCCCGACGCAAGCTCATTTTCCGCCCGCCCTCTGCGGCTTGCCGCAGGCACCGGCGATAGAACGTCGCAACCCACAGACGTCGACCGCGACTTTCCTCGCTTCGCGGTTTCCCGCAAGGGCGAGAGTGATTTACGCCTGTGTCGAAATCCTTTACAAATTCGGCCCGCAGTCGATCTCTCCAAATAAATTGCATTAAAAACAAATAACTACGCCAGTACCCCCCAGGGCGTGCGATCGCTCGGCGAAATGCCGGCAAGCGGGTTCGACCCCCGGCGACCGACGGACGGTCGATTGCTTGAACATGTTGCTATTCAACAACTTAGTGCCATGCCGATGCGACGGACACGGGGACACGATGGCAGCGACATCTGGTTGAAGCACCCGCGGCTCTACGCATGGCAGGCGCGGCATAGCGCCGGAATGCCTTACAGGTACCGGGCAAACTCGGCAGGCAAGCATGAAGAAACAAATACAAAACAGTGTCTTATATTCATGGCACGCCCGTTGCTTAATAAAACTCGCAGGGCGACGTCAATCGGGTACCACTGTCGTTGCGGTTATCCAGGTTGTTTCTCAGTGGAGGAAAGCATCATGTTGAAGAAGAAAAGCATCGGAATCGCCCTCGCATGCGCGCTGGCGCTGGGTGCGTGGAGCGGATCGACGTTTGCAACCCCCACCAATGTGGGTGGTGTCGTGTGGGATCCCAGCTCTCCGTTGGACCTGACCGTCCAGGCACTCAACTTCCGCGAATCGAGTATCTCGGGCGTCGGCAACGTGCTGACGGGCTACGGGGTAATTGGCTCGTTCAACGGGACAAACGAGGCAACGTTCTGCCCGGGCTGCAATCTCAACTTCACCTTCCAGTACACGGTGTCGAGCATCATCGGTAACCAGGTTGAGTTCAGTCCTGGATCCATCAGCTTTTTCGTCGACAACACCAGCAGCTTCAACGTGCTGAATCCGACGACGGCCGGGATCGGTACGCCGTGGCTCACCTTGTCCGGCCATACCGGCGCGGTGCTCGGCTTTGCGGGCACGGCACAGCTTTTCTCCGCGATCGTCGGCACGGTGGCCAATCCCCTGACCGGATCCAACGGCATCGGTTTTCTGGATGCGACCGGAGGTCCTGCGGCGTCCTACTTCCAGACCCATACGCAGGCCGATGGTCTGGGCGGATTCGCGGATTTCACGCTCAATTCGGAGTTCCTGTTCAGCCCAGTCAGGACGTGCACGGGCATCTCGCCGGATCCGGCCAATATCTGCCACTACCCGATTACAGGCACGGCCACGTTGATCGGCAGAACGGTACCCGAGCCGGGAGAGATGGGCCTGCTGGGTCTTGGCCTGGCCTTCCTGGGCTTGCTCGTACGGCGTCGCGGCAAAGAGGCTGACGGACGCGTCTAGAGCCGGCGGCTCCTGACGTGTGCAGTTCTGCGATGGATGGCGCCGCTTGCGGAAGCGGCGCCATCCATCGTACGTCTGCGTCGAACCGGTTGGCTGGCCACGCAGCGCTTGTCCTTCACGCGGCAATCCACCTGACCCGCACAAACTCCCGACGCAGTCACTCTTGTCGAGCCAACGCCGCCGCCCCAACGTTCGGCAATGCTTCCAGGCAAGCCGATGTTGCCGCCCCGGTTCAGCAACCGCGCTGAGCAGCAAGGTCGAGAGTAGATGCCTCATGATGTCTGATGCACCGGTCACGCCCGAGCCGTTCGACTACGCCACGGCATTCAGCCGGACGATCGGCTGGATCACCAGGGCCGAGCAGGCGAAGCTTCGCTCCAGGCGCGTGGCGATCGCCGGACTCGGCGGCGTTGGCGGCAGCCATCTGCTGACCCTGACCCGACTCGGCATCCAGTCGTTCAACCTCGCGGATCTCGACCGATTCGGCACGGAAAATTTCAACCGCCAGGCCGGGGCGTTCCTGTCGACCGTGGGCCAGCCCAAGGTCGACGTGGTATCCCGGATGGCGCGGGACATCAATCCGGATCTGGACATCAACAAGTTCCCCGGCGGCGTCACCGTCGACAACATGGAGCAGTTCCTGTCGGGGGTGGATCTGTACGTCGACGGACTGGATTTTTTCGTGCTCGATATCCGCGCCAGGCTGTTTGCCCTGTGCGCCGAGCGCGGCATTCCGGCGATCACCGCCGCGCCGTTGGGCATGGGCGCCGCGGTACTGGTGTTCCTGCCGGGGCAGATGACATTCGAAGAGTATTTCCGGCTGGAAGGGAAAACGCTCGACGAGCAGTTGCTGCGCTTCATGGTCGGTCTGGCGCCCGCCGTGCTGCATCAAGGCTATCTGGTCGACCCGTCGGCGGTGGACCTGGTCAACCATCGGGGACCATCGACGCCCATGGCCTGCGAAATCTGCGCCGGGATAGCCGGCACCCAGGCGCTGAAGATCCTGCTGGGCAGGGGCAAGGTGCTCGCGGCGCCCCACGGCCTGCACTTCGATGCCTACCGCAACAAGCTCGCCCGCACGTGGCGACCGGGGGGCAACAACAATCCGCTGCAACGCTTGCTCCTGTCCGTGGCGCGCCGCCGTTTCATGCGCCGGTAAGGGGCCCATTGGCGAGTCACTTTTTGGTTTTCCCGCATGACCCGATACAGGGGAATCTCCCCGATGGACTCGACCCGCCAGCGGCGAAGTTACGACGGCGTGAACGCCGAAAAACGCGCAAATGCAGATACCCGCAAGCAAGCCGGTTTACTCACGCAAAACCACGCCGGCATGCGGCAACGTCTTGCTACACTCAAGCCACCACGGAACCGGGGGGTGTCCCGTCATGCAGCGGCTCAGGATTGATTTGATCGCCGCCGCGCGACCCAATTTCATGAAGGTCGCGCCGCTGTTCCACGTGCTGCACGAACAGCCGTGGTGCCGCCTGCGACTGGTACACACCGGCCAGCATTACGACCAGAACATGTCGGAGGCTTTTTTCCGTGACCTGAAGTTGCCGCCGCCGGACCTGCACCTGGGCGTGGGCAGCGGCAGCCACGCGAAACAGACCGCCGACGTGATGCTCGCCTACGAAGAGGCCTGCGCTGCGGATCGGCCGGACCTGGTCGTGGTGGTCGGAGACGTCAATTCAACGATGGCCTGCGCCCTGGTCGGCGCGAAGCTGCACATTCCGATCGCGCACCTGGAGGCCGGGTTGCGCAGCGGCGATCGCCGGATGCCCGAGGAAATCAACCGGCTGGTGACCGACACGCTGGCGGACATCCTGTGGACGCCGTCGCCGGACGCGGACGAACATCTCGCCGCCGAAGGCGTGCCACCGGAAAAGATCACCCGCGTCGGCAACATCATGATCGATTCCTACGAACTCATGCGTGAGCGCATCGACGCCAGTGGGGAGCGGCGCCGACTCGGGCTGGAGAATCGCGCATACGCGGTGGTGACCCTGCATCGCCCCTCCAACGTGGACACGCCCGCGCCGCTCACGACGCTGGTCGACCAACTGATCCGCATGGCGGCCAGATTGCCGCTGGTGTTTCCGGTGCACCCGCGCACCCGCAAGAATCTGGAAGCCTTCGGCCTGTGCTCGAAACTGGCCGACGCGCCCAACCTGCAAGTCATCGAGCCACTCGGTTACGTGGATTTCATGAACCTGGTCTGCGGTGCGCACCTGGCCATCACGGATTCGGGCGGCATCCAGGAGGAAACCACCTATCTCGGCATACCCTGCCTGACCCTGCGCACCACGACCGAGCGGCCCATCACGATCACGGAGGGCACCAACCGGTTGGTGACTGCCGCCGAGCTGGTACCGGCGGTGGACGAGATTCTCGCCGGTCGCTGGCCGCAGGGACGCAAGCCCCGACTCTGGGACGGACATACCGCGGCACGCGTTGCGGCCGACATTCGCCGTCGCCTGCTGCGCGCACCGCCCCACGTTGCCGAAGCAACGGCAGTTCCCGCAACCGCCCACCAGCGTACGCGGGGCAATGCCTGAATCCGGGAGCGGACATATGCCCGATTGAGCGCAGACAACCGCGTTGCACGTCGGGGATCGTCCAGATATGCACGTCATCATCATCGCCAGTTACCTGACCGCCGCCGCCGCGTTTCTCGTCGGTACGGCACTGCTGGGCGCCGGTTGGCGCGGTCAGCGCACCGGGGCCTTGCTGGTCCTGGCCACGATGATCTCGATCCTGTGGGGCGTGTTTCTGGCTTACGCCGAGTGGCAGCGCACGGTGGCGGTCCACTGGATACTGCTGGCCGAGGTTCTGCACTACGGCGCCTGGATCGTCTTCGTAAGCGCCCTGTTCAGCACCTGGCCGATGTCCGGCATGCTGCGTGGCCTGCACGTCGTCGCGCATGCACTCTGGGTCGTGCTCGCGCTCTACTGCCTGGGGCCGCTGACGGGTTTGGCGCAGGCAGCCGGGTTGCCGTTCAGTGTCAACGTACCGCTGGTCGGCGTACTGGTGCTCGCCCTCACCGGATTGGTGTTCCTCGAACAGATCTACCGCAATGTGCAACGGGAACAACGCTGGGCGCTCAAGTTTCTGGTGATCGCGCTCGGCCTGCTGTTCGCCTACGGCATCTTCCTGTATTCCTATGCAGTGCTCTACCGGCAGTTCAACGCCAGCGCATGGGCGGCGCGCGGCTTCATCGATGCCCTGCTGGTGCCGCTGTTGCTGGTGGCGGCGGCGCGCAACCCGCAGTGGTCGCTGGATGTGGGGGTGTCGCGACGCGCGGTGTTCTATTCCACGAGCCTGCTGGTGGTCGCGCTGTACATCATCGCCACGGCGATCGGTGGTTATTACGTGCGCTTGTACGGGGGCGACTGGGGCCGGGTGGCGGAAATCACGCTGGTCTGCTTCGCGCTGTTGCTGGTACTGTTGATCGCATTCTCCGGCCAGGCGCGCTCGCGTCTGCGGGTATTCCTGCACAAGAACTTCTTCAGCTTCCGCCACGACTATCGCGAGGAATGGCTGCGCCTGACCGCGACACTGTCCGCCGGCGACACGGAGTTGCCGCAGCGCGCGGTGCACGCGATCGCGCAGATCATGGACAGCCCGGCCGGCGCCCTGTTCACGCGCGACGACGCCGACGACTTCGTGGCGGAAGCGCGCTGGAACATGCCAACGCCAGCCGGCCTGAAGTTTCCGGCCAGCGTGCCGGCGTTCGGGCTCATGCAGACGCGCCGGTGGATTTACGACTTGAGCGAACCGCCGCCGCTGGGCGACGAACAACTGCGGGCGCCGGCCGAATTGACCGGCCTGCCGCACGCCTGGCTGCTGGTGCCACTGGTGCTGGAAGACCGGCTCGTCGGTTTCGTGGTGCTGGCGCACGCACGCGCGCGTCGCGCGTTCGATTGGGAGGACATCGATCTGCTGCGGGCAGCCGGCAGCCAGGTGGCCGGTATCCTGGCGCAGGCGGTCGATGCCCGGCGCCTTGCCGAGGCGCGCCAGTTCGAAGGCTTCAACCGGCTCACCGCGTTCCTGATGCATGACCTCAAGAACCTCGCGGCCCAGCAATCGTTGCTGCTGCAGAACGCCGAGCGCCACCGGCACAACCCGGCGTTCGTGGATGACATGCTCGCGACCGTGGCCAATTCGGTACAGCGCATCTCGCGCCTGCTCGAGCAGTTGCGCGGCGATGCAGCGCCGACCAGACACGGCCGCGTGCCACTGGCGGCGGTGCTCGACAAGGCGCTCGACGAGTGCCACGCGCAGTCGCCACGGCCGCAGTACCTGCCGGCCACGGATGAGCTGTGGGTGCAGACAGATACCGATCAGCTGGCCACCGTGCTCGGGCACGTGATCCGCAACGCCCAGGATGCAGCGCAGGCCCACGGCCATGTCACGCTGAGAGTCAGGCACGAAACCGGGCATGCCACCATTGAAATCGAGGATGACGGAGCAGGCATGGACGAGGATTTCATCCACAACCGGTTATTCAAGCCGTTCTTCACCACCAAGGCCAGCAAGGGCATGGGCATCGGCGCCTATCAGGCTCGCGCTTACGTGCACTCATTGGGTGGAACGATGCATGTGGACAGCACCCCCGGCCAAGGCAGCGTATTCACGATCCAGCTGCCGCTGGCCGAACCCGCCGGGGCCGCCGTGGTGGCCGGCAAGCCGCAGGCCGCGCCATGAGTCAGAAGCAGCGCTGCCTGTTGATCGTCGAGGACGATGTCGGCCTGCAGCGCCAGCTGCGCTGGAGCTTCGAGGATTACGACGTGGTCATGGCCGGTGATCGACCAACCGCGCTCGCCCTGCTGCGCCGCCATGAACCGGCGGTGGTGCTGCAGGACCTGGGCTTGCCTCCCGACGCCACCGGTACCACCGAGGGCTTCGCCACGATCGCGGAAATCCTGCAGGACGCGCCGCACACCAAGGTCGTCGTGGTCACCGGCAACGGCGACCGTGACAATGCGGTCAAGTCCATCGGTTGCGGCGCCTACGATTTCTGCTCCAAGCCACTGGAACTGGAAGTCCTGCGCCTGATCGTGGATCGCGCCTTCCGGGTGCATGAGCTGGAGGCCGAGAACCGCAAGCTCAGAAGCCAGTCGTCCACGGTACTCGAAGGCATCATCGGCAGCAGTGAAGCCATGCTCGACGCCTACCGGCTGATCGAGAAGGTCAGCCCTTCCAGCGCCACCGTCCTGCTGCTCGGCGAGACCGGCACCGGCAAGGAGGTGTTCGCGCGTGCGGTGCACCGCCTGAGTACGCGGCGCGACGGGCCGTTCGTGGCAATCAACTGCGCTGCCATTCCTGAAACCCTGCTGGAAGCCGAGCTGTTCGGCCACGAAAAAGGCGCCTACACCGGCGCGCACAAGCAGACCAGGGGCAAGATCGAACTGGCCGTCAACGGCACCCTGCTGCTCGACGAGATCGGCGACATGCCGTTTGCACTGCAGGCCAAACTGCTGCGGTTTCTGGAGGAGCGGGTGGTCGAGCGCATCGGCGGCCGCGAACTGATTCCGGTGGATGTGCGCATCATCTGCGCGACGCACCAGGACCTGCCCGCGCTGATCAGCGCAGGGCGCTTCCGCGAGGATCTGTTCTACCGCGTCAGCGAGGTGACCATCCGGCTCCCGCCGCTGCGCGAACGCGCCGGCGACATAGCGCCCCTGGCACGGCATTTTCTCGAGCAGGCGGCCAGCCGCCACGGCCGCGCAGTCCATGGCTTTACTGCCAAGGCGCTCAAGGCCATCGAGGCGTCTCCGTGGCGCGGCAACGTGCGCGAGCTGGAGAACGCCGTCAACAGCGCCGTCATCATGGCGGACGGGAAGCAGATCGACCTGGAAGAGCTGCGTCTTGGTGCGGCCGGCGGAGATATTCTGGACCTGCGCCAGGTACGAAACGATGCCGAAAAAAGGGCGATCCAGCGGGCTCTGACCCAGGCCGGCGGCAACCTCTCGCATGTCGCGGGCCTGCTCGGGATCAGCCGCCCGACGCTCTACGATCTTCTGGACAAGCATGGCTTGAAAAAGCCTGCCGATGCAGATTGACCCCGCGCGCCGCGCGTGGCGAACTGAGGGTGACGATATGCGCTTGATCAGGTTGAACACGCGGGTCGTTCGTTGCGCCCTGGCGCTGTTGTGCGCCGCCTTGTCACTGGGCGGCTGCGGCCTTGGCAGCCGACACGGCAGCGTCGAGGCCGGCGCCAGATACCAGGCCAACGGGGAATATCGCGCGGCGTACATCGAGGCCAAGAAGGTCCTGCAACGCGATGCCAAGAACGGCGAGGCCTGGCTGCTGCTCGGGCAAGCTTCGCTGATGCTCGGCAATCCAAAGGACGCCCTGAGCGAACTGCAGAACGCCGAGGCGAACGGGGTGCCGGCAGAACGTTGGGCGGTACCCATGGGCCGGGCGCTGCTGATGACACGCCAATACGACCAGTTACTCGCAACCCTGACTCCCGACAAGCCCTACGAGGCCGCCACCAAAGCGCGTGTAGCCGTGCTGCGGGGCGACGCCTATCGCGGACTCAGGCAGTTCGACCAGGCCCGGCAGGCGTACATGGCCGTGCTGTCGGGGGACCCGAAGAACCCGGGTGCGCTGGTGGGACTGGCCCAGTTGGCGGTCATCGCCGGCGATCCGGATGCCGCCGGCAAGTACGTGCAGCAGGCATTGGCCGCCGCGCCAGACAATCCGCAGGTCTGGGTGACGAAGGGCGATCTGGCGTTCGACAACGCCGATTTCGCCGGCGCCGAAGCGGATTACCAGAAGGTGATGGGCTTCAAGAACCCCGACTGGCTGCCGCAAGAGCGCTTCTACGCCTTGGCCCGGCTGGCCAACGCACAGGCGCAGCAAAGCCAGTTCGACAAGGCGCTGGCCAACATCCAGACGCTGGAAAAAATGTTGCCGCAGCACCCGTACCTGCACTACCTGCGCGCCGTGGTGCTGTACAAGCAGGGTCATCTGGACGACGCCGTTTCCGAGCTTCAGCAGGTGCTCAAGGTGTCCCCGGACAACGCCCAGGCGCAACTGCTCATGGGCGCGGTCAACTACGCGCAAGGCAACTACAGCCAGGCGGAAATGTACCTCAGCAACGCCATGGGCATGGACCAGAAAAACGCCAATGTGCGCAAGTTGCTGGCGCTCACGCTCTACCGTGAAGGCCGCTCGCGCCAGGCGCTGGACATGCTTCGACCGGCCGTAGCGGGCGCACCGTCCGACGCCGAGCTGCTGGCGCTGTTGCAGAAATCTGCCGCCACGAATGCCCGTTCACCGGGGACGGTAGCCGCCGCAACCAGTGCAGGCACTCCGTCCGACACCCTGTTTGCACGCGCCGGCAACGCCATCGCGGGCGGAAATGAAGCGGAAGCGATCAACCTGCTGCAGGATATTCCTGCGGGCAGTAGCTCCACCGAGGCGCGGCGCAACAGCCTGCTGGTCATGGCCTACGTGCGCGAGCAACGCCCGGCCGAAGCGGTCAAGGTGGCGGCCGCCTATGCGTCCAGCAATCCGCGCGACAGCGCCGCGCGCCTGCTGTACGGAACCGCGCTGGTCGCGGCCAGTCGGCGCCCCGAAGCACGCGCCCAGTACGCCGAGGCCTTGAAGCTGGACCCGGAAAATCTTGCCGCGCTCCTGAGCTTGGGTGGCCTGGATTCACTGGAGGGCCATCACGAAGCTGCTGCCAGCCGCTACGCAACGGTATTGAGAAAGGACCCGCGCAACGTGGCGGCGATGACCGCGCTCGGCCAGCTCGCCGCGCTGCAGGGTGACAGGGCGGAAGCCGCCAAGCGATTCAAGCAGGCCATCGACACGGCGCCGAAGTCCCCCACCGCGTATATCGCACTGGTGGTGCTATACGGCGAAGACGGCAAATACGACGAAGCAGTGAGCACGGCCAAACAGCTGGTAGCTGCCAGCCCCGACAACCCGGCGGCACTCAATGCCCTCGGGGCGGCGGAACTCAATGCCGGCCATCACGGCGAAGCGTTGAAAGTGCTGCAGCAAGCCGTGAACTTCGCGCCGCAGGTGCCGTTGTACCGCACCAATCTGGCGCGTGCACAGATCCTCGGCAAGGATACGAAGGCTGCCGCAGGCAATCTTGATGCGGTGATCAAGGCCGATCCGGGCCAAGTGACGGCGGTGGTCCTACGGGCGCTGCTGAAATCGCAGGACCATGATCTGGCGGGCGCCACTGCGCTCGCGCAAATGCTGCAGAAGCAACCTGCCACCAAGGCAGCGGGCTTCACGCTGGAAGGCGACTTGTACATGGCGAACAAGTCCTATCGCGAAGCCGCCCAGGCCTACCAGCAAGGACTGAAGCTGCAGTACGACCGGCCACTGGTGGTCAAGAGCTTCCTCGCGCTGAACGAAAGCGGCGCCAACGCTCCAGAAGGCGTACTGCGCGACTGGTTGGCCAAACATCCGGACGACAACGCCACCCACCTGCTGTTGGCCGACTACTACCTGAAGCACACGCAGAACGCGCTGGCTGCCGCGCAGTACGAGCAGGTGTTGAAGACCGATCCGTCCAGCATCGACGCACTCAACAACCTCGCCTGGATTTACACGGAGCAAAACAATCCCAAGGCGCTGGCACTGGCGGAGCGAGCCTACAAACTGGCGTCTGGCTCGCCGGGCATTGCGGACACCTATGCCTGGGCGCTGGTCGCGCACAACCAGCCAAGGACCGCGCTGCCGATCCTGCTGCAAGCGGCCAAGGCAGCGCCCAAGGCACCGGCGATCCAGTATCACCTGGCCGTGGCCCAGGCGCGCACCGGCGACCATGCCGGCGCGCGAAGCACGCTGGTGGCGCTGCAAAAATCCGGTGCCGATTTCCAGGGCAAGCCGGCCGCGGAGAAGTTGTATCGCGAGTTGACCGGCGCCAGCGCCAAGTAGGTGCAAGCTATCGGCGGCCTCGCACTCTTACTCGATACGAAAGCCGAGGAGAATCAGCCCGGCCCCGATAGCCCAGCCGATGGCCAGCGTAACCAGAAGCCGGCTGATCCGGATGTTTTGCAGGCGCCAGTACAGATCGCTCAGCAACCACCATAGGCCGGTGAAAACGGCAAGCGCAAAAACGCCCCAACCCAGATGACCGGACGACCACAGAAAGTCATTCATGGGCAGGTCGCGCCTTCTGCAACCGCCGTTTCGCCGGCCCAGACGCGATCGCCCGTATGCACCAGCAGGTTCACCGCAGCCGGCAGCTCGAGCACCACCGTGCTTCCCAGCAGGATCCGGCCGATCCGCTGGCCGCGCTTGATCTCCTCGCCCTCCTGGACCCAGGTCTCGATACGCCGCGCCGCCAGGCTGGTAATCAAGCGCACCGCAACTTGCCCGGCGCCCGTCCCAATCACCAGACGCTTTTGCACCGGGCAGGATTTCTCGCGCAGAAAAGCAAACTCCCTTCCCTCCCCGTCCATGAAGCCGTCGCCGTGCGACTCCACGGCGAGCACCCGACCGGACACCGGGCTGCGCTGCACATGCATGTCCCAGAAACTGAGCGCGATCACCAGATAGCGCACTCCGCCTTGTACCTGCGCACTGGTCACCAGCCCGTCTGCCGGAGCCAGCATGGCGTTGCCGGGAGGCGCGATGCGCTCCGGATCACTGTAAAAGTGGCGTAGAAACGCACGCTGAAACTCCCCCCGCTTCAGCCATGTGCGGATCTGCGTTTCCGGCCAGCGCTTGCGCGGCGCAAGCCAGCGCCGTATCAGCGGCGACGGGTACGGGAAATAAAACGCCCAGAGCACGATGGCCGCGGCCACCAGGCACAGGATCACGATCTGCAGGACAAGTATCGTCATTTCATTGCGAATCCTGATTGGCGACAACACTCAGCCATGAAAATTGTCGACGGCGCGCAACTAGGCCCTGACCAAGGCTTGCACAGGATCACGACGCGCGCCAGTCGCCGCCGCAGTTCGACCAAGCGAAAGCGGCAGCTGAAGCGGCACCTTGGCTTGAGGCGCGTGTCCCGGATTTTGTGCAAACCGGTCGCGATCAGGCCACTGCTGCCTGATCCGGAGACACGATGGGCCAAAGCAGGCGTGGGGCAACATGAGCCTGCGCAGCATCGGCAAGGAATGGGCGATGCCGATTCATGACTGGAAGGCAGCCTCGAACCACTTGCGATCCGGTCCGGGGAGCGACTTTCTCAACGGCAACTCACATCACGGTGACGCAAAATCATGTATATCCTCGCCCGGATCGGCGACATCGTGGGGGCAACCACATCGTCAGCCACAGGCCGCATATGTCGAGGCGGCCTGACTCGAATGCGGCTAGCACCGGGACATCCGGAGCGGCATCATAAGGTGGCAGGATCACAATCCCATGCATATAAGCGAGCAAGCCGGACGCTTCAACCAAGGCAGCTGGGTTGGCCAAGCCGCTGTGAAGATGCTGTGCGGGTGCGCAAGCTGCGTGCTGATGCTCGACGCGGCGCCGGCGCGAGCGGGAATGGTTGTGACAGACAACGTGATCAGCACAGTCGCGCAGGCGCAGACCCATGTTCCCGTCACTTTCGGCCAGGTCTTCGAGGCTGGCGACATACCCCGGGGCAGGACCGTCACGGTTACCGCCACCCTCAATGGGCAGCCGGTAGCCTTGCAGGTGGACAGCAAGGCTACCCATCCCGACGGCAGCTTGCGCCACGCGGTGCTGACGGCGATGGTTCCGGCACTGCCGGGCAATGCAACGTTGCCACTGACGCTTTCCACGAACCCATCGCCAACGGTGACCGGACAGGACCAGCCCATCAGCTTGTCGCAACTGCTTGCGACAAACTACGACGCCGACGTATCGCTCGACATCGGCGGCCGCAGATACGCCGCAAATGCCCGCGCACTGTTGCAGACGGCCAACAACACGAATGCATGCAAGCCGTGGAACCGCCACTGCAATGTGTGGCTGTCGGGTCCGCTGGCGAGCGAGTGGGTAGTGAACGGCCCGGTGACGGCTTCCGACGGCACCACCAACCCCAGCCTGCAGATCTACTTTGCAGTCCGCGCATATGCGGGAACGGTACCAGGCAGTGTCGGGCTGGTGCGCACCGACATCATCGTCGAGAACTCCGATGCGTTTTCGCCACAGGCGCAGCCGCAGTACACGGCAACCCTGACGTCGGGGAGTGCCAGCTACACCAGCCCCGCACTGACACAGTACGCCTACACGCGCTGGCACCAGGTACTGTGGTGGAACCATGTCCAGCCACAAGTCTATTTGCAGCAGGACACCGGATACATTCAGGCGAGCAAGGCAGTGTCCCGCTACATGCCACTGCAGCCTGACGAGAAGTTTTTGGCCAGTTTGCGCCAGACCTGCGCGCCGCTGGACCACTGTGATCAGACCCAGAAGATGCATATGACCGGGGCACAGGCAGCGATTGGGCCACTGCCGCGCTGGACCAGCGTGTACATCGTCGACCCGGATGTGCGGGCCTACAACTGGATGCTGGCCAACACAGATGCGCTCGGCGCCTATGGCATCCATTACCGGGACCAGGCGACCGGCTGGCCAGTCAGCATCCAGCAACATCCTAACGTCACGACAGTGGGCTGGACCTACGCAAATGGCGTTGCAAAGCAGGCGTTGACAGGGTCTGCGGCCCACCGGGACAAGGTTGCTGCCTACCGGCGGGATCTGCTGCCAACCTGCGTGAACAACACCGTGGTGACGAATTGCACATCGACCTCATATGGGACGGGTAACCCGAACCTGTGGGACAACGCGCACCAGCCGGCACAGTCCTACGTGCCATACATGGTGACCGGTTCGTACTACTACATGTCCGAGCTGGCGTTTGCGGCCTCGCTCAACGAGATCTGGTCAGGCGCGGAGTATCGCGATTATGCGAGGGGATTGATCGACAAAAGTCATAGCCAAGTGCGTGGCAAGGCATGGACGCTGCGCCAGATGGCGGATGCGGCGTGGCTGTTGCCCGATGACTACCCCTTGAAAGCCGAGTTCAAAGCGGATGTGGAGAACTCGCTGGCAGACTGGAACCAGAAGTACACCAACAATCCGAACGCCAATCCGCTGGGGCTGCTGGACAGTGGCCACAGCTACAGCATGCAAGGTGGCACCCGGAACGCGATGGCGCCATGGATGCACAGCTTCTTCACTTGGTCGGCAGGCCACGCGGCGGAGCTCGGTTTTGCGGGAGCCGCGGAGCTGCGCGACTGGTTGGCGAAGTTCGAGATCGGTTTGATGACGGACTGGCAAGCCAATCCAACCCAGGGCTATTGCTGGCTGGAAGCTTCCGCCTACACGCTGGTGGTTACCGATCCCACTGGGAAGACCTACCTGCCCTCACACAGTGCCATATACGCAGCGACGTTCCCGAGTCTAGTCGGACTGGCCTGCAATTCGCCGGCCATGGTGACCGCCATGGGAACGCTGGAGAAGCAACCGTGGCAAGCTGGCAAGATGCATGGATACCCAAACTCGGCAACGGGTTATCCGGCGAATTTGCAGACCGGGCTGGCCGCCGCCGCCGATAGTGCCGTGCCCAAAGCACACGAGGCCTGGAATCTTTTCGAGTCGCGCAGCGTGAAGCCAAGCGGCACCACCGCCTACAACAACTATCCCAATTTCGCCGTCATGCCGCGCCTCGTGCCGCAATGACATGCCGATCTCCGTTCTAGCGAGGGCGCCCGCCTGGCGCAGCCATTGCTTTGGTCCGATGCAATCAGGATTGTCTTCCAGATTTTGCTCCGACACTGCGCGCTTCGGCCGCCGAACCTCATGCGCAGGATGCCGCGCATTGAGCACTAGAGCAGCCGCCGCCATACGACCTCGACGGCAAGAGCGCGCCCCAAAGCACGCTCATCCGTCAACTGAATGAGGTCGAGCAGCGAGTCCATGCGCCACTCGCCTGGAAGCAACGCACGGTACCGTTGCCACACCGCAGGCGCTATCCGCATATTCTGCAGACTCCGGCGTGTGGCATTGATCAGTGGGCGCAGCCGCGCGGGACGCGCGCACGTCGTCCACTCGGCCAGTCGTGCCTTCCAGCCCGGTCCAGCATCAAAGCGAAAGCCATAGGTCGAAGGTTGCGCAGCGACGGCCAGATGCAGTGCGGCGACCAGGCGACTTTCCAGGGCCCCTGCGTTCTTCCAGCGCAACGGCACCCGGAGCGCCAAGCGCACGGACTCCAGATCCACCAGCGGCGTCGCGTAGTTACCGTGGCGTACCGCCACACTGTTGTTGAGGCCCATCCAGTAGTGGCAGCGAAACAGAGGGTAGAGCAGCTCCACTTGCTCGCGCGACAGACGTTCGCTCCCGACTTCAGACATGCCCACGATATTCCGCATCGACGCGGCGAGCCGCGCTTCGTAACTCGCCAAGCCATCGGGGTCGCGAAAAACGCTGCGGCTGAAGCCGCGATAGAAGGTTCTCACGATGTCACGGGCGGCAAAGGCACGGTTCGGCAGATGGAAGAAGTTGCGGAAGATCTCGCCGCCGCCACCATTCAGCGCAATGCGCCCGTCGGCAGTTTGCTGCAAGCGGGTGTGGCGGTCGGCGCCCGGATCATCGATGCCGTCACTGGGCAGGCCGTCGAAGAACAGCGCGCTCTGCTCCAGGGCTTCGATGTCAGGCATCGGAAAACCACGATTCATCGCGCGTTTGTCGATTGCTTCGAGCGCGAGGTCGGCCGCAGCAGCCACGGTCCGGGCTGCCGCCACGTCGGCGGAGTCGGCATCGCCATATACAAACAGCCGAGGCCGCACACCGGCATCAAGCAACCCTGCGACAATCAGGCGTGAATCGAAACCGCCCGACAAAGCCGCATTGACCCGACCCGGAAAGGCCGATGCCACCTCGGACGAAGTCGTGCGCAGATGCCCGGTGATGGCCTCCACCGCCTCGTCCAACGAGTGGAACTCAGGCGCCTGCACCTCGAAACCGCGGGGGAAGCGCTGCCACGTACTGCGGCGCCGAAAATCCTGGACACGCCCGAGGGGAAGCAGGTCGACACCGCGCGCGACCGATTGGCATGAATGCGCCGCCCCCAGCAGTACGTATTCAATCGCCGAGGCGGCGTCAGGTTCGACGCGCTGCCCATAAGCGCAGACAGCCAGCCAGCTAGTACTGAAAAAACAGCCATCTGCACTCGTGTAAATGCGTATGAAGCCCAAAGCGTCGTTCAACAGCCAAGTTTGTTCGCCCGTGTCGAGGAACAGCGCAAAGTTGCCGCGCAGCGAACCTTCTTCCAGACGCCCCGTCGCGCGAACTTCGTCGAGCAGTGACGCCAACGCCTGCCGGCCGAAATAACCGCGAAACCACAGTGGACCGACGCAGCAAGCTGCCCCCAATGGGCTTTGAACGACGCAATCCTCGACTCGCCGTTGCTCCGGATGCCCCCACGCGACAACGCTGCCTCCGTTCCATTCGATCTGCGTGGCACGGATAAACCGTTGCCGCTCCAACGAGCGTGCCGCGCGGGTTTGCCCGTCGGAATCGCCGCCAACAAGGAATACCGACAGTGCGTTCAGCATGGATATGCGTCGCGTGCCGATACACAACCGAAGGAAGACACATTCAGGCCCATGACCTCACCGTCGATGAGTTACGACCGCCGTTCCTGTCCACGCTGCGATCATGTGACTTCCCTCCGAGTCTATCCGTGTTCCGCTGCAGCACACCGCTCACCCATGACCGCTTCACGGCGAGGTCATTTCGTCGGTATCTCCACCCGCAACACAATATCTTCAACCTCCGACCCGGATCCAAACCGGTGAACCGCCTCAAAATGCCGACCATTCCCCCTGCGAAACAGGGTTCCGTGGCTGGCACGGTCTTCATGTGTGCGCACCACCAGTAGACTGCCCTCGGGTTCGGTCAGGTAGCACCCGATGTTCGCTACCATTGCCGAAAGGACCGTGGGAGAAAAATATCCGCTGTTGAGCACATTAGCTGCACGAACAAAATCAAATCTTGCCTCGAATTCACTGTTGTACCTGCTTATATCATCGGTGCACACGGTGATACCAGACTTGGCCAGCGCTCGTGGGGTAACCAGCTTCACTTCACTGATCCGGGCGTCGTCCGGATTACGCAACATTCGATGCACCTGATGAGTGAATAATGTATTGATGAACTTGCGCAAGATGAAAAGCCCGTTGTAATAATCGCGGCGCGTCACCCAGGGCTTCATGGTGACAAAGGGAAAATCGAACCGAAGCGGAAATCCGCCGGGATCGACCAACGCGTAGCACCGTGGAAACACCTTCACCAAGAAGGCGTCGATCAGAATGTCGGTACCGACAACCTCGACTTCGCGCCCGCCCCGGCTCAGATCATCGTATAGCTCGACTGTGCTTATGCCGGAAGAAATCCCGACGTCCAGAACCCTGAGCGTCGGTGGCGCATGGTGCAGGAGATACTCCTGGAGATACGGATTGATGTCGGAGAAGCGATCGTGAAATGTAGTCTTGTAGGTCCTGTTTCTCGTCATCAGCGAGGTGAAAAAGTCCTCCTCCATGCGTGGAGTAAGACGCTCCGATGGGGTTTCGAAAAAAGTCTTGGCTGCTAGCATGGAGTTCGTATACCGCGATGACATTTTATTGTGGCGGACTACCCCGATGATGTTTCGATTCTACTCGCCCGTGGTTCGGAGCGCTCATCACGAACTCTGCCAGGAAGTCATCTGTTCGCCCATGGATGAAGCCAAAGCATGGCGCTGAGCTCGCAGGAAGGTGAGTGATCGGTCGAAACATCCTTCAGCTGTCAACTGGCGACGCTGCTCTATCAAGACCCGCTTGGTCATTCAATTTTCTGACGAAAAAATCAGGGCGTCCCGGACTCCATGGCGCCATTTCCTGCCGGAGCGCTCGGTGTCCGAGAGAGCGTTGCGGCGGATAGTCGTCGTGGAACTTCGCATAGCGTTCCGCGGCCGGCTCAGCAGCGCACAGCTCGGCGCGAATGCGCGGCGTGGTGCGGGCCAGCGGAGGCAAGGTCAGGAGCATGGATCGGTCCCAAGTTGCTGGTACAGTTGCTTCATCGCCTCACGCGTCCAGGCGCCACGCCATCGCGACCGTGCGCAGACTTCGCCATGCGATCACCAAAATTGACGTCATCCGATCAGGCCTTGCGAGCCATTTGCGCTCGAGCTTGAAATGCGTTGCCGATCACTAGGAGTGCATGCCGCCATGAAGCTCTACTACTACATTGACAAGCATGGAAATTTTGGCGACGACCTGAACCCTTGGTTATGGTCAAAGTTGATACCCGACATAATAGATGACGACGACTCCGAGATCTTTGTTGGAATAGGGACATTGCTAAACAACAACATTCCAGCAGGTCCCAACAAAATCGTATTCGGGTCCGGCGTAGGTTATGGCTCCGCCTTGCCGACAGTGGACGAAAAGTGGAAGTTTTACTGTGTTCGTGGCCCCCTAACCGCCGCAAGGCTCAGACTCCCTAACGAATATGCGATAACGGATCCAGCGGCGCTAGCTCCCACCGTGTTCCGCCCAAACGGTCCGAAACGAGCCGGCATCGCGTTCATCCCTCATCACGTGAGCGCATGGAACCTGGACTGGGAACGCGTCTGTCGAGAGGTCGGCATACGCTATATCGACCCAAGAAAGGATGTCGACACCGTACTCGAGGAGATCTCCAGGTCGTCGGCAATCATTGCAGAGGCCATGCACGGCGCCATTTTGGCGGACTCTTTCAGAATACCTTGGATGCCGGTCGTGCTGTATGACCATATCCTCCAGCCAAAGTGGCACGACTGGGCTGGATCACTTGCTCTGAAATACTCCCCTGCCCAACTGAAGGGCGCGTGGGATCCCGATTACAATTACTCCAAATCCGACAGGCTCAAGATCGTTGCCAAAAGATCCCTTTGCAAGGTCGGTCTTGGTTCCACGACTTGGACACCACCGCCTGCCAAGAGCACAAACAAAGAAATCGAAAGTTTCATCATACAGTTCGAACGATTGACCAAAAACCCTTCGCTGACGCTGAGCAAGGACAGTATTTTCGACGAAGCCTCAAACCGCCTCATGGAGAAGCTGGAGCAGCTCAAAGCGGACTTCTCCTGATTCTGCGCATGACGGGACTCCGCTCTCGATGCACCTGCGAGGCCGGACTCTTTCCCAAGGCAGCGATCACGGAGGCGATCGCTGCCTTGGACACGGCCCACTCAATGTCTTCAGCTAACCTTTTGGCGGGGAAATCATATAGCGTCCCATTGCTTTCAAAAAGCATCCCACAGTTATACGACGTTCCGTCAAGAGGCGATGACCGAGAGCGATGGTGGACCGTGACCGCGTGCTGGATGCCGCGTACATCCACTGGGAAGCCAATCTTCGCCGCGCGGTCTGCACGTCGCTAATTTCAGTTGGTGAGAGATTAAGACCATTCTCGCCAGCAACCAGTTTTTGCAATATCAGGTCCGAATACTTTATGGCATTGATCGCGTTGGAAGTACTGGTCTTGTTCTCCGCATGCCGCTGCCATACACCCAATGATTTTTCAAAAAACCCAAGTTTTCCCTTCCTCTTGATAAGTTGAAGGAAGAACAGACGATCTTCATTGAAAAGCAACGTCTCATCGAAGCCGCCAACAGCATCAATGCACGATTTGCGGCATGTGATGGTCATCGGAATGACGCTACCCGCAATCATGTTGGAAAACAGGCCATCGCTCTCCAATTCGACAAAGCCCCCTCCCATGGTCTTTTTCGCCATTTTCCGAAACACGGGATGATCCAGGTCGTGGGAGATGAACTTGCCATCCACGTCCACAATATCCCGATCACTGAAGCACGCCGCCCAATCGGGAAATCGAGCCAAACCCGAAACTGTGCGTTCCAGAAACGTCGGGTAGATCAGATCATCTGCGTCCAGGAAAGTAATCAATTCACCAGATGCTTTGCGGATCCCGTTGTTGCGCGCAGCCGAAGACCCTCGGTTCGGCTGGCGCTCCAACATGAGCGCCAACTTCGAATGGCGTGCGAATTCCTCTACCTGAAGCGCCGTGCGATCCGTGGAACCGTCATCGACGACAATTATTTCGTCCGGTTTGAGCGTCTGGCTCTCGATACTGGCCAGTGCACGGATTATGAACTTGTCCGCGTTGTAGGCAGGAATGACGACAGAGATACTCAGGCTCAAGGGCTTCTCTGGGCGACGTTGGCTTCGGCCAATGGCAGTATACGCATTCATTCTGGCACCTGATTAGCGACGACGCTCAGCCATGAAAATTGTCGACGGCGCGCAATTTCGTCTCTGGCCAAGGCTTGCACAGGGTCATGGCGCGCGCCAGTCGCGGCAGCAGCTCGGCAAGTCGGAAACGGCGGTTGAAGCGGTAGGCGGCTTCGGCCAGATAGCGCCGCGCGTACTTGGCCTGGCGCATGGCGTGGTAGCAACCGCTGATCGCTCGTTTGACGTTGCCGAGCACCACGTTCACCCAGCGCGCTCCCTTGACCTCGGTCGCGGCGCGACCGCCCCCTGTCTCCAGCACGG